>CAYNVT010000053.1:0-25033 GCA_964400685.1 uncultured Bacteriovoracaceae bacterium | reverse complement strand
TTCCGTTATGCATTCAAGACGATGCCGAGGAGGCTAGGAGGAAGCGACGCAGGCATACTTTAACGTATGCTGAGGAGCATTTCGACGTAGCCGAAAATGGGATCTCGATCTTCATGTTTCGCTCCTCAAGCCGAAGGCGCAGAGACAATGGCAGGGCTTGAATGCGAAACGGAATCAAATGCTATTCGTAGACTTTTTCTTCCTCCGCGTCAGAATTAAGCGCATCAGATTCTACATCCCGCTGGTCTACCTTCGACACCAACTTCCAGTATTCCTTATACCACTCGGTCTGGATGATGTACTGCATGATCTCGTTCGTTCCGACCCAGATCATCGATAATCTCATATCCCTGAGCATCCTCTCAATCGGATAGACATTGGTATAGCCTATGCCGCCCATGACTTGCATGGCGTTGTTAACGGCCTCCCAGCAGCTTTCGGTCACGAACTTCTTCGACTGCGAGACCATCCGCCTTGCACGGCCCGGCGTCACCTTGCCGGAATCTATGGCAAGCGCGGTCGTATAGCACATTGAACGTGCGGCATCCAGCAGCATGACCGCATCGGCCACCTTGAAACCGACAGCCTGGAAATTCTGAATGGCGAATCCGAAGGCCTTCCTCTTGCTCGTGTATTTCGTAGCGATCTCTACCGCCGGACGGACGCTCCCTATGGTCATGGACGCCGTTCCGAGCCGCTCCGGAATCATCATGCGCTGAAACACCTCGAAGCCGTTGTTGAGCCCGCCCAGTATGTTATCCTCCGGTACATAGACATCCTTGAGCACGAGCCTCGCCGCACCGCCTCCGCGCACACCCATAAGCCCGTATATGTATTTTGTCTCCAGACCCTCGGTCCTGGGCACAATAAATGCGGTTAGCGACTTATGCGCTGGAGCAGCCTCGTCAGTTTTAGCATATATGAGGAAATAGTCCGCTCCTTCTCCGCCTACGATGAAGCGCTTCTGGCCTGTGAGCCTGTAGCCGTTTCCGTCCTTTACGGCTTTTGTGGTCGCTCCGAAGAAGTCGGAGCCTCCCCTGGGTTCGGTAAGCCCCTCTGCTGCGTAGACTTTTCCTGCAAGCAGCGGGACAACGACTTCCTGCTTCAGCTTCTCGCTGCCGTATTCGCATATGGCTTCGGCAACTATGTCTGCGCCCACGCCCCATAGACAGGCCAACGAATAGCTTGCAACACCTATCTCTTCGGCCACTATTCCGTCATCGACCCAGCCGAGTCCCCGGCCGCCGTATTGTTTTGCAATCCTTATCCCCAGAAGATTCCGCCTGCCCGCTTCAAGAAGGTATTCATGAGGGAACTGTATCTTTTCGGCATCCATATCAAGTATCAGCTGCTTCGGAATCCATTTTGTGAACGCCCTCGCCTCGTCTCTAAGCTTAATACGGTCTTCATCCATTATGAAATCAAACATGTTTGTTACCTCCATTATTGGGTTCTGAAAGAATAGCATGATGAAACCGCCGCATCAACATTGAAGAGCATTCAAGATATACTCCTGAAATACCGTAAAGCGTTTCAGGAGACAACAATGCGGCATATGACCGGACACGAATGGGACGCACTGATTGAAAGGCTCAATGAGAATGAGAGAATTGCGCACCAGTTTTTCGAGCTTCAGACAAGCGTGCTCTCTATCCACAATTTTAAAGACTTTTTCGACAGGCTTTTAAAGGGCATCGAGGAAAGGTTCAAGGTCCCTTATGTATGGGTCTCCCTTATAACATCGGGCAGGGTGACCCGGCTTGTAAAGACCTTTATCGCATCGGAAGATTTTTTAATGCACCTCAATTTCATCGACCGCGAAGCCTTTCTTCAAATAACGGACGGTTCACACAAACCAAGGCTCGCAAATTCAGATCTCGAAATATACAGAAATCTGCTGCCTTTCGGCCAAAAGATTCCTTTCAGGTCCTTTGCTATGGTTCCGATAACATTCGACGGCAAACCGGCCGGAAGCCTCAATTTTGCCGACACATCACCCGAGCGCTATCAGCCGGGGATCGATACCGGTTTTTTAGAGCAGCTCGGCATGATAGTTTCCATATGCCTTTCCAATGTCGCCGCCCATGAGGAGCTGAATACTCTTGCCTTTAAAGACCCGCTTACCGGGCTCCTCAACCGCAGGGCCATGGAAAACGTTCTCAAACGCGAGTTCGGAAGAGCCAAACGATATCTCCTGCCGATGTCGCTTATCTTCATAGACCTCGACCATTTTAAAAAAGTAAACGACACATACGGGCATGACTACGGAGACGACCTGCTTAAATTCGTTGCGACGAGTCTGTCCGAAATGGCCAGAGAGAGCGACATAATTGCGCGCTTCGCAGGCGACGAGTTTGTGATCATATTGCCGGGGACGTCGGTTGTGGAAGCGGAAAAATTCATAATAAGAGTCAAGGAATATTTCAATGAAAACAGCCTTAATTTCAGAGGAGACAGGATACTGGCCCAGTTCACCTATGGCATCTCGGCTGTCGGCGACGACGGAGTAAGCGACCCGGTTGCCCTCATCAAAAAGGCCGATGAAAGGCTTTATATTGCAAAGGAAAAGAGGCCCGAGGGTCGCTATCACAGAAAAAAGAGCGGCGCATGATTTGATGTGAATGTTTTCGGCGTTCTTCTCAGGATTGCCGAAACTGTGGCGTCCCTCTTAAATTCCCTGTCAATGAATTCCCTTGCCTTTTTCCTGTCCCAGCCTTTCGGATGGATGAAATCCCTGTAGAGGCCCAGGTCGCCTTCATAGAAATCCCTCACGGATATGCCTGGCTCATGTGCACAGACAGCGGGCAGGTTGAAGATCGCGGCGTTTATGAAATCGATGGAGGCCGCATTCTCCCTGACGAAATCGAGTGTCTTAAGGGCAGATCCGCCGTCTTCCGGCGGGGTACCGAACAGGAGATAAATATAGGTGGCGATGCCGGAGCTTTTCAAAACCTTGAGCGCATGAGCCGCAAGGCCGATATCGATTCCCTTATCAAGCGCATCCAGCACGGCCTGATCGCCCGACTCTATGCCCAGCTTGAGCATCCTGCAGCCGGAGCGTCTGAGGGCTTCGCAGAAATCCTTCTCGGCAAGCTCCTGGCTCACTCTGGCAAAGCCGTACCAGGGCACACCCGGAGGATTTGCAGCAAGCTTCTTTAAAAAGGCTGGGGGAACGGTGCTGTCAACAAAATGAATGAGACCCGGGGAATATTCATTCGTAATTGATGAAATGGATTTGAGTGCAGGAACAGAAGAGCATGAGAAGCTCTCTGTTGCGGTTGCCTTCTCCTGGCAGAAAGAGCACCTGTTCCAGTAGCAGGCGGATGATGCGGCAATGGGGATTATCGAGACCGGGGAAAGATATTGAGGCAGGTCTTCTTTTGAATAATGATAGCTGTATCCGATCTTATTCTGATTGCCTTTGAGCTTTAAGATATCTGTGAAGAACCTCTCGCCGCTGCCTGAAACCACATCATCGATAAGTCCTTCGAAAGGGTTTTTCCAGCCAGGAAGGCCTTTCCATGCTGTGACTAGCCCCCCTCCCAGTATTATACGCATAGAGGGGAAAAGTCTTCTGATGAGGCCGGCCAGGGCAAATGCGCATATGGCCTGACTGAGATAATTGACGGACAGGCCCACAATATCAGGCGATTCCTTTTCGATAAAGGGGATGATCTTACGGGAATAATATCCGAAAACCGGGTTTTTCTCCGGCTGTTCTGCGGTAACAAGCAGGTCGGCGCTCCTTACAGGCAGAATGTTTTTATCATGATAATCCGCAAGGCTGACGGTTGAACCGGCAGATATCCTCTTGCCTGAAGCCCATAACACCCTTTCTATCTCCGTTACCGCCTGCGTGTATCTGCCGGGGTTCTGATAAGCGGCCATATTTCTCAATGCGGCCAGATTCTTTTGAAGCCTGCCTGACGCCCTTGACGTCCAGGTGTCATCCGGGAGGCCTTCCGGGTTCATAAGATAAAGAAGACCGTGAAGGGATGCGTCGATTGTCTTAACATTGATATCATTATCCTTGAGAAAACCGGCGATTCTGGCAATGCCTGCCGGTGGTTCGGAAGGCTTCGCTACAGGCGGATATATGAGCAACACGTTCATGAGCGGATAAGAGATGCAAAACCCCGCAATGTCAAGTTTTGTTTACTGCATAGCCTTTGGTTTTGCTTATCAGCTTATCAGCTATCAGCCAGGTCTCTTATAAAACCCTTTTCATTTGACATTGACTCTCATCTCCCCTTTATTTAAAAAAGACATCGGCGTAAGAATTCGGAGGCATGATGAATCCACAGGTGTTCAGAGAATATGATATAAGAGGCATCGTCGATAAAGACCTTGATGATGATTTCGTATCAAGGCTTGCAACCGCACTTGGCGCATACTGGACTGATCACGGCGTAAAAAAGATCGTGGTGGGAATGGACGCCCGCCTGAGTTCACCGCGCTTCAAGAAAATAATGGTCGACAACATAACCGCAAGCGGCATCGATGTCATGGACATCGGTCTTGTACCGACGCCGGTTATGTATTTCGCACTTTTCAGGCTTGGCCTTGACGGCGGCGTTGCTATCACAGGGTCGCACAACCCGCCTGACAATAACGGATTCAAGATAGCCCTTGGAAAGACAACCATATACGGCAGCGAAATTCAGAAGATCAGGGCTTATATCGAAAAGGGGACAAAGGTTACGGGAAAGGGTATTGCCTCCTCTTATGACCTTATCCCCGAATATATAAAAGACATCGTTTCACGCATAAGGGCCTGTCCCAATAAACTCAAGATCGTACTCGACCCGGGCAACGGAGCAGGGGGAAGACCCGCCATGAGTGTACTTGAAAGGCTGGGTATGGATATAACCGGCATATGCCTTGAACCTGACGGCAATTTCCCCAACCATCACCCTGACCCGACCATAGCCGAAGGCGTGGAAATGCTCAGGCGTAAGGTCCTTGAAACAGGCGCCGATATAGGCATAGGCCTTGACGGTGACGCCGACCGCATAGGCGTTGTGGACGCCTCGGGCAACGTTGTTTACGGGGATATGATAACGGCCGTCCTGGCTGAAGCCATACTTAAGGAAAAGCCCGGCGAAAAGATAATCGGAGAGGTGAAGTGCTCAAAGGTTCTCTTTGACAGGATTCAGGCCTCAAAAGGAATCCCGATCATGGGAAAGGTTGGACATTCTCTCATGAAGGCGCGGTTGAAAGAAGAGGGCGCAGCCCTTGCAGGAGAGATGAGCGGACACATATTTTTTAAAGACAGATGGTACGGCTTTGATGACGGCATTTATGCTGCAGCGAGGCTTGTAGAAGTCCTTTCGAATGCACCCGTAGCGCAGGATGTTTTCGATAGTCTGCCTGTGATGCATAATACCCCTGAAATCCGCTTCCTTTGTCCTGATGAAATAAAATTTAAGGCGGTCGAAGAGTTTACATGCTATGCAAAGACAAAATATCCCTCATGCATTGATATCGACGGCGTGCGTTTTGAGGATAAAAGAGGCTGGGGGCTGGCAAGGCCTTCAAATACCCAGCCTGTAATTGTTTTAAGATTCGAGGCGGATACGAAAGAACATCTTGATGGTCTCGAATCGGATACACGGACTAAGCTTGAAGAAATAATCAGGGGACTGAAACAATAATGAGAAAAACCTTAATCCTGATATTTATTGCAGCGGTCCTTTTCGTAATACCCAGCAGCATGCTCGAAGCCAAAGGCTATTACGTGAAGGAGCGCGTAACTCTTACATTAAAGAAATACCCCGGCGACTCTTCTCCTGCCGCGGGTTATGCCAGTTCCGATGACTACCTTGAGGTGAGGGACCAGTCCGGGAACTGGGTAAAGGTGGTGACCCCGAAAGGCATAGAGGGCTGGGCATCCGTATCTAATCTCACAAACGAATCCCCGAGGAGTCTTATCATAGAGCAGCTCAATGCAAAGATCGCCTCTCAGAACGATTCTGTGAGGATGTTTCAGGAAACGAACAAGACGCTTGAAAAGGAAAACCGCGAACTTAAATATAAACTGAGCAGGTCAGCTCTCGAGATTCAAAAGGAAAAAAACTCCTTCCAGAAGCTTAAGGATGCCTCGAGCGATTACCTTAATCTCGAGCAGTCATACAACAAGCTTACCGAGACGGACAAGCTGAAGTCAAAGCAGATTGAGGAACTCGCAAAGGAGAACAGGGAACTCAAACTATCCGAAAGGGTAAAATTTACTCTTATCGGCGGCGGATTTATTATATTAGGTTTGGTACTGGGTTTTGCAATAAACCTTTTAAAGGGCAAATCCAGACAGACGGGCTACAGACTTTGATTCATTATCAGGGAGGGAGGACTGAATGATAAAAAAGTACGAAGCGTTGAGTGAACAGGTGAACCTGACAAGGGCTTTAATGGCCAGGTCCGTTATTTACAGATACCTTAACAGGACTAACCTTATCTGCTATTCCGAACTTTCAAGACTTATAGGCTGTGAGGCTTACATAAAACATGAAAATCATAATCCGACCGGATCATTCAAAATACGAGGGGCACTCAATTTCTACCACCATATGTCAAAGGAAGAACTTGAGAACGGTATTCTCGTAGCGACAAGGGGCAACCACGGACTTGCAATGGCATGGGCCGGCCAGTTTTCCCATGTGCCATGCACGGTTGTCGTTCCTGAAAACAACAACCCTGAAATTAACAGGACAATTGAAAGCTATGGCGCCGAACTCATAGTGCACGGCGAAGACTTTTACGATGCCCAGTCCTACTGTGAAGAGCTTGTGGACAGCGCAGGCTATTATTACGTCCAGCAGGGAAACGAACCTGAGATACTCAACGGGCTCGCCACAATGGGCCTCGAAATCCTCGAAGACCTTCCCGATGTCGACACGATAATCTGTCCGATAGGAGGCGGCGCAGGCTGCGCATCTCTGGTGAAAACGGCCCGGGCCTTCAGGCCCGACATAGAAATAATCGGCGTTGAGGCGCGAAACGCCCCTTCGTTCTACAGCTCATGGAAAAAGGGCGAGATCATAATACTGGATGATGCGCACACAGTTGCGGACGGGCTTGCGTCAAGGAGTGTATTCAACCTGCCGTACATAATACTGAAGGACACAATCAACGATGTGATCCTTCTGAGCGAAGAAGAGATCCTTGAAGGCATCATGCTTGCTCTTAATACAACGCACAATCTGGCGGAAGGGGCCGGAGCCGCCTCCATCATGGCGGCAACCAAGATAAAGGACCGGCTTGCAGGCAAGAAGGTGGTCATGATCATGTCGGGAGGCAATCTCAATATGGATACGCTGAAATCGGCCATCTGCTGATTTCGTTTCGCATTCAAGCGCTTCCATTGTCGGCTGTGTCGGAATGCTCCTCAGCATACGTCAAAGTATGCTTGCGTCGCTTCCTCCTTGCCTCCTCGGCGTCATCTTGAATGCAAAACGGAATAAAGATAAGAAATAAATCAGGGATTTTACTTTATAAAGAAAAACCCGCCTGATGGCGGGTTTTTTTATTCTTCGTCCTTTTTATAATACCCGGCCCATTTGGCATCAATTGCCTGCTGGATATCCGAGATCTGATCTTCCGTGAGCGTCTTGAACCTTGACTGCGCCCTGAAATAATCCCTTACAGGCGTCAGTTTACGTTTTTCCACCAGCTTTTCGGAAGCGGCAGTGAGCTTGAACTCCCCGTTCACCACCTCATATAGGTCGTAATAGCCTGTTTCAACTGCCATTCTGCCTATTTTTATCCCGAACCTCGGATCGAATCCCCATCCCGGCGGGCATGGGATGTGTATATGAAAATACTTGGTCCCCGGCATATCGATGCATTTTTTGATCTTGTCATAAAGGTCCAGAGGATAGGCGGCGGAACACGCGGCCACATAGCTGAGGTTATGTGCGGCCATGATTGCCGGGACGTCCTTTTTGTTCTGAAGCTTTCCCTTGAAAGGCGTATTGGCCGTTATCGCACCTAAAGGGGTAGTCCCAGAGCGCTGCACACCGGTATTCATATATCCTTCGTTGTCGTAGCAGAGGTATATGAAATTCTCTCCCCTCTCTGCGGCACCGGAAAGCGCCTGAAGCCCTATATCGCTTGTTCCACCGTCGCCTGCCCAGGCGGCAACCTTGACGTTATCCTTGCCGAGCGCCCTTAATGTCGCCAGTATTCCCGAAGAGGCTGCTGCAGTAGAAGCGAATGTGACATTAAGGCAGGGGAGCTTTGTCGAGGCGACAGGAAAGAGGCCCTGAAGCACGGTAAGGCAGCTCGGCGGCACCACCAGGATCGTGTCTTTCCCAAGGGCCTTAAGCCCTATCCTGTACGCAATCGCCAGGCCGCAGCCTGTGCATGCTCTTGTCCCGGGTTGTACGAATTCTTCCGTAGGTAAACTCAGTATCGTTGTTTTAGCCTGCATGTGAAATCTCCTATAGCTTGAGCCCGATCCATACCGGCTCTTTTGAAACTCTGCCTTTCGTTGCAGCCCTCAGCGTTTCCGTAAGATCATGGGTCTTTATATCTCGTCCGCCGATGCCGAGGATATAGTTCTGGACATATGGCAGGTAACCTGTCCCGGCAAGGTTGTCATAAAGGGCGGATTTCAGATCTGATGCAAGCGC
This sequence comes from uncultured Bacteriovoracaceae bacterium, assembly GCA_964400685.1. Classification (GTDB taxonomy): domain Bacteria; phylum Desulfobacterota; class Desulfomonilia; order UBA1062; family UBA1062; genus DATCTV01. Next base: position 16,403 of record CAYNVT010000053.1, on the reverse strand, counting down.
GCCTTCATAACCGTAGCTGAGAGCCTTCTCATATACGATAACGCCTTTCCTGCCCTTTAATGCATTTGCTATGGCCTCGTCAGGGAATGGCCTGTAGAATTTCACACCCATGACTCCCACCTTTATGCCTTCGGCCCTCAAGGCGTCAACAGCCACCCTGAGTTGATATGTGACGGAACCCAGTCCTACGGCCACATACTCGGCATCATCGCAGAGATAAGGCTCTATATAGGGGTCGCCTCCCCTGCCGAAGATTTCGGCAAACCGGATCTCCGTCTCAGCCGCCACGGCCAAGGCTCCCCGCAATTCTTCCTGCAGCAGGTACCTTATCTCCATATATCCGTGCGCCAGTTCCCCTCTTACATCCAACCTGACATCCGGAAGCGTGACCGTGTTCAGGTTGGCCGGATCATTAGGATCAAGGGCATAGTCCGGCTTGAACGGCGGGAGGAATGCTTTGACCTTATCCGCATCAGGCACTTCGAAAGGCATGTAGGTATGCGAGAGTATATACCCGTCATAGCAGACCATGATAGGGATGCTCGTTTTTTCCGCCAGATAATAGGCCTTGATGACCGTATCGATTATCTGCTGATGATCGCTGGCATATATCTGCATCCAGCCTGTATCACGCTGAGATATCGAATCCTGCTGGTCGTTCCAGACATTCCATGGTGCCCCTACGGCACGGTTCACGACACACATGACAATCGGAAGCCTTGCGCCCGCCGCCCATTGCACCTGCTCATGCATGTACAGAAGCCCGTTTGCGCTTGTCGCCGTGAAAGACCTGGCACCGGCAGATGAGGCGGCTATGCAGACGGCAAGCGCCGAATGCTCGCTTTCGACCGGGATGTATTCGGCCTTCATTTCACCTGCTTCCACCCATTCCGAGAGCTTTTCGGTAACAGGAGTCTGAGGAGTAATCGGATATGCAGCAATTACGTTCGCCCCGCAGAGCCTGACGCCGAGTGCTGCAGCAACGTTTCCGTTTTCAATGATATGCATGGCGTCTACCCCTTGTCCTTTTCGCCGGTAAATTCCGACTCATCAACCATTGTTATAGCTTTTGTCGGACATTCTTCGGCGCATATTCCACAGCCCTTGCAATACTCCAGGTCAATGGTGGGCGGGATGGTCCTTGAAATCACCACGTCCGGGCAAAAGAGCCAGCATATGAAGCAGGCCTCCGCGTTTCTTTTGCAGGGGATGCATACGTTTCTGTTAAGGACAGGTCTGGTTACTCTCCATGAGCCTGTCCTTCCTCCGTCTCCGGGTCCGCTTTCACTGTGAGAAGTCTTTCTTCTGTAATTCCTGGTCCCCATTTTAGCCTCCCACAACCGTTCTTTCGTAGGCCAGTTTTGCGGCCAGCGAGTTTTTCTGGGGCTTTCTGGTTCTGAACTCCTCTTCGATTCCTTTAATAAGGACATCCATGCCCAGAAGGGATGCCGCCTTTTCAAGAGAGCCGATTATCCCCGTGTTCACCATTCCGTGCGGAAGGCCCGCCTCGACCGAAATGGCCGTGATGTCGGCTGTAGCAAGTTTGAAACCCTCAAAAGAATATGAGTCCAGGGGCTTGGGAGTGTTCAGTACAATAATCCCACCCGTCTTCAGTCCGCTTGTGACATCCGCTTCATTAAGGAGCAGATGGTCAAGGACAACCACTATATCAGGTGTCTCAATGGGAGACAGGTCATAAATCTTTTCCCTGGATATCTTCAGAGATGTCAGTACGGGGGCGCCTCTGCGCTCGGTACCAAATGTGGGAGCCATTACAACACCCGAATAACCAGAGGCAAAGGCAGCGCCGGCAACGATCTTTGCCGCCGTAATCGCACCCTGTCCGCCTCTGCCGTGCCAGCGGATTCCGATAAATTCCTTATTCATGAATGCACCTTTGTATGTAGTATTTGAAAAAACCTGTCTAAACCGGGATAATCCATTTGTTAAAGCTTTTCAGAATCAGGAATGTCTCGGTTTTTCCTACTCCCTTTATCCTGGCAAGCTCGTTTTCCAGAAATTTGATGATCCCCTTGTTCGAATCGACAAGAACCTCGACGATAAGGTCATAGCGTCCCGAGGCTATGACCACATTCTGAACACTCGGAAGTTCGGAAATATGCTGTCCGATCGTATCGAGGTTTGCCACTTCCTTGACTTCAAGGGCGATAAGCGCCACGACCTTGTCTTCGAAAGAGTCGGGATTGATCAGACCTGCAACTCTCACCTGGTTGGACTTGGCCAGCTTGGTAAGTCGATTTCTGATAGTCGCCTCGGCAAGCCCCAGATTTTTTGACATGGTCTTTGCCGTCGTTCTGCCGTCAGCGGCAAGCAGTCCGATTATGTGCCAGTCGGTCTCGTCAAACTTCTCTTTCATGGCAATTTACTCCTTAAAACTTTTTAATAGCGCAAGAATCCCTTTATTACAAGAATCATCCCTTGCACAATAAAGGGAAAAAAACAATGTTTTGAAAAATTTGTTAATATATGAAGGTTCACCTGCCGATAGAAAATTAATATGAACATTGACAAGCTCCTGGATATAAGAATGCCATTATCGGCGCATACCGCTACAGGCCAGAATATCGAAGGCGTGATAAGCAGTATCATCGGTGAAGATATTTTCATATTCAAACCCGGTATCCCGATCAATATCGAACCTGACAAGTTGATCAAGGTATCGGACGGCAGGGATTCGATTCTGGCAAAGGTCATTGAAACTACAAAAACGGGCATCAGGCTGAGCATTGAAACCCAGGCAAAACCTACCGATGAACGTCGCGAAGACGTCAGAATCAATGATAAGATTTTCTATAAGGTGAACCTGCTGGGACATGTCCATGAGAGCGAAGACGTAATATCGTCCGCCATGTCAAGGATCCATTCGGAGAAGCTTATAATAAATTCATTCATCAAGGGCAGATACGGAATGACAGGCTCGGATGATATACAATACAGCCATGATGCTCAGACTGGTTATGAAATCTGGGAGCTGAACAGAAAACTGGACCTTCTTATCTATATGTTTCTCACGGAAGAATTCAAGGATCTGATCCGGTCGACCCCGAAAGAGGTCAACATTAGTGCAGCCGGAATAAGGTTTATTTCCCAGACCCCGCTGGATGTAATGGATATCATAGAGATTCATATGGCCCTGCCTATGTCGCCGCTTTTATATATCAGGGTGGTTACAGAGGTCATAAGGGTTAAAACACTTGCAGTGGAAGGTAAGGAGCAGCACTCCATAGTGGCCCGGTTTCTGCACCTCGATTCCGAAACAAAAGAGGATATCGTACACTATATATTCAAGAGACAGAGAGAACTCCTGAGACGGCGGCTTGAATTTGAACGCTGAGGACAGTCTGGCTGATATCATTAATAATCAGTTTCATTTCAAAGCAATTATTAAAAAAGTAATGCCTATTTAATTTATGTAATGATATCACTAATGATTAACCATTATAGTGCCGATAAATTATATAATATTTTTAAAAATCAGAGCACAAGGAACTATGTTCAGGTTTTTTTACAGGGAAGGAGACAATGAACAAAGTCGTAGTCAGGCTGGTTGACGGTCAATTGATAAAGGGCGTGACAACCGACTTCTTTCCGGGGAAGGATATCTTCCACGTCAGTGTAGCAAATACCCCGAGCGGGACGAAGCCGGTCGAAATCAATATCAAGAACATGAAAGCCGTGTTCTTCGTAAAGGACCTTGCCGGCAATCCACAGCATGTCAAATTGAATGAATTCGACCCGAAGCACCCTCCGGTAGGCCGCAGGATAAAGGTGGTGTTCAAGGACGGCGAAGTCCTAGTAGGAACTACTGTAGGCTATCACCCCGAGCGTTCAGGATTTTTCGTAGTTCCGGCGGATGCAGATTCAAATAACGAACGCTGCTATGTAATCACGGCAGCCACACAGGATATCAGTTTTATATAACCTGGACAGGTGCACTACGGTTTACTTCGCTTGATGAATTACCTGGCTTATGAATCGCCCGGCTCTTTTAAGGGCATCCTGCCCCTGAGGCAGTTTTGATGCAAACAGCTGAGGGCAGTGAAACATCCCGTCCAGAAGCTCCAGTCTCACATCAACACCTGCTTTTTCAGCTTTGTCTGCAAATTTGACAGAATCATCGAGCAGCATCTCGGCAGTACCCGCCTGAATAAGAAGAGGGGGAAGCCCTTTCAGGTCGGCATGGATGGGAGAGACACCGGGATGACCGGGATCTGCTCCTGCAAGATAAAGAATCCTGATTCCAGCGAAGGTATCCCGTGTAAGCCAGTCTGTCTGGAGGTTCCTCTGAATAGAATCACAGCTGCAGCTCATATCCGTTGCCGGAGACATGCAGTATGCGCAGGCAGGTGTTTTTTCTCCCTTGTCCCTGAGGCTTATGAGCGTATTCAGAACAAGCGTGCCGCCGGCGGAATCTCCAGCCAGGCATATTTTATCAGGGCTTATTCCCTTCTCAATGAGCCACATACAGGCGTCAAGGCAGTCAATACCGGGAAGAGGGTACGCATGATCAGGGGCAAGCCTGTAGTCGACACTCAGTACACGCATGCCGGAAACCCTTGAAAGCCTCCCGATCACTTCAATATGATCCATGGTCGAACCGACAATGAAGGCCCCTCCGTGGAAAAATAATATGACAGGGCCCTCAGGTGTTCCCGGAGGATACACCCAGTATGCGTCGAAATTCTTGATCCTTACTTTCTCTTGTACAAGCTCCAGGCCTGAATCATACTCCATGCACAGCCTTTCAAAGCTGACCCTTAGTTCCTTAGCGTTTTTGCCTGCAAGGGGAACATGTCTGATGATGTCCCTGAAAACCTTTTCAGCTATTGCATCTCTCATAACGGACTCCGCGATATCTGATTAAATCAACGAACAATACCCCACATTGACCGTCATTATTGAAGCCTGTCAAGACAAGATAGCTTTACGGCCTTGCAGATGGACCGCAAAAGGCTGTAATATTGTGTTATGACTATTACAGAGAGCAACTGTTTTTATCCCGACCCTTTTCCTTACTACCACCCGTCGCAGGACGGCCTGAAGACCGATGAGTTCTTTATTGATGAAGTCATACACTGCTGGCTTATTCACCCCGAAAAATTATCCGGGGCGCCTGCAACCGTCGTGCACCTTCACGGCAATGCCGAGAACATGACATCGCATGCGCTCGGCTCGCTCTTTTTTCTGGAAATGGGCCTTAACCTTGTGACCTTTGACTACAGGGGCTACGGCAGGTCGCCGGGTGCCCCGAGTCTCGCGGGCATACAGGAGGATGCGCTCAATGTGTTCGGCCATATATTCTCAAACCCGCAGATATTCGGGACTGACATTTTCGGGTTCGGTCAGTCCATGGGCGGATTCACTCTGGGCCGGGTTCTGCCTCAAATCCCGGCGCTGAAAGGCGCCGTATTCGACTGCGCCCTTCATTCATTCCGTGCCCTTTTCATGGAGGGCTACCCCATGTACGCATGCGATGTGCCAGATATATCCGCCCTTGTTACGCTTCCATTGAGCAGCGTGCCCAAGCTCTTCATACACGGAACTTCTGATGAGGTAGTGCCGTTTTCGCATTCCGAAAAGATGTTCGAGGTAGCGGCGCCGCCTAAAGAGCTGATGCTGATAGAAGGGGTCTCGCATATCGGCTCGATATCATCCCCACACGCCGGAGAATACAAAGAGAAAATCAGGGAGTTCATAAATTCATGCAGGGCTTGACTGCAATAAATTATTGAACAATATAGGCTGCCATGTCTGTCCGTATAAAAAAACCTAAGGCGCGCAATCTGCTGGCCGTGGACGCCCATTTCCGCAAGGCCGGGGCAATAGAACCGGAGAAGGGAAAGCTGCCGCGCAAGGTAAAGCACAAGAAGCGCAGCGAGCCGGAAAGCTGATTCTTAATGTATATTCTTGAGCCTCATGGCTTTTTGTTGAAATCCATATTGTTAATCATGTCCTGGGCCTGCTGAAACATTTCCGGAATGAAGCATTCATATTTACCCGATGCGTTCTGCCTGATGAGAGCGGTCATTGTCTCGCCGTCGTCTGTGCTTTTCCATGTAGTGGTGATCGAATCGGAATGGCAGGTCACCTCGAAATCGGAATAGACCGGCCAGCCTCCGAACTCTTTTGAAAAATCGCCCACCCTGTTTACCCTCAAGCTGTCGATAGTGACGTCGCCGCTGCAGGTTTTTGCCTTCTGGGCTGTGAGATATTCCTCTATGAGCGGGTAAACATCCTTTATCTCCGGCTTTTTCCCATGTCCGCCGCATCCAGCAGACATGATCACACAGATGAAAAGAGCCAAGGCCAAACCGGCATATCTCATATCGTTCTCCTCTTAATTCGGGATTTCAGCTTTCTCAATTCTTCTTCCATTTGTGCCACATTGCGTCTGACAGCATCTTTAAGCTCAGATACAGTCATCTTTTCAAAATCAAGACCATATCCTTTTCTTTGAAAACTTATCCCGTCATTTTCCTTCCATGCATATGGACAATCCGGTTGCCAGCGATAGTAGTACCAGTAAGTCTTCTCATCATAATGTTTAAATGTTAGCTCAATCTGATCATCCGAATAATATCGATACTGTGGATCACAATGCCAGACGCATAAACGCGAGGCAACAGTAACCTCGCGAAACAGATTATCGGCCGCAGTGATTCTTAGAAGCAATAGATCCGGAATTGTATTGTTCAATGGCAATTCTAATATTGTTTCATCAAGGCCTTCGCGAAAACTTAGATCATGTGTGTACTCCTCAATACAATCCCACCCCATTGCAATCCATTTGATGGATTCTTCCCACTGCTTGATTGCTTCTTCTAATTCTTCTAAAAATTTGTCATTTTTGTGATTCATTTTTTAACCCATCATAAAATCCCGACTTGGTAATAGCAGTAAATTTAAACTGCAGCTTTAACAATAATTACTACATTAACTAATCTAACATATGCATAAAATCAATCGATGCAAGGACTTCATAAATTCAGTTCGTTCCAAAGCCGAAGCTTTGGAACGAGGAAACGAAACAGTTCGTGCCTGTGGCGAATTCCTTACGACGGGTTGTCTATCCTGAAGGCAAGCTCGCCGCCCTTCACGTCTACGTGCATGGTGCCTCCCGGAATTACATCGCCCGCTATTATCGATCGGCCTATCTTCGTCTCGAGTTCGCGCTGTATGAAGCGTTTCAAAGGCCTTGCGCCGTAAACAGGGTCGAAGCCTTCCTTTGCAATGAATTCGAGTGCGGGCTTTGTCAGGTCGAGTGCGATGTCCCTGTCTTCGAGCCGCTTCTTCAAATCGCCGGTCAAAAGCACCACAATCTTTTCAATCTCTGCGAGCGTCAGCGACTTGAACAGCACGGTATCATCGACACGGTTGAGGAATTCCGGCCTGAAGCTGCGCTTGAGTTCTTTCATGACTGCATTACGCGCCTTTTCTGTAAGCTCGCCGTTTTTGTCAAGCCCTTCTATCAAATCCTGCGAGCCGATATTGCTTGTCATGATTATGACCGTGTTCTTGAAATCGACGGTCCGTCCGTGGGAGTCGGTGAGTCTGCCGTCGTCCAGTATCTGAAGCAGCACATTGAAGACATCCGGGTGCGCCTTTTCTATCTCGTCGAAGAGCACGACCGAATAGGGCTTCCTTCGCACCGCTTCCGTAAGCTGGCCGCCCTCTTCATAGCCCACATAGCCCGGGGGCGAGCCTATGAGCCTGGAGACCGCGTACTTTTCCATATACTCGCTCATGTCTATACGCACCATGTTTTCTTCGGTGTCGAATAAAGCGTTCGCAAGCGTCTTTGCCAGTTCGGTCTTTCCCACGCCGGTAGGCCCCAGGAATATGAACGAGCCGATAGGCCTTTTCGGGTCCTTTATGCCTGCACGCGCCCTTATGACAGCATCCGCTACCGCCTGTACGGCCTCGTCCTGGCCTATCACACGTTCGTGAAGAATGGAATCGAGCCTGAGGAGCTTTTCACGCTCGCCCTCGACGAGCCTTGTTACCGGTATGCCGGTCCATTTCGAGACGATCTCGGCGATGATGTCTTCGCTCACGCTTTCGCTAAGCATGGTGGTGTCTTCTTTTTCTTCAGCATCATGAAGCTTCTGCAGGAGTTGCGGCAGTTTTCCGTGCTTTAGTTCGGCTGCCTTATTGAGGTCATAGTCGCGCTCGGCTTTTTCGATTTCGAGCCTGGTCTGCTCGATCTCTTCCCTTATCCCGCGCAGCGACTGGATTGATTTTTTCTCCTCTTCCCATTTGGCTTTCATTGTAGAGGTCTGATCTTTCAAGTCTGCAAGTTCTTTCCTGAGTTCGGAAAGCCTGGCCTGACTCGCCTTGTCGGTCTCCTTCTTGAGCGCCGCTTCTTCGATTTCCAGCTGCATGACCTTGCGCGTCACTTCATCAAGTTCGGCGGGCATGGAGTCGATCTCGGTGCGTATCATTGCACATGCCTCGTCAACCAGATCTATCGCCTTGTCAGGAAGAAACCGGTCGGAAATATACCGGTTGGAAAGTACCGCGGCCGAAACAAGCGCGCTATCCTGAATCTTCACACCGTGATGAACCTCGAAACGCTCTTTAAGGCCCCTTAAAATCGATACCGTATCCTCGACGGTCGGAGGATCGACCATGACCGGCTGGAAGCGGCGTTCGAGCGCGGCATCCTTTTCTATATGCTTCCTGTACTCATCCAGCGTAGTTGCGCCTATGCAGTGGAGTTCGCCTCTTGCGAGCATCGGTTTCAGCATGTTGCCGGCATCCATCGAGCCTTCAGCACGGCCTGCACCCACGATGTTGTGAAGCTCGTCTATGAAGAGAATTATCCTTCCATCACTTGATTTGATCTCTGAAAGCACTGCCTTAAGTCTTTCCTCGAATTCGCCCCTGAATTTAGCCCCTGCAACTAGCGAACCCAGATCGAGCGCAAAGACCGTCTTGTCTTTCAGCCCCTCGGGCACGTCGCCTTTAACAATGCGCTGGGCAAGACCTTCTATAATTGCGGTTTTTCCGACACCGGGTTCGCCTATGAGAACCGGGTTATTCTTGGTCTTGCGGGAAAGTATCCTGATGACACGCCTGATCTCTGCGTCGCGCCCGATCACCGGGTCGAGCTTGCCCAGGCTCGCCTGCTTGACCAGGTCGACCCCGTATTTTTCAAGTGCTTCGTATGCTGTCTCGGGATTCTGGCTTGTGACACGCTGGTTCCCGCGGATGGCCGTGAGCGCGGCCAGGAGCCTCTCCTTCGTTATATTGAACTGTGCCAGCATTTTCCCGGCAGGGTGTGATTTGCCCTCGTCAAGCATGGCCATAAGGATATGCTCAACAGAGACATATTCGTCCTTGAGCCTTTTTGCCTCCTCTTCGGCCTTGACCAGCAGTCTGTTCAGCCGCTGCGTGATGTATACCTTTCCCGCTTCAGCTCCGGGGCCCGAAACCTTGGGCCTCTTGTTAAGCTCTTTCTCAACCTCTGCCTTGAAAGGCTCCATGGGCACGTCCATCTTTACGAACAGCCTGGGTATAAGCCCGTCCTGCTGCGTGATGAGTGCCAGCAGCATGTGCTCGATATCAATCTCCACGTGGCCGAGTTTTACGGCGATATTCTGGGCCTCGGCGAAGGCTTCCTGCGATTTTTCAGTGAGTCTGTTGGCGTCCATTAACTTCCCCCGATTATTTAATCTTTATTTAGAATATTAGGGATGAACACCTGTGATTTCAAGGAAGTGATGTTTAATCTCACCAGCAAAATTATTCAGTTCACAGGCCGGGCTCACACTGTGAAGCCCGGCCTGATCATTTCGAAAAAGCTTTTATACCAGAACTTTACCAACCATTATCGAACCGTCCGCTTTGCCTTTGTCTGCCACCTGTATGCCGTTGATGAATACCGCCTCCACTCCGGTGGGTTTATTGCTGGTTTCCGTCACAGTATTGTTGTCCTTTATGTTTTTGAAGTCGATAACCGTGATGTCCGCCGCCAGCCCATCTTTCAGGAACCCTCTGTCCTTTACCTTGTAGCGCTGGGCGGTAGCCCCTGTCATCTTGAAGACAGCCTCTTCAAGAGAAATTATCTTTTTCTCCCTGGCAAGCTGGAAGAACCGCGGGAAATTCCCGTAGGCAGCCGGATTCTGCACCCCGTGCTCTTCAGGCAGGGCGTCGGTCATGAACAGTGAGGCCGGATGCCTCATCAGGTTCTCGACAACCGATAGATCGGAATACCTGTGATTGAGCACCGCAGCGGATACATTGGTTTTTCTGGCTATATCCATGGTTGCGTCAAACCAGTCCATTCCCCTTTTCTTCGCTATCTCTGAGAGGAACATGCCGTTGAACTCATTTAATTCGGGGTTGTTCGCATAGGTAATCTGGATGTCATTAACGCCGAAGCCCAGAAAACGCTGGGCCAGTCCGAACTCGCTTTTGAGTTTTTTAAGCATGTTTTTGTCGGAATAGGCAGCAGGCGCCTGCGCAAGGAACCATGCAGGGAAAATGGAGCCGAGTATCGACTGGCCGCAATGATACGAGTAGGTGTCGAACTTTACGTCCACACCTTCTTTTATCGCCTTGTCAATACGGCTGAGCGCTTCATCGCATGTCTTGAATGTCCTAACTCCAACAAATATCAGGTGGGATATCTGCAGGCGGACACCGGTCTCCCTGGCGACATCGAGCAGTTCGTCTATGGCCATCAGATTGTGCGGCTCATATCCGTCAAAAGGCATGACATAATCCAGAAGGATTTTCGGCGTGCTCATGGGATATCCCGGAGCAAGCGCAGAGTATGCCCTCAGATGAACCGTCATCAGCTTGTCCTTCTTTTTGACGAGCCTGGCGATCTGACGCAGTTCGTCACCCTGAGTGAATATTCCCGGCTCATACTGCAGACCGAATGAGACGCCGGAAGCTCCCTGGTCCATGGCGTCCTCAAGCAGGCCGAGCATCTCCTTCATTTCGTCCTTGGTAATGGGTGATGCGTCAAATCCGCGGATTGAAGTCCTGGTGGTGCCTTGCCCGACAAGGCTCATCATGTTGTGGGTCATGCCGTTCTTCTTAAGATAATCGAAATATTCCTGCATGGTGTCCCACTGGATATGGATGAGGTCCATCGGAAACAGGCTGTTTCCGATCTTGCCCATATAAGGAGAGTTTTCACGATACCCGGCAATTGCGAATCCGCACTGCCCGGCCATAAAAGTGGTGATCCCCTGGGCCGTGAATGGAAGCTTGAGTTCATCATGGCCTTTGATCGGCAGATACCAGTCCATATGGGAATGCGCATCGATGATGCCCGGCATCACGGTCAATCCTGTGCAGTCAACAACCTTGCCTTCAGCATTTATTTCCTGCTCCGATATTTTCTCTATCTTGTCGCCATCGATAAGCAGGTTACCCTGAAAGCCCTTTTTGCCGGTTCCGTCAACGATAAAACCGTTTTTAAGGAGCGTATAATTCCCGTTTTTCACTGAAATGGCGGGTTCAAGCCCACTTGCTTGCACACCTGAAGCTATGGCTTTACGTCCTGTAATGTTCAGTAAAGGCATCGCCGCAAGGAAGGCCATTACTTTACCGGCAAGGGTGAGGAATTTCCGTCTGGACTGCTTTGTTCCTGTCAATGTTTCATCTTTTCCGCTGATATCCATATTCAGATCTCCTTTCTTCTGCTTTCTTTAATATACTCTTCATTTAAAAAAAGGGAATTGAATCCATATATCAGTTGTTGTTGCAGTACTCCGGCTCCAGCCTGCGCGCCAGTTTGTAAAAGCATGTCGGACACCAGTCATGGATCAATATGGCAAGACGCTCGGGAAATCCTCCCACATAAATAAGCGGCGATTTCTTTTCCAGGCGTTTCACCACATATTTCGCCATCTTTTCCGGCGGCATGCCTTTAAGGCATGCATCTGAATGCTTCCCGTAAATTGAGCCTTTTCCATTCAGACTGTTGACCGTGATATTGGTGCGGATGAATCCCGGTGTGATCATGGAAACCGCTATACCCTCCGGGCTTTCCGCGCGAAGGGCATCATAAAACCCGTGCAGCCCGTGCTTGGCCGCCGAATAGGCGGAACTGCATTTGTCGCTCAGCACTCCGTTTACGCTACTCACGCAAACGATATGCCCCGTTCCCTTTTCTTCCATCAGAGGCAACACTTTAAGCGTGATGGCTATATTCCCGAAAAAATTGACTTCCAGCACCTGCCTGTATATCGTAAGCGGCGTGTTCTTCACCCAGTCTTTATAGTCGATGCCTGCATTGTTGATAAGAACGTCTATCCTGCCGCACCTGGCCATAACCTCTGAGACCTTTTCATCAACGGCATCAAACTGTGTGATATCCAAAGGGAGCACCATGGCATTATCCGGATGCTTCAATTCGCTTCTGACCTTATTCAAAACCTCTTCCCTTCTTGCGGACAAGACGACAAAAGCGCCCCTGGCATTATATTCCCGGGCCAGCGCCTCGCCGATGCCGGAAGAGGCACCGGTTATCCATACAACCTTCTTTTCTGCCATATCCGTTTCCTTTCCTGAAATTATTATTCGACTATCTGCTGTTCCCTGTAATGGTACCTCAAGCAGGCTCCGACGTCACGTTTTTTCATTTCCCCGGCTCTCATGAAGAGGCTTCCTGCAATTCCTGTCAAAGGAGTAGCATCTCTACATTTTCCATTATGCTGATAATTGCAGGGGGATTACTTCTCAAGTTTCAAAGTTGTTATCACTGTAACATATTCAGTCTGCTTTCAAATTCTCCTTGTGTTTGCTGCTGGTATGGTAAATCTTCCTAACCGACCGATATAATTATAATTTGGGGTTGGTGCGATTGATATTGCAAATTCAGGCTGAAACTTTGCATATTATATTGTGAATAATATTTAAGGAGAAACCCATTGAAAACCAGAAAGATAATATTTACATTAAAAACAGGCATTGGATTGATCTGCATTTTTTTCCTGATGTCTGCCTCTTTATATGCAGAGGTTTTTGTTAGCGAAGATTTCAATAATGCCAGCTTTTCTTTAAGGGGCTGGTATGATGGAGTATCAGGCCATACCGTGGTCAATGACAGTGACATCAACAGCAATGTCCTTGAGTTCAATTTTCCATCAACAGGCTCACAGACAGGGCTTGGCGCCTTGAGGCACGCAATCGCGCCTACCGACACCCTGTTTGTCCGCTATTATGTCAAATATAGCGATAACTGGACATGGACCGGTCAGACCTACGGCCCTCATGAATTTTACATCCTTACAACAAAACAGTCTGCCTACAGCGGTCCGGCCTATACCAACCTGACCTGCTATATCGAAGTCAATAACGGCAAGCCCCATCTGGTAATACAGGACGGCATGAATATCGATACCTCAAGAGTCAACCAGGATCTGAGCGCGATTACAGAAATCAGGGCGATAGCAGGGGGAAACGGCTGTGGCCCTGATAAATACAATTACTGTTCGGCTTATTATTCAGGCGGCAGATGGATGAACGGAAAGGGCTGGCTCAGTGCAACTCAGACTATTGAAAACGGCAAATGGTATCTGGTTGAAGCCCAGTTCAAGATGAACAGCATTTTAAACGGCAAGGCCCAGGCTGACGGTTATGTAAAATACTGGCTTAACAATCAGCTGATTATCAATCAGGAAAACGTGATACTGCGCACAGGGGCAAATGCCGACATGAAATTCAACCAGTTCATGATTGCGCCCTATTATCACAATGGCGTACCGCATCCGCAGAAGTTCTGGGTTGACGGCCTTGTATTGAGCAATACCTTTAACGGCGGCATTGTTCCCGGACAACAGGACACGACGCCTCCTGCAACTCCTGCAGGGCTGAAGGTAAAAACAATACAATAGGTTGGAATTTTTCTGATTTAATTATTTGGAAAAATTTAACCAATTCCTATCTGCTTTCTTGATGTTGCCTGGAATATCCCTGCCCCATTTTTCATAGGCAATTTCGCTGCAATTCAAGTAAAGTTTTCCGTTAATAATTTTCCATACTTCAGGATCGGTAGGGGCTTTACGTGACTCAGTCATGGCCCATGCACAATAACCGTCATATTGTGGAGCATATTTCTCAGGGTTGGACATAAAGAGTTCCATATTCTCTCTGGATAAAAAATACCAGGTCATGTCATGCCACTGAAATGAAATTGACTCGATGCCTTTTATTGCTTTACCGGCATTAAAATATGCAACTGTGTCATATCCTTTTATAGCTATATCAGTCATCGGTGACCTTCCGGCAGCCATGCTGCTGAATCCAGTCAATAGTGGCAGAACAACTGAAAGACTCATTAAAATTTTATTGATTGTTTTCAGTGTTTTCTTAGCCGCCTTTCTCCATGTTTATTTTGTCGCTAACAATTAAATACGTTATAAACAAATTCCCTGTTTTTAAACAGAAAAAATATTTCTAATGTTTGAAGGAATGGTGCCTTGCCTTGATCCATTACAAATCGATTTATTTGTCTCATTTCAAGGCCTGATGCCTTGGTTTAATAAGCCGCGCCGTTTCTGGCGTCGGCCTGATTTAATTGTTAAATGCAGTTTATTTTTTGCACTGACACAAGCACAAACCCCAAAAACGTAAAGAACTGTAGCATGGTATAATTTCCTTGCCAAAATAAGCCATTTGAGGCTTTTCGACTCGGGGCCAAACGATCATTAAGTCCTTGCGTAAACTGTTTTCGCAACCAATAGTGCATTATTTTCGGGAAAGCCCTGCAATATTCTTTAAGAACATATTCAAGATCCATTTCAGTATCTACTTCAATATCATGCTTTTGCGCCATATCTTTAATCTTTTCTTTATCTTCGCCATGCTTTTCTATCACAGGCAAAACTCTTTTTTTAATTTCCTCGCCAGTTGAAAGCATTATTTGGCAATGTATGGATTTATATTTAGCGAGAAACCCAAATAGAGCAGATACCACCAGAAGATATATTGATTGCCTAAAAGTCTCTCCTCCAAGAACAGGGGATAATTTGTCTAAATTAGCTATCATGAGTGCAGCAGTTCCTCCTGTTCCAGCTAATAACCATGTTGAAAATTTATCAATAATTGAGCTTGAGACAAGCGCTCCTGTAAACAGACCTTCAGTGAATCCAATTTCAGCATTCTTTTTGTTTATCTTTGCCCAGTTATCTAAAGCATTTTTGAGATTAAGTTTTGGGTCTTCAGATTCCATTTGTGCGCTCGATTATCTCCAAGGCATTTAACAGTGTAATACGTGGAAAACATTCTGTCATATCACCCCCTATAGATGGAAGACATTTCCACTTATTTTTGGTTTATAGCATAAAACAAGAAAAGGAACAAAAGTTGCTTGGCCTTTATTCTTGAAAAATGTGATTAAACAAACAACATTTTCAGTTGATAAAATATGGCTCAGTAGAACATCAGAAAAGAAAGAATCCTCACATTCGTTCGGAATGACAATACAAATATAAAGATTCCGTTATGCATTCAAGATGAAACCGAGGAGGCAAGGAAGAAAATGGGATCTCGTGCACCCTGTTTCGCTCCTCAAGCCGAAGGTGAAGAGAAAGCGACGCAGGCAGAATAAACAGCTGTTGAGCTATTAAGCTGTTAAGCAAATGCTAAAAGAAGATTTGAAGCTCATCACCTTAACAGCTTATTAGCTTTCATGAGCATTCCGACGCGGTCGACGACGGTAGCGCTTGAATGCATATCGGAACTACTATTCATCCTCGGTTTTATCAAACTTCCTGTACAAAGTCCTCGTTGACACACCGAGCAGGCGCGAGGCCATGGCCTTATCGCCCTTCGTATACTTGAGCGTTTCTTCCATGAGCTGGCGCTCGACCTCTTCCAGCGGGGTGCCGACCGTGAATGTGAGCATCTCCTTTGTCTGCGAAATGCCGGCTGAGGCCATATTGCGAGGCAGGTCGTCCTCTCCCAGCACGCAGTCCCTGTCGAGCACCACACTGCGCTCGACAATGTTTTCAAGCTCGCGTACGTTGCCGGGCCAGGCGTATTCCATGAGTATGTCCATTGCCCTTGACTCGATGCCGCTTACGGTTTTGCCGTTCTTCATCGCATAACGCGAGAGGAAATGGTGGACGAGCGCCGGGATATCTTCCTTCCTTTCCCTTAACGGCGGAAGGTTTATCGTTATGACATTGAGACGCCAGTAAAGGTCTTCCCTGAAGCGGCCGTCCCTGACCATTTCCTCGATTTTTCTGTTCGTCGCGGCGATTATCCTGACATCGACGGTGATGGTTTTGTTGCTGCCCAGCCTTTCAAACTGGCCTTCCTGAAGTATGCGCAGAAGCTTGACCTGCACCGGCTGAGGGACCTCTCCGATTTCATCCAGAAAGATGGTCGATTTGTCGGCCGCCTCGAATCTGCCTTCCCTG
>CAYNVT010000052.1:0-26442 GCA_964400685.1 uncultured Bacteriovoracaceae bacterium | reverse complement strand
ATATGGACTGCCGCCACTGCTATATAAACCTTCCAGCAGGTGATAAAGAAGCATCTGTAAAAGAGCTGAATTTTGAAGAAATCGATAGTATAGCCTCACAGGCCATTAAAATGGGTTCTGTATGGTGTCTTATTACAGGTGGAGAACCTCTCCTGAGACCAGATTTTTTAGATATTTATCTGATGCTCAAACGAAAGGGTCTGCTGGTTTCAGTATTTACAAATGCCACCTTGATAAATGAAGAGCATATCAGGCTATTTAAAAAATACCCGCCGCGGGACATCGAAGTCACCGTATACGGCGTGACAAAAGAAACCTATGAACGCGTAACCAGACGTCCCGGATCATTTGAAAAATTCATAAACGGCCTTTATATGCTTATCGAAAACGGTGTTCGGATACGCTTGAAAGCCATGGCAATCCGGTCGAATCTTCACGAACAGCAGCAGATAGCGGAGTTCTGCCGTGAACGTACAAAAGACTTTTTCAGGTTCGACCCGCAGCTTCATCTGAGATTTGACCGCAACCGGGAGAGAAACGAGGAAATACGCTCAGAACGGCTTTCTCCCGAACAGATAGTGCTGCTGGAAAAATCTGATGAAAACCGGATCAATGCCATGATTAAAAATTGTGATACCCTCATAAATGATGAGTTCAATCATATAGGCTGCAACCACCTGTTCCACTGCGGGGCCGGCAATGGAAGCTTCAATGTGAGCTATGACGGCAGGTTCCGCCTATGCTCGTCTCTTTGGGCAGAAGAAACAACATACGATTTGCGTAAAGGAACGCTTGAAGACGCCTGGATAAATTTTGTTCCAAAAGTAAGGGACATGCGTTCTCAGAAAAAAGAATTTTTAGACACCTGCCGTAAGTGCGCACTTGTAAATCTGTGCCTGTGGTGCCCCGCGCATGCGTATCTGGAGACAGGAGAACTTGACGGGACAACACCTTATTTCTGCGAAGTCGCTCATTCGCGCGCAAAGGCAATCAAAGAACAAACAGCCTGCAGGCTGGGCTTAGCACCTTAAGGTGTGAAACCCAACCTGAGACCTGTCACTTAAGATTTTTTCGCATGACTATTCTTCTGCGCCCGGTATTATGCTTTTCAGAAGAAAGCATAGGCTCAAGACCTGCAATCTCGGTATGGGTAAAACCAAGCTTACTATATAAATTCATGGCGCGTCTGTTATCCTCATATACAACAAGATTGAGCTCTTTCGCCCCGAGTTCCTCAGCTTTTTCAACAACCTGCCTCGAAAGTTTCCCGCCAATGCCTCTTCCGCGGTATAAGCTCCACACATGAAGTGAGAACAGCCAGTAACCGACCCAAGGAAAATGTTCTTCGGGATGGTATACCAGTTGAATAAAACCGACCACTTTTCCCGAGTGCCTGGCGACCCAGTTTATCACATTGGGATTGTCCGGTTGCTTTTTATACAAGCCGTGAGGATTGAATCGTTTATGTACTTCTTTAATATCGCTTTCACATGCCTCATCAATTACGATTTGCCGCGACAGCTTCTTTCCAAACCTGCGATAGAACAAAAACCCCTGCATGAACATCAGCATCCGTCCTGCAATACGGCGAGGCAGAAAGAAAAGCCGCTTCATCCACACCAGATGATCGCCTCTGCTCAATGCAGATATCAATTTACCCGAGAAGCCAAGGCCGAAATGAATATTCCGGCCACAGCGTTCAATGCACGTCACATACCCGAGTATATTTTCCGGTATTACGGTTCCGTCAGCATGAGGACAGTTGTCCCCGCGGATCAGAAAACCGGAACGGGTCCTCAAAATGACACGATGGACGGCAAGCCTTCCCGATTCAGGCTGCACGAAAGCGACCACATCGCCGGGTGAAAGTTTTTTTCCTTTAACAGGTGAAATGGTGAGAATATCACCGTCATGAATGAAGGGATGCATGCTGAACCCTCGCACCATAGTACGCAAAGGAACCCCGCGTTCCATCATTCCTTTAAGAAGTTCGAGCTGGCCCAGATTGGATAAATGAAGTTCTCCGCCTATAAATACATAATCGGAAGACCATCTTTCATGGCAGGACTGAGTCGCCTGAACCTTCATCTTCTTTAATTACGTATGGTCATTTTTTATCTCCAGACATCCTCGTGACAGCGGTCAGGATGCCTGCAGGGCATTGCATGTATTCGGACAGGGATTATATCCAGGGACCGCATAACAGCCTCCCCAGTAGTCATTAGCCGAAACGGTATATATCGGTCCGTTTTTGCATCCGGTCAAAACAGCCTCCTCAGGCATGTTCCGTACAAGTACGACTAAATCCGGCCTTATCCAATCCTTTTTCTTTCCTGTTTTTTCATCCATATTTCATTAGCTCCAAATAGTTTACTTATTATGAAAATATTGCATTCTGAAATCTCAACTGTGAACCAGAGAACTGCACTGCGTGGTGCAGGCCGGTGCATCCGAATGGCAGAGGTCATGGTGAGACAAGAAACTGTTGTTTGCCAGACCGGCGCCTTTGCAACCGCTCAACACAACTTCTTCAGCCTGGTATCTCACCAGGACGATCAGTTCGGGTTTTTTCCATGGTTTGCTCTTCATAATTTTTCTCATATTTTATCAGCCTTGTCTTTATACAAAAATTATTTCCTGATGGCAAAGGTGTGACAATCATAACCTTAAAAACAGGTTGTATCAAATCGATTGTAATGAGATAGTTTTTATCGTGGACGAAAAGATATTTAAAAGCCCGAAAGAGATCTGGGAAAATATAAGTTTACTGACAAGGAACCTTTTCAAGGCAATCGGCCTTGTATGGAACATTGCCAGGAAATGGACAGTACTGTGGGTTTGCCTCCTTATCGTTCAGGGCATTCTTCCGGTTGCTACGGTGTATCTTACAAAAGCCTTCATAAACAGCCTGACTGTAACAGTTTCAGGAGGAGGAACAGACGCCTCGAAAACAATATCTCTGGCTCTTCTGTATGTTGTCATTTATCTTGCGAACAGTATTGCCGGTTTTGCCCAGAAACTTGTAAAAATAAAACAGTCGGAAATCATACAGGACACCATGACAAACAGGATCCATGAAAAGGCCCTCGAAATGGACATGGCTTTTTTCGAATCCCCTGAATCGTTCGACAAGCTCTACAGGGCGCAGATCGATGCCAAGAACATGCCACAGACACTGCTTGACAATCTGGGCATGCTTGCACAGAGCTGCATCACCCTTTTTGCAATGGCAGGCATACTTTTTTCCTTCGGACTTATCCTGCCCGTCCTCCTGCTCCTGGGAACAATCCCGGCCCTGTTCATAATGGGCTACTACTCGAGGAAGATGAACAGCTGGAGAATAATGAGAACACCCGATTCCAGGATGGCGGGTTATTACGATCATATGATTACTCACAGAAATGCCGCACAGGAGATAAGACTTTACGGCCTGGGTGACATCTTCAGAAAAAGCTATCAGGATTTGAGGGCTGTCTTGAGAAAAGAAAAAATTGCCCTTACGAAAGAGCAGGCCATTGCCGAATTCGCAGCACAGCTCTTCGGCATGGCAGTAATAGGGATTGCAATCGTATGGATACTTTTAAGGGCTGTACATGGAAAGGCCAGCCTGGGAGAAGTCGCAATGCTCTATCAGGCTTTCAACCAGGGGCAGGGCCTGATGAGAAACGTGCTGGGTAATGTCGGATCTATATACAGGAACAGCATGTTCGTTGACGACCTCTTCCTGTTCTTCAGCATTGAGCCTGCAGTCAAGAATCCAGCGAACCCCGTTGACGCCGCACCGTCACTGGGAGACGGCATCATTTTCGAGGGCGTCACCTTCAGATATCCATGCGGCGCCAATGATGTGATAAGGGATTTCAGCCTCAAGATACCTGCCGGCAGGACAACCGCCATCGTGGGGCCGAACGGCGCGGGCAAGAGCACACTCACCAGACTCATATGCAGGTTCTATGACCCTGAAAACGGCCATGTGCTATTAGACGGCATCGATGTTAAGGAGATGGACCTGAAAAGGCACCGCGGCAGGATTAGCATGCTCTTTCAGGAACCGGTCCACTTCAATGCAAGCGCTTTCGACAATATTGCATATGGAAGCATCGAGTCTTCTCCCGGCATTGACGATGTGAAAAAGGCAGCCGTATCATCCGGTGCGGACGCGCCCATATCCAGATTGCCTCAAGGCTATGAAACCGTCCTTGGCAAATGGTTCGGTGGTTCTGACCTGAGCATGGGAGAATGGCAGAGAATAGCCCTGGCCAGGGCGTTTCTGAGAAACTCGACCATACTGATGCTCGACGAGCCGACAAGTTCGATGGACTCATGGGCCGAAAACGACTGGATCAGAAAATTCAAAGACCTTGCCCGGGGCAAGACCTCACTCATAATAACTCACAGGTTCACCACGGCCATGCAGGCGGATATCATTCACGTCATGGACAAGGGCGTCATTATCGAATCCGGAACGCATGAGGAACTGATCAGAAAAGGCGGCATGTATGCCAGGTCATGGAATGAACAGACAAAAGAATACGACCATACCGATTGACGCCCTGAAAAGGCGCTACGGCAATACAGATAATCTTTTGAAGATTTATCTCGATATCTGCAGATGTCTTTCAGGCAGGTGTGCAGAAGTCGTCTGGAAAGAATATTCAACTGATGACTGGCAGTTGTTTGAAAGGCTTGTACTGGAAGAAGGCGTTGCGGCACTGATAAACAGCAAAAAACCAGCGCTTAAACCGCTGATTGACATTATACCCCTAGAGTCATGGCTTAAATTCAGCTCCATGAGACTGCGAATAAAATATACAAATGAGATGAGGTTCAAAGAGCTTTCCGGAAACGTGTTTCCTGCCGTCCTGCCGGAATTTCAACCAGTAATAATGCTCAAGGGAAGCGCTCTTGCACTTACGCTCTATGAAGACATCTCTTTAAGGAACATGTGCGACACCGACCTGCTTGTCAGACAAGAGTTGCTGGATCAGGCCTATGCCATGCTGAAGGAAGCCGGATACAGCATTTTCATTGAATCCATTACTCATCTGAGGCCTGTTTCTTCAACCCTTATCGAGGATAAGCACCTGAGCCTTAAGAAGGGCGCAAAAGGCCAGGTCATTGAACTTCACTGGAGACTCGTCAACCTGAATCAAAAGAAAGGGTTTGATCTTGAAAGCTGGTTCTTTGAACATCTGATGCCGATAGAGGATGACGGAACATTCAAAGATGTTTCGGGCCTTTACATGCTTTCACATACGGCCTCTTTTGCACATCAGATACTGCATATATACTTCTCCCATGATATCGCCGCTTCAGGTCTGTTCCATTTTCATGAAACATACTTCATGGCACAGAAATGGAAAGACCTTATCGACTGGGATGAGTTGTGGCACGTCTTTGATGAACTGGGGCTTGGCGAAATCCTTTTTCTAGCATCAGATATGACCGAAGAGCTTTTCGGCGCAGCCCTGCCATTAAAAGTCCGCACCGTTTCAAATCAGAACTTATTTATAATCAAGCTCAGGTCTCAGCCCTTGAAGACCTCATCCGCCAAATTGCTTTACATAATCAGGCAGCTTCCCTTCAAAGAAAAACTTCAGTTTGTTTTTGAAAGCGTATTTCCTCCTCCGGCATATATGAAAAAGCGATACAGGGATGAAAAACCGGGAAGACTTCCTTTACTGTATCTTCAAAGGCTTTCAGACGGACTTAAAGATTTGCCCAAATTAGTCAAAGCTCTGTGGGCAAGCAGATCATAAACAAATCATAATGAAACTGATACGAAATTTGTATCAAAAAAACAGCTTAATATTGTTGACAAAAGGTACGCCGCCCGATTAAACAGAAATCTCAAAAATCCCTTCCGCGGATTTTATTGAGGAGGAAAATTTGCCTCTCTTCAGGACTGACCCGCCGGCCCTGCTCATGCTCGAGGATGGCAGCGTATACAATGGATATGCCTTTGCAGGCAGTGGTGAGGTATTCGGAGAAGTCGTCTTCAACACCGGCATGACAGGATATCAGGAAGTCCTCACCGACCCTTCATACAAGGGGCAGATCCTTGTCATGACCTATCCGTTGATCGGCAATTACGGAATAAACCGCGATGATATGGAATCGGACGCGATTCACATGGAAGGATTCGCAGTCCGGGAATATGAAAATCACCCGAGCAATTTCCGTTCTGAGAAGACCCTCAAAAGCTTCCTCGAGGAACACGGCAAACCCGGGCTGGACGACGTCGATATAAGGGCTATAACAAAAAAGCTTCGCACGGCCGGCGCCATGAAAGGTGTCATTTCTACTGAAATCCACGATACGGACGGGCTGTTCGAAAGGCTCCGCTCATATCCGGGTCTTGTCGGGCAGGACATGGTCCGGCATGTAACAGGCAAAGAGGCATACCTGTGGAACGAAGGCGGTAAAAAGCCTGTATCCGAAGCTGGCTCAAGGGGCAACAAAAAGCGCGTGGTCGTTCTGGACTGCGGGGTAAAATACAATATCCTCAGGCATCTTGAAAGGCACGACTGCCAGGTTATCGTGGTTCCTTCCACAACCTCCTCTTCGGACATCCTGAACTGGGAGCCGGACGGCATCATGCTGTCGAACGGCCCCGGAGACCCGGAACCTCTGGAATACATAATCGAGACGGTAAGAAATCTCCTTGGAAGGCTGCCTGTATTCGGTATATGCCTTGGACACCAGCTCATGGGCATTGCGGCGGGAGGCAGAACCTCAAAACTCAAGTTCGGCCATCACGGTGTTAACCAGCCTGTCAAGAACCTCCGCACCGGCCGCGTTGAAATCACCTCACAGAACCACGGTTTTGTCGTTGTCGCTGAGACCCTGCCTGATGATGCAGTTGTCACGCATGTGAACCTTAACGATAATTCACTCGAAGGCCTTGCATACCCCAAAAAGAAGGCCTTCAGCGTGCAGTACCATCCCGAGGCAGCTCCAGGACCCTTTGACGCAGACTATCTTTTCAGGGATTTCATTGCGCTCATGGAGGATAAATAGATGCCCAGACGCACGGATATAAAGAAAATCCTCATCATAGGCGCCGGGCCGATAGTAATAAGCCAGGCCTGTGAATTCGACTATTCGGGCTCTCAGGCATGCAAGGCGCTCAGGGAGGAAGGATACGAGGTAATCCTCATAAACTCCAACCCCGCTACAATCATGACAGACCCCGACATGTCGGACAGGACATATGTCGAACCCGTAACAGCCGAGGCGGTTGCAAAGATAATAGAAAAGGAAAGGCCCGATGCCCTGCTCCCGACTTTAGGCGGCCAGACCGGCCTCAACACCGCCGTTGAAGTGGCTGAGATGGGTGTGCTGGAAAAATTCGGCGTAGAGATGATAGGCGCCTCAATCGATGTTATCCACAAAGCCGAGGACAGGGAAAAATTCCGCGACGCCATGAGAAATATCGGTCTCAGAGTTCCCAGAAGCGGCTTTGCAAGGAATATGGATGAGGTATTCAGCGTCGCCGCCGAAATCGGATTTCCGATAATCATCAGGCCGTCGTTTACACTGGGTGGCATAGGCGGCGGTGTCGCATACAATACGGAAGACCTTGCTGTTCAGGCAAAAATGGGGCTTGACGCGAGCATGATAAGCGAGATCATGCTCGAAGAATCAGTCATCGGGTGGAAGGAATTCGAACTCGAGGTCATGCGCGACAAGGCTGATAATGTTGTTATCATCTGCTCGATTGAAAACCTCGACCCAATGGGTGTTCATACGGGCGATTCCATAACAGTGGCCCCTGCACAGACGTTAACCGATATCGAGTATCAGCGCATGAGGGATGCTGCCATCAAGATCATGCGCGAAATCGGCGTTGAAACAGGCGGTTCCAACGTACAGTTTGCGGTAAATCCCAAGGACGGCGAACTTGTCGTTATCGAAATGAACCCCAGGGTCTCACGGTCTTCCGCGCTCGCATCGAAGGCAACAGGCTTCCCTATTGCAAGGATAGCGGCAAAACTGGCCTGCGGATACACGCTCGATGAGATCCCGAATGACATCACAAAAGAGACATATGCATCGTTCGAGCCCACAATAGATTACTGCGTTGTCAAATTCCCCCGCTGGACATTTGAAAAATTTCCTGAGACCGATGACCTTTTGACCACATCAATGAAGTCAGTGGGAGAGACGATGGCCATAGGCCGCACATATAAGGAAGCGCTCCAGAAGGCCGTACGCTCGCTTGAAACAGGCAGGTTCGGGCTTGGTTCGCTTAATGTGGAAAAAACCCCGGCCAACAAGAAAGCCCTTATGGGCCTTCTTTCCACCCCCAATTCGAAAAGGCTTTTTGCGATTGCCGAAGCCATGAGATTCGGAATGGACGACGAATCCATAAACCGTCTGACGGGCATAGACCCGTGGTTTCTCACACAGATGAGAGACATCATCGATGCGGAAGAGGACCTTAAAAATCATAAACCCGATATGACGGTTCTCAAGGCCGCAAAGCGCATGGGATTTTCAGACAGGAGACTTGCTGAAATATGGGGGATGAAAGAGCTGGAAATAAGGCAGCTGAGATATGACAACTCAATCGAACCGGTCTATAAGCTCGTCGATACGTGCGCCGCGGAATTCGAGGCATACACCCCATACTACTACTCGACCTATGAAACGGAATGCGAGGCGAAACCAAGCACGAACAAAAAAATAGTTATCCTGGGCGGAGGCCCCAACCGTATCGGACAGGGAATAGAATTCGACTATTGCTGCACGCACGCCTCATTTGCGCTAAGAGAAATGGGCTACGAGAGCATCATGGTGAATTCTAATCCCGAAACTGTCAGCACAGACTACGACATATCGGACAAACTCTTTTTCGAGCCGCTAACGCATGAAGACGTCCTGCATATAATAAGAAAGGAAAATCCCATGGGCGTCATCGTGCAGTTTGGAGGGCAGACACCTCTTAATCTTGCAAAAGGTCTTGCCGCTGCCGGTGTTAAAATCCTGGGCACATCTCCGGAATCAATCGACAGGGCCGAGGACAGGGAGCTCTTTAATGAAATCGTCAAAAAGCTGGGACTCACACAGCCCGACAGCGATATCGCTTTCACAACACAAAAGGCGGTCGAATCCGCCGAACGAATCGGCTACCCGGTACTGGTAAGGCCGTCCTATGTCCTTGGCGGGCGTCTGATGGAAATCATCTATGACACGAAAACGCTTGAGGACTTCATGACGAGGGTCTTTGAGACATTCCCGGACAATGCGATCCTCATTGACAAATTCCTGGAGGACGCCACAGAAGTCGACGTTGACGCCATAAGTGACGGTAAAATGACCGTCATAGGCGGAATAATGGAACATATCGAGGAGGCGGGAATACATTCGGGCGACAGCGCCTGCGTGCTGCCTCCTGTTACAATACCTCCATCGCTTATAGAAACGATCAAGAACCAGACAAAGATGATTGCAGCGGAACTGAATGTCGTGGGACTAATGAACATCCAGTTCGCGATAAAAGACGGCGTCCTTTACGTCCTCGAGGTGAACCCCAGGGCTTCCAGAACCGCTCCGTTCGTAAGCAAGGCCATAGGCAGGCCGCTTGCACAGCTTGCGACAAAGGTAATGCTAGGAAGGACACTTCCCGAACTGGGTTTCACCGAACAGGTCTGGCCCGGACACATCTCTGTCAAGGAATCGGTTTTCCCGTTTTCGCGCTTCCCGAATGCAAACGTGGTACTCGGTCCTGAAATGCGGTCCACAGGCGAGGTAATGGGCATAGATTCCACGTTCGGCCTGGCCTTTGCAAAAGCTCAGATGGCGACCGGTTTCAAACTCCCGGTTTCAGGAAGCGTTTTCATAAGTGTCCACGACGCGCACAAGGGACGCGTAATCGAAATCGCAAAGCGCTTTTCAGACCTGGGCTTCACGATACTGGCAACGCGCGGAACAGCCTCCAATCTTATTCTGAACGGCATACCTGCATCGATGGTGAACAAGGTCAGCGAAGGGAGGCCTAACATCGTGGATCATATAAAGAACGGCTGGGTCCAGCTGATAATCAATACGAGCATAGGCAGAAGGCCTTCGGCAGACGCCATAAGCATACGCCAGAGCGCCATAAGATATAACATCCCCTACACCACTACACTCGAAGCGTCCCGGGCCATGGCCGAGTCTATTCTCGCACTCAAGTCAGACAAGTGGGATGTGAACCCTCTCCAGGAATTCTACAGGAAACTCTGATGCCGGAAAGAGATACCTATCCGGAAAAGATTTTTAGGTTCTGCCCCAGATGCTCCGGACATTTCACACCTCAGCATGATTTTTCTTTCATATGCAGGGACTGCGGCCTTCATTTCTTCAGCAACGCCTGCGCGGCTGTCTGCGCATTGATCCTCGATTCCGACGGAAAGCTTCTTGTTACGAAAAGGGCCAAGAACCCGAAGAAAGGCATGCTCGACCTGCCCGGCGGATTCGTCGACCCTCTCGAGACCATAGAGGATGCACTCAGACGGGAGATAAGAGAAGAACTCGGAGTCGATGTCACCGTCATGAAATACTTCTGCTCATTTCCAAACCGCTACGTCTATTCGGGTTTGACATACTTTACAATCGATCTGGCATTTGTCTGTAAGGTAGAAGACCTCTCATGCATAAAACCGGCAGATGATGTTGAAGATGCTTTCTTTGTGTCTGCCGGCAAAATAGACCTTGAAAATATCGCTTTCGAATCCATACGAAACATCATCAGCAGCTATATCGACCTCATTCACCATAATAAGGCAGACAGGCTTTGACAGGCTTGCCGCTGTACGAGACGGCATGATATTTTTTCAGTGCAGGACCGTATCCTGACATCAGCATCCATGCGTCGAAAACCTCCCGGATAAGGTTTTCTCCTGTACCGTAACCCAGGGTATCGCCTATCGGGTCAGCAGTATTAACAAAAATGACGATGGCATTGCCCTGAGCAGGATCTAGGATTATGCGAGTAGTCCATCCCAGGTGTTCTCCCCTGAAGATATATACGTCATAGCCGTCCTGCGAAGGAAAACTCGCAGGGTCGTAATAAGAGAGCTTGTTGTTGTCGCAAAAGATATATTTATCATCGAGCGTTCCTGGCCTGATGCCGTCGGCCATCAGGCGTCCAACAAAGAGGGCATAGTCTTCAACTGTGCTGAAAAGCCCCCCGCAGGCCTTGTTGACCAGCAGGTTTAGAGATGCCGGTCTGTTATTTCCGGCACATGTGTATGATGTGTAGTTCTGCGAAAGGAAAAGATCGCGGCCGCGCGAAGCAAGATAGCCTGCGGGGTCGTGATCGAAAGTGCTGTTCATCATGTGCAGGTCGTTTTCCAGAACCACCTGCATGTATTTATCAAAACCGGTTCCGGGCGCTTTTTGTTCTATAAGCATCTGAATAAGCCCGTAGTTACCACTGGAATAGTTGAAACTGCCGATGAGTTCTTCTTTGTATACAAGCTTTCCTGCCAGAGCCGTGTTGTGCCTACCGTTGAGGTCGCTCGAAAGGCTTGGCAGAGGCAGCTTCAGGAGACTCTGCGGACCGTAAAGCCAGTCAGGCCAGCCCCAGGGATAGAGGCTGTTCATTCCTTCGATGACGAGCCCTGCCTTATGCTGCATGACCGAACTGAGGCTAAATCCATCTGATGATGAAGGAGCGGACGAATTTATCCATGGGTTCCACTCGCTCCCGCTCAGGTCGAGGCTGTTCGGGACCTCAAAGGGGCTTCGGGATATGTCTATACCGAGTTCGGCCTGATTGTGGATCAGTGTCCATGCCACAAGGAGCTTGGTCAGCGAGGCTGATTCAAAGACCGTTTTTCTTGAATCTACCGCGCGCCAGTTGCCTGAGGCATCCCTGCCGGCCGTTCCGCTCTGGATAAGACGCGGTTGAGGCGGCTCATAGTCTCCTGTATGCACACCCTCTATGATAGCCACAGCGACACCTGCCACTCTGTATTTGTTGCGGATTGCATCGAGATTTGCCTCGAGCCTGTCCCCCAGGTCCTGAATAGTTTCCGGCGGCCCCTGGCGCAGCAGGGCATTCTCGCCGGTCATATATTGGGATAGCGGAGTCCCCGTCTTTTCCGGAACGCATGCCGCAAAAAGAACGGAGCAAAGGAAAAACACCGCAGTGTAAGTACGTAATGAATACAATCTGTATCTGATATTTATCTCTTTGAAATTTACCCTCATAATTACCTCTTTGTATCGGTCAAATAACATATCCTGGCGTAAATCCGGACCTGTTGTCTTTTTCTCCTCAAGGCGTCGTGCAGTCCTTGTTGCCGATGATCGTCACCTCACCGCCGATGCCCGCCCCTGCCAGCACCTGGTCCCTCAGTTCCTCGGCAAGCGATCTGCATAGCATGGAGTTGTATTTAACTAAAAAATCCGAACCAACATATTGCAGGGCAGCCAACCCCAAAGACGTCAGGACACTATTATGCTCAATATCCAGGTCTCCACCGACTGATGTGATGTTTTGAAGGCCTGTAAGGCTTGTCAAGCTTTGATAAAAATCTCTGATAACCAGGTCTCCGCCTACTGATGTTATGTTTCCAAGTCCGGCTAAGCTTGTCAGGGCAGGGTTATAATTAATAGTCAGATCTCCACCCACCGATGTGATGTTTTCAAGACCTGTAAGGCTTGTCAACGCGCGATTATCCCTGATATACAGGTCTCCACTCACCGACGTTATGTTTTCAAGGCCTGTCAAGCTTGTCAAAGCAGAGTTATAGTAGAAGCTAATGTCTCCCTCGATCGATGTTATATTCCCAAGTTCGGCAAGACTTTTCAGAGCGGGATTGGCATAAAACCACAAGCCTCCGTCTATTGATGTGATATTTTCAAGGCCCTTCAGGCTTGTGAGCGCATCATTGTTCAAAATGGAAAGTCCGCCCACTGATGAAAGGTTTTCAAGACCGGAAAGGTCTTTGATGTCGCTGTCAGATATTGCAAGTTTCCCGGTAATGCCGGTATATCCATTCAAATTCTCTATATCGGAACTGCTTTCTATATAATAGTCTCCATCCCATACAGGTGCGGTATTCCTGGGAATGCGGATGTTCCATTCTCTATGGTCAACAGGCACCCATTCCCAGCCCCAATATCCCTCCGGGTGCTCTGTATAAAGCAGCATGGAATAAGTAAAAGCTATTTTTACCTTGTTTGACTTTTCTCCTTCGGGATTGACAGTAAAAACAAGGCTCGTTCCTTCCTCCCAGGCAGGATCGCCATCATACCTGTCAATATACCATTCACACAACGATGTAGGCGAATGCAGAGAAAAGCCGTTCACTTCAAAAACCTTTGTTTCTCCTGGGTTCATCACTATAACATCTTTCGTGCCCGGTGAGGTCGAGATGATGCACCCCGACAGGCCAGCCCCCAGAACCAGTCCAATCAATCCTAAAACGATCAGTCTGTTCTTCTTCATTCTCTCCTCCTTAAATTAACCCATCTCCAAATGTGGCCCCAAGGGTTAGGCCCCGGAGCCGGTGATAAGCTTCATTTTGCATCAAGGCGCGGGGCAGTCCTTGTTGCCGGTGATCGTCACCTCACCGCCGATGCCGCTGCCTGCCAGCACCTGGTTCATGAGCTCCTCGGCAAGCGATCTGCAGAGCATGGGGTTGCCAGATATTGTAAAATCTTGGCCGACCTTCTTCAAGTCAGCCATTTCCAAAGATGTTAATGCATTATTATTCCAAATAGACAAGTTGCCACCGACCGAAGCAAGGTTCTCAAGCCTGGAAAGGCTTATCAGGGTATCATTGCTCCCAATATTCAGGTCTAGGCGGACAGATGTAATATTTTCAAGGCCTGTCAGGTTTATCAGGGCGTTATTGTGCGAAATGCTCAGACCTCCGCTTACCGATGTGATGTTCTCAAGACCGGTCAGGCTTATTAATGCTCGATTATACCAAATATTCATAGCTCCACCAATCGATGTTATATTCCCAAGTGGAACAACGCTTGTCAGGGCATGATTACTATCAATCTCCAGGTCTCCACCTA
Source organism: uncultured Bacteriovoracaceae bacterium (assembly GCA_964400685.1). Taxonomy (GTDB): domain Bacteria; phylum Desulfobacterota; class Desulfomonilia; order UBA1062; family UBA1062; genus DATCTV01. Next base: position 12,420 of record CAYNVT010000052.1, on the reverse strand, counting down.
CTGATGTGATGCTTTCAAGGCCTGTGAGGCTTGTCAGGGCATGATTGTACGAGATTCTCAAGTCTCCGCCGACCGAGGTCAGGTTTTCAAGGCTTGTGAGGCTTGTTAGAGCATCATTGCTCGAGATGCTCAGGTCTCCGCCGACCGAGGTCAGGTTTTCAAGGCCGGTAAGGTTTGTCAAGGCTGGATTACCTCCTACAACCCATTGACCAATAACCAAATTTCCACCAATCGAGGTGAGGCTTTCAAGGCCTGTCAGGCTTGTCAGGACGACATTATTCCAAATACTCAGGTATCCCACAGATGTTATGTTTTCAAGGCCTGCCAGGCTTGTCAGGACGTTATTGTTCGTAATGCTCAGACCTCCACCTATCGATGTTATGTTTTCAAGACTTGTCAGGCTTGTCAGGGCATTATTGGTAGATATCATCAGTCTTCCGCCTACCGATGTGATGTTTTCAAGTGCGGCAAGACTTGTCAGGGCATCATTATTATTAATATCCAGGTCTCCGCCTACCGATGTGATGTTTTCAAGCCCTGTAAGACTTTTTAGTTTAGTATCCTCAATTATCAGACTTCCTGTGATTGTAGAAAACCCACTTAATGATTGCAAATCAGTATCATCATAAATGAAATAATCACCCTGCCAGACCGGCCCATCCTGGACAATTCTTATATTCCATGCTTTCTGATCTGCGATTATCCAACCCAAGCCCAGACGACATGGGTCACCGGCCTGCGGCCCGCAAACAGGCACAAGCATCAGTTGGCCAAGCTCACATGTTACCCGCATCCGGTTAGCCAAACGATATTTCTGGGGATCGGCTGTGATGGTAAATTTCTTTCCATACCCCCCCACCTCTATGTGGTCTACCGACCAATTATACACATTAGTGATAAAATTCTGCCCAGGCCCATCTACGCTGAACGTCCTGGACTCGCCCAGTCTCATTTCTACAGTCACACCCGGGTCAGGTGAAGCCGAAGAGATCTTGCACCCGGCTAAGCCCATAATCAGCGCCAATACTGACAATCCCATAATGATCGGTCTGCTTATCTTCATTATCTCCTCCTTAAATTAACCCATCAAAAATCCAGTCCCCGGGGTTTGGCCCGGAAGCCGTAGCATAGCTTTCTTTCGACTCACGGCGTCGTGCACTCCTTGTTGCCGCTTATTGTAATCCAACCGCCAATGCCACCCCCTGCAAGCACCTGGTTCATCAGCTCCTCGGCAAGCGAACGGCAAAGCATGGGGTTGTCATATATCCAAAAATACGAACCTACCTTCTGAAGCCCTATCATTCCCAATGCCGTCAGGGCATTATTATTATCAATGGACAAATATCCTCCGACCGATACCAGATTCTCAAGTCCGGCCAGGCTAGTGAGGTTAGCATTACTATAAACCCTCAATTCACCATTGACAGTTGTCAGGTTTTCAAGTCCTGTAAGGTTTGTTAGGGCATCATTCCCTTGAATTCTGAGATAATCCCCTACCGAGGTGAGGTTCTCCAAACCAGCAAGGCTGGTGAGGGCTTTACCACTGATCTCCACTTTACCTCCGACCGAGGTAAGGCTCTCAAGACCAGCAAGGCTGGTAAGGTTGTCTCCACAGACAACTAACCAACCTACCGATGTGAGGTTATCTAGACCATCTAGATTAGTAAGTGCGTTATTGTAAATAGATAAGCCACCACCGATTGATGTAAGTTTTTCGAGACTGGCGAGGCTGGTCAGTTCTGTAAAATTTGTTACTAACAGAACCCCGGAAACCGTTGTGTATCCCTGTAATAATTGCAAGTCGATATCATCCAATATTATGTAATCCCCCCGCCAGATAGGTTTGGTGTCTTGCAAGATTCTTATATTCCATTCTTGATGATCTGTTGTAACCCACTTAAGATACGTCCACCCTTGATTTGGTGCGGACTGTACCAGTTTCAGCGATTGAACCTCACAAGAGATCCAGATTATGTTGGTCGGTTCACCTTCCGGGGTGACCTGAAACTCAAATTCATTGCTGCCTATGGAACATTCTTGAGGTTCACCTGCCCTGGCGACCTTCCAGACGCAACGAGTCGTAAGTGAATTTACCGGGCCTATCACTTTAAAGAGCTGCTTGTCACCGGGTTTCATATCGATGATCTGATTCGGATCGGGCGATGCCGAAGTGATCTTGCACCCGGCTAATCCAAAAGCCAGAACCATCACAATCAAGCCCAGAACGATCAGTCTCTTTATCTTCATTATTTCCTCCTTAAATTAACCCATCTTCAAATCCGGCCCGGGGGGATGATCCCGAGAGCCCGTGCTAAGTTTTTTCCGACTCACGGCGCAGTGCAGTCCTTGTTGCCCTCAATCCTTCTCTCTCCGCCGATGCCTTCTCCTGTGAGCACTTGGTTCATGAGTTCCTCGGCCAGGAAAGTGCAGAGCATAGGGTTGTTATATATATCAAACCAGGAGCCAATTCTTTGGAGTCCCGTCATCCCTAATGATGTTAAAGCATAATTATTTCTAATACACAGGACCATCTCGATCGATGTAATATTCTGAATGCTGGATAGGTTCGCCAAGGCGTCATTATCGTAAATATACAGGCTTCCTCTAATTGATGTTAAGTTTTCAAGGCCGACAAGACTTGTCAAGCAGGTGTTGCCCATAAAGTCCAGGGTTCCGCCAACAGACATTAAACCATCAAGACCGGAAAGATCAGTCAAGGATGTATTATATAAGATTTCGAGGTCCCCGCCGATTGTTTCAATATTCTGAAGACCGGACAGGCTCTTTAAGGCTTCATTATTTTTTATATACAGGTTTCCACCAACCGATTTGATATTCCGAAGGCCTGCCAGATTAGTCATGTAAGTTCTTTTTTTATCCCCGCTTATATAAAGGGACCTGCCTATTGATGTCAGACTGTCAAGTCCTTCCAGGCTTTTGATTTTCCCGCGAATAATCAGTGAACCGGCAACAGACGTATAATCTTTCAGCAGCTCGACATCGCTGCTGTCTTCGATGCAATAGTTGCCCTGCCAGACAGGCACCATGTTCTGAAGCACCCTGATGTCCCAGGATATTGAACTCACCATTACCCAACCCCAACCGGGTTCACAGCTTCCCTCAGAGCAGGGAAAAGGAACAATATACTGATACGACCAGTAACTACAAGTTATCCTTATCCTGTTCGTCTTCTCACCGTTCGGATCTACCGTGAATTCAAACTTGTTCGGGCCAGTAAGTACTATGTCTTCGTCGATAAACTCCCCAGAGTTGTTGGATTCACAGTCCATTCTCCCGACCGACCATACGCATCTGGTCTTGGAAAAATTGACGGGTTCTTTCACTTCAAACAGCTTCGTTTCACCCGGCCGCATTTCAATGATAGCAAGCGGATTTGGCGACGCGGAGATGATGCATCCCGACAGCCCAATCGCAACAGCTATTCCAGCCAACCAGCAGATTCTAAATATCGATTTTTTCATGATTCCCTCTTTATGTTTTATTCAAAGGCCGAATGCAGGAGAAAGCCCCGGCAACACGGCTCAGTGCATAACCGTCTCACGGCGTTGTGCAGTCCTTGTTGCCGGAAATGGTTGTCGAGCCTATGACCAATATGCACTGATTACGGAGTTCCTCGGCCACAGACTTGCAGAGAGCAGGATTATCTTCAATGTGGAAGCCCCCCCCGAGAAGAGAACTGCCAACAAAACGCAATGATTCTAAGCCTAAACTAGACATAATCGCATTTCCGATAATATTCAGGCCTTCACCAACCGATGCCAAATTATGAAGGCTGGACAAACTTGTTAAGGCGGCATTATAATAAATCCACAAGGATCCACTAATTGATGTGATGTTCTCAAGACCGGTCAAACTTATTAGTGAGCCATTCTGACTAATGGACACAGGTCCACTAATCGATGAAATGTTATCGAGGCCGGCCAGATTTATTAAGGCATTATTTGACTCAATATTCAAGCCACCACCAAGCGATGTTATGTTCTCGAGACCGGACAGACTTGTTAAGGCGGTATTATAACAAATAGCCAAGTCTCTACCTACCGATGTCAAGTTCTGAATGCCGGCAAGGCTGGTCAAGGCGCCATTGCCCCTATAATAATAACCAATACTCAAGCTTCCACCAATCGATGTCAGGTTCTCAAGACCGGACAGGCTTGTTAAGGCGGCATTACCCCCAATATCCAAGTCTCCCCCAATCGATGTGATGTTTTCAAGACCGGTCAGGTTTGTCAAGGAGCGATTGCCCCCATAATACCAATCACCAATACTCAAGTTTCCACCGATCGATGTCAGGTTCTCAAGTCCGGACAGGCTTGTTAAGGTGTCATTACCCCCAATATCCAAGTCTCCCCCAATCGATGTGATGACCTCTAGACCGGACAGATTAGATAAGGCAGAATTGTTATAAATGCTCAAGTTTCCATCAATCGATGTTATGTTATCAAGCCCGGACAGGCTTGTTAAGGCACTATTATCATAAATAGACAAACCCCCGCCAAGCGATGTTATTGAATTAAGGCCGGTGAGGTTTTTAATATATGGATTCATTGAAATTCGCAGATCACTGCCTATGGTAGTCAGTTTGTCAAGACCTTCCAGGTATTGAACATCCTTACCGATTATTAAAGAGCCGGTTACTGTGGTATATCCTTTCAACAGTTGTAGATCAGAGTCATTCTCTATGATGTAATCCCCCGTTATCACAGTAGCACTGTCAGGGTTTGTCCTTACCTCCCATTTTCTTGATTGTATTCCAACCCATTCCCAATGGCTGGGGCACCCTTGACCACAGGTCACAAATAGATAGGATAGATACATACAGGTTATAAAATTCCTCTTATTAGACAACTTTGAATCAGCATTGAAGACCAATTCAAATTCGTTCTTCCCTTCTTTACTGACAACTTCTTCGTAATATGGAGATGAGGATGCGAAATTCCTCTCTCTTGTGATGGTCCATACACATTTAGTAGTGGGCGTGTTCACAGGACCCACAACCTTAAAAACAACTTTGTCCCCAGGCTTCATTTCGATGACCTGATTCGGGTTGGGCGAAGCCGAAATGATCTTGCACCCGGTTAATCCAAATCCCATAAACATCCCAATCAACCCCAGAGCGATCAGTCTCTTTATCTTCATTATCTCCTCCTTAAATAAACCCATCAAAAATCCGGCACGGGATCAGGTCCCGGAGCTGGTAATAAACTTTACTTCGCATTAAGGCGTCGTGCAGTCCTTGTTGCCACTGATTGTGAGCACCCCGCCTATTCCTACCCCTGCCAGCACCTGGTTCATGAGCTCCTCGGCAAGAGAATTGCAGAGCATGGGATTGTCATATATCTTAAAATCCGAACCGACTTTCTGCAGGCCTGTCATCCCCAAAGATGTTAAGGCATTATTGTTCCAAATCCTCAGGTCTTCGAAGACCGATGTGAGGTTTTCGATGCCGGAAAGGTTGGTAAGGGCGTTAGTATCACCAATTGAAAGGCTTCCACCAACCGATGTCAGATTCTCAATGCCTGACAGGCTTTCCAGGGAGTAATTTCCTTCAATAATCAAATCTCCGGTAACTGATTTCAGATTCTCTAGCCCGGAAAGGTTTCTTAAAGCATTAAATCTAATAGTCAAGTCTCCAGCAACCGACGTTATGTTTTCTAGATGGGACAGACTTGTTAAGGCTGGATTTGCACCAATAGACACGCATCCACCAACTGTCGTTTTCTCAAGACCAGACAGACTTGTTAAAGAGTCATTGACTCCTATCCACATGTATCCACCAACTGTCTTCAGGTTCTCAAGGCTGACCAGACTTGTTAAGGCTCTATTCCACTCAATAACCAAATCCCCTCCAATTGATGTAAGGTTATCAAGTCCGGAAAGACCTGTTAAGGAGTTGTCCCCTCCAATATACAGACTTCCACCAACCGATGGCAGATTCTTTAGCCCAGAAAGGTTTGTTAAATAGAAATTACGGTAAATAGATAAGTCTCCACCAATCGATGTCAGGTTCTCTAGCCCGGTTAAATTTAACAAGGAAGCATTATTTTCAATCTGCAAGCTTCCACCAACTGATGTCAGACACTCAAGGCCGGATAGGTTTTCAATATTATTGTCAGTAATACTTAAAGATCCTGTCACCTCGGTATATCTGCTCAACAACTGCATATCAGCGCTTTCCTCTATATAATAATCCCCTTGCCAGACTGGCGCAGTATCTTTTAATATCCTTATATTCCAAGTAGTTATATCCGTTTGCACCCACTCCCAATACCATACAGGTCCTCCTTGTGTGTGATGGATTTGATACTTATAACTCCAAAACTGACACACAATTTTTACTCTGTTTGACTTTTCCCCTTCAGGATTGACTTTGAATTCTATCTGGTCTGTCCTTTCCAACTCTTCAGGAGAATTTCCGTCATTCCTATATATATACCAGTGGCATTTTGTTGTTGATGAATTGAGATTTATACCATTCACCCTGAAAAACTTTGTTTCACCCGGACGCATTTCTATAACATTGCTCGTACCTGGTGAGGTCGAAACAATGCACCCGGCCAATCCGAAAGAAAGAAACATCCCAATCAATACCAGTATGATCAGTCTGTTCATCTTCATTATCTCCTCCTTTTATAACTCCATCTTCAAATCCAGCCCCGGGAATGGCCCGGGAGCCGGGCTAAGTTTTAATCGACTTAAGGCGTTGTACATTCTTTGTTGTTGTTGATTGAAACTTTTCCGTTGATGCCTTCCCTTGATAAAACCTGATCCTTGAGTTCTTCAGCCAGGTCCATGCATAGAGAAGGATTGTCATTAATCCAAAAACCACCCCTAAAAGGATCGCCATTGGTCACTTTGCTGAGATCAGACAAACCCAGGCTGTTTAATGATAAGTTATTAATCACTTGGAGAGAGCCGACTGTTTTGATTTTATTAAGTGGAGACAGATTTGTTAAAGCAGCATTACCAATAATGCCCAGGATATCACCAACCGATGTCAGGTTCTCAAGTCCGGTCAGGCTTTTTAAGGCATTATTGCGAAGAATTCCCAAGCTTCCACCAACCGATGTCAGGTCATAAAGAGCAGACAGGTCTGTTAAGGCTTCATTATCCCGAATACTCAATTCCCCACTAATCATTGTAATGTTCTTGAGTCCGGACAGACTTGTTAAATGTGAATTTCCCTCAATCAACAATCCTACGACCGATGTTATATGCTCAAGGCCAGTCAGATTTGTTAAGATGAGATTGTTCATAATACTTATACCACCAACACATGTAAGGTTATCAAGACCGGACAGGCTTATTAAGGCTGGATTATTCCCGATACTTAAGTTTCCGCCAACAGATTTCAGGTTACCAAGACTGGACAGGTTTGTTAAGGCGGCATTACCATCATTTCCATTTCCAATACTCAAGTTTCCGCTAACAGATGTCAGGTTGCCTAGGCCAGAAAGATTTGTTAAGTGCCTGTTACCAGATATATGTAAGTCACCACCAACTGATGTTATATTATCAAGGCCTGACAGGCTTGTTAAGGCGGCATTACCATCGAAAAAGCCTCCAATACTCAAATCTCCACTAACTGATGTCAAATTTTCCATACCGCAAAGGTCTGTTAAGTTGGCATTAGACTTAATCAACAAACTTCCTTTTAATGATGTAAGGTTCTCCAGACTGGAAATGCTTGTTAAGGCTGGATTACCCTCAATACTCAAGTCCCCGCCAACATATGTGAGATTTTCGAGGCCGGTCAAGCTTGTTAATGCGGAACTACCACAACCATATATTTCCAGGTCTCCACCTAATGATGTAAGATTATCGAGACCGGAAAGGTTTGTTAAGTCGTAATTACAACTGATACTCAAGGACCCGTCAATTGATGTAAGGTTATCGAGGCCGGAAAGGCTGGATAAAGAGTCATTTTCAAAAATATATACGTATCCTCCAACCTTTGTGATTTTCTCAAGGCCGGACAAGTTTTGCAAAGCGTAATTTTCCCAGATATCCAGACATCCACCAACCGATGTAAGGTTTTTAAGGCCGGACAAGCTTGTTAAGGTTTCATTCATATAGACTCTCAATCCACCGACCGATGTCAGGTTATCGAGACCGGAAAGGGTTGTCAGATTGGAATCATTATCTATTATCAGATATCCTGTAATCGTTGTAAAATCCTTCAATAACTGCAGATCGGCATTATCCACCATGTGATAATTCCCCTGCCAGACAGGCGCATCCTGGGCAATTCTTATATTCCATACTTTTCTGGATACGGGATACCAGTCCCAGCGGAGACAAGTTTCTCCAGACTGGCCACCGCAATTACCGGTAAGCCCCAGCCTCCATTGAGAGAGATTGCAGGTTACTTGCATCCGGTTGAACAAACTGAATCTCTGAGGATCGGCTATGAATGTGAATTGCTCCCCGCCGCCGTATGAATAACCGTTATTATTCCCGCTTAATCGCCACTCATATTTATAACCAACTTCCGCTGGCCCTTCCACCTTAAAGGTCTGCGAATCCCCAAGCTTCATAACCAAAGTTACGCTCGGGTTAGGTGAGGCCGAAGTGATGCACCCGGCAAGACCTATAATCACCGCCAATCCTGAAACTACCATAACGATCAGTCTGCTTATCCTCATTCTCCCCCCCCCCTTATTAAATACAACCTCAGATTTCCGGCTCTGTAGAATGCAGCCAGTCAGCGAAAGGTTTCAGGTCGAGCTTGACCCAGATATCATCCTCGCCTTTGCCCCAATCGGCGTAATACCCGAAGAGAGCCTCCACCGTGCGGGCCCTGTTGTCGATCAGGGCATGATGCCCTTCCACCGGGCCACCGACTTTGTAGCGCTTGAGGTTGTCGATACCCCGGTTGGGGTTCATGAAATCGATTATGTCGCGCGCCTTTGCATAATCGATATTCCCATAGTCATCGCCGATCAGCTCTACCATTTTGTTGTAGCGGAACACCGTTGTCTTTATCTTGCCCTTGATAAGTATCATGTTGGGGTTATAGGTTGTGAAGACCATACGCGGGATGACATAGTTATTGGCTGCTACCACGACATCCGGCCAGGACTCCATCTGGTCGGGAAAATAGAGCAGGTAGTTCATTTCATCGTCTTTCATGTAGCCGATGCTTACATTCTTGAACTGTTCGGGATATAACCAGGTCTGATCCCTGAGAAGCATTCCTCTCTCAGGAAGCGGCTGGTCATTAAGTTTTTCTATGAGAGGCCAGAGCAGCACCTTGTTCCAGAAAGGCATAACATCAGGCCCGGTATACGGAGGGTCGCTTCTGCCCTCTTCCACAACCACACCATTCGTGTATTTGACGCTGCGGTCGTCATCCGCTATCACATAAAGCCAGGAGACGCCCCTATCCATCGCCTTCATGCGCTCGACAGCCTCGTCCAGGCTGGCACTGTTCTGAACAATGTCGCGGAGAACGAAAAGCGAGCCTATGCCGGGTGTGGACCTCGTGCAAGCGCCACGCACAACGTCTACCCCCATCGAAAGCCCTTCGTCATTGACAAGCGTCGGATGTCCTACGAATCCCGGTGTGGACACAGTTATGAAAGGGTGACCCTCCTCGGGAAGATATACGGCCATGCATGATACGTCCTGGTATATATCGCCGGTTACGAACATGAAGTCCCTTCCGTGATAGACCTCGCCACCAACCGTTGAGTTTCCTGATACAATGAACTCGTTGCAGCCCATAATATAGGGATCGGCATTGGGAAATACCACGCGTCCGCCGGAAATACCGACGCTCTCATCGAGCCGTTTGAGTGCCGCAGTCTGCTTCTTCAAGACAAGCTTTGCCCTGAATTCATTTACAAGATCAGCGAATTTCTGAGTCATGGGCATGACGCCTGTGGAGAGGATGGCGTACATTGCGTCAAAGCCTTCGTTCATGAGCATGACGTCGCGGGGGTCAACTTTGTAACCGTGTGCGGTTGCGCCGGCAGCCATGCCGGCCATTTCATCCTCCAGATAATCGGGAATGACAGGCCTTGCATTTTCGCAGAGGATGCGAACCTGATTCTCCAGAAATCTGAAAATTTCGGGGAAGTCTTCGTGGCTGATCCCTATCAGCTCTTCGGCAGCTTTGATTACAAAGGTTCCTGTCATCTGCTGAGTCTCTGAAGGCATAAGGTATCCCATCTGATAGCCCATGCAGTAGGAGCTGCCTGTGAGCACCAAGCACTTCTTGGGTAAAGGCCCTATATGCAGGCCTGCATCATCTATCCCTTCGGAATATACCCCGTTGAAAGCTGCCAAATAGCCCGTATATGATTTTCCGCTTACAGGGTCGTTGCATGACACGCTTTCGATTAGCGTCAACCCTTGCGCCGCCAGAAGTTCAGAGATGTCGGTATCCGGCTGAACACTGAACCTCTCCAGGGTCTGGACGTCCTTATTCGAATCCTGAGTTTTGCTTGACGGCATCACGCAGCTGGCAAAAACCATGCAAACAAACAATAATAAAGCCAGACCCCTTTTCATAACGACCCCTCTTTCTTTTTTATTAATTCTTAAATTATTAAACTGAGCTGAGTAAATTCACCCCGCCGCCGCGTTTTTTATTGCGATGCAAACATTCATTTAAGACCTGTGCAGTCTTTGTTGGATTCAATTATTATAAAGGGTGATACGTAACACCCTTCACCTCCGCCGATGCCTCCTCTGGCAAGGAGCTGGTCCCTTAACTCTTCGGCCAGCGATGTACAAAGCTTGGGGTTGTCAGTTATCTCGAATAAACAATCCACTCTCTGAAGAGAGTCCATCCCCAATACTGTAAGGGATGAATTTCCCTTTATCTCCAGACTCTCGGCAAAAATAAGATTTCTGAGACCAGAGAGATCGGTCAAAGCCGTATTGTCTTTTATAGTTATGTCTGAGGAAGTCAGATACTCGAGGCCTGACAGGGTCGTTAAATTATCGTTCTCCTCTATGATCAGATTGTCGAATTCAATATTCTCGATGCCGGACAGGCTTGTCATGTTGTAGTTGTTATCAATGTCGAGCTGCCAGGTTTTGATATTAGCTGCACCGGACATGTTAGTCATCTTCTGATTATTATATATCCATAGGTATTGTGCGTTTATGTTCTCAAGACCCGAAAGGCTTGTTAACACGTTATTGCTCATAATATATAAATCAAATGTCGTTACATTTTTCATACCTGAAAGGCTTTTCAGGGCATTGTTTACTGCGATCCAAAGCGTATCACCAACCGTCAGACCGTCAAGGCCGGATAAGTCTTCCAGGGAGTCATTCCACTCGATTCTGGCATAGCGGCCGACAGATGAGAGATTTTCCAGACCGGAAAGACTCCTCAAGGAATCATTGGAGCTGATTTCCAGATCTTCGCCAACAGACTCAAGCCCTTCAAGACCGGTAAGATTTTTCAAAACAGGGTTTTCAATAATCACAAGGCTTCCATCAATCCTGCCGGGGGCATTCAACCCCTCCAGGTTTTTCAAACTTGTATCCATAACATACACCGAGCCGGTGATTTCAGTATAGCCGTCAAGTGCCTGCATATCAGCACTGTTACTCAAATAGAAATCACCTTGCCATACAGGTGCGGTATTCCTGGAGACACAGACGTTCCATGTCTTTCTGCTTGTCTCTATGAAAACCCAGCCTCCGCCGCCTCCGCCTACAGGAGGGACCAGCATCAACCTGTAAAACGCACACTCAATTACTACCCTGTTGTACTTTTCGCCTTCGGGATTGGCTGTGAATTCGATATGGTCAGTGCTTTCGATGAATTCCTTGGGATTTCCGTCTTTCCTGTCGATAAACCAGTTACATTGGGTAACGGATGAATTGAGATTCACGCCATTGACCTTGAAAACCTTTGTCTCTCCCGGCCTCATCAATACGCCATCTTCTGTACCAGGAGAGGTCGAGATTATGCATCCCGACAAGCCGACTATCATTGTAAACAGGATTCCGGAGATTATTACTTTTCTATTTCTCATTTATCCCCCCCCTCAATTTTTTATATCATCTCAATCAGTCTGTTTTGAGCCAGCAATGCAGTTTTCATCAGACCTTTAAACCAGCTCTCTGCTGGCTTAAAGGTCTGAAATCGAAAATAAAACTATAGACCTCCTTTTTTAAAACGAAAACCCATATCATCTATATTTATAATGATAAACCCTGTTGCCAATGTCAATTACAGTATTCCTTCAAGCGCAAGATTTTTGCTTTTTCTAAACTTTGACATTCGCAAAATGCGAATACCCATAAAGCTACAAACATTCTGTCTGACATAAGAACACATCCCTGTTGATTATAAGCTGAATATAAGTTATAAGGAATTAATGATGAACATTACAGCAAACAGGTTTTTTAGCTTTTATTTCTGGTATTTTATCC
>CAYNVT010000051.1:0-26653 GCA_964400685.1 uncultured Bacteriovoracaceae bacterium | reverse complement strand
AAGAACAGGGTTTTAAACCTGATCGCAAAAACACCTTTTGCAACCGCGCTGGGCGCCGTGGGTGTGGCAATGGCTGCCCTGGTGTTCTGTGATCTTACTTACAAATGGGATGTTTTCCTGACCGTTTTCTTCCTCGCATTCGCAACTCTCGACTTCAAGTGGGATTTCAACATGTTCATAAGGTGGAGCATCTGCACGGGTCTCGCCATATCGGTAGCCATAATAGGTTCCGGTTTTGTCGCCGGGATTCTTGCAGCGGGTGTTTCTCTTTTAAGGCCCATCATTAGCACACTGAGGGTCAAGGATTACATGAGGAGCATCTACGGTCTCGTGCTCTTTCTTCTGGTCTCAATAATCGTCCCGTTGAGCATGTTGGCCGCACCTGCAAAGCCGGGCATTCTTCTTCTGGCGATATTTGCATGCGTTCAGTATCTGGGTTCCGACATTCTTGTAGGCCTTAAGAACATGGAACGGGATGCTATTATGGGGCGTCTCAGCCTTGCCAGGTATATCAGCGAAACCCGCGGCATAATGGTCATGGAATATACGATCATGGGCCTTGCCCTGATCCTGTTTCTGGGATTTCCGCTGAAACTGACTCCGGCGCTTGCATACGGGCTTTTGCCCTCGCTCTTTTTCCTGGCCAAAGGGATAGACATCTACAACGATCACATAATCTTTGACAGCAGGCTTTACCTGGTCTATGTCAAATCGCTCTGGTTCATCATCCCCGCCATGGGCCTTTTGTGGCGCGTGACTATGATGTAGGCCGGAAAATCGAATATGCCCGAACTCTTCGACAACTGGCCGGATGAATATGAAAACTGGTTTTCAACACCACTTGGAAAGCTGATCAAAGAATTCGAGTTAAACCTTATCCTCAGAATGCTCAGACCCCAGGAGGGAGAGCATATTCTCGATGCAGGCTGCGGAACAGGGATATTCACTTCGGACATCATCAGTAAAGGCGCCTCAGTCACCGGGCTTGATATCTCAAAGCCGATGCTGATGAAGGCCTCGCTTAAAACCGGAAACGGATTCAACTGCATCTGCGCTGACATGCTGAAACTGCCTTTTAAAGACTGCGCTTTCGATAAGACAGTCTCGATTACCGCAATAGAATTCATCAAAGACGCAGCCCGGGCCTTAAGCGAACTTGCAAGGGTTACAAAACCGGGCGGCGCCATTGTTGCAGCAACGCTTAACAGCCTGAGTCCATGGGCTGAGAAAAGAAGGAAAGCGGCTGATAAAGAAGGCGGCATATTCACGCATGCGATTTTCCGCCCTCCTTATGAACTTGCCGGACTTCTTCCTTTTAAGTGTACCACATTAACGGCAATACATTTTTCCGATGATGCAGACCCGGATGAAGCAGTAGAAATAGAGAAAAAGGGATCATCAGGCGGGCTTGAAACAGGCGCCTTTGCAGCCGCCCACTGGATAAAGGAATAGACTTAAAAACTATTCGGATTTACCCGGGTTATTTATAAGAAAACAGAAGGGGCGGAATCCGCCCCGCTTCCTTCAAACTACTTCTTGCAGCCGCAGCTGTCTTTCTTGCACATCTTTGTACAGACAAAATATCCGATGCCAGTTAGAATGCCCATTATCAATGTTAATCTTAAAAACCTCTTCATGAATTACCTCCGGGTTATTGTTGTCTATTACAAATAGTACCTGTCAACAATAGATTCAAGGGAAAGTATCATGTGTTGGTCTTTTAATTAACCCGATGTTCAGTTTAATTGACAGGGTCCAGCGTATCCTGCCAGTCTGGAACTGCAGGGCCATCTGGTAACTGCACCGATCCGTCATTATTGAATGTTGCTGTAATCTCGCTGTTAACAGGCTTAATTGTGAGCTTGCCCATGGTCCAGGTACCATTATCATTGCGCCTGATAAAATCATTGATGTTGACCTGACCTAAAATTATCCTGGAAATCAGATTCAGGATATCCCCGCTCAGCATTTCAGTCCCTGCTGAATTTACTGAAACCTTCTGACCTCCCAGACTTGGGACACTTACTTCACCCAAGAGTGCAATAAACTTACCCCCACCGTAATTAAAATCGAGATCCAGTTGTCCGTACTGAACATTCATATAATAGGAATGCATACCATTCTTATTGATATCGAAGTTCCCGTTTAATGTATAATTCCTAATATCTATATAATCCCCGGGCTTCAAAGCCTCCCCTATTTCAGGGGCAATATAAAGGTTATACGTATCATCTTTCAAGGCATAGGAAATGTTCCATTCCCCATAATGCACGCTGTATCCGGAATATTCGGCTGTAAGTGTATTGTTTGCTGAAATATTCACTGTATCAAAATTTGGAGTGATCTTCCGGCCTGATGTGTTCATCCCCTCCCCTTTAATTGAGCCTGACATATCCGCCTCAAAATCTGTTGCGCTTCCCTTGTAAAGAACACCATTATAAGCATATCCATCTGAATTGAATTTCACCTTCATCGTTGAATTAAAATCAAAAGCGAATTTACCTGTAACCAATACTTCAGCAACATCAAAGTTGCTTATCCTTACAGTCATTTCACCTGAGGAAATTCCGGCTGGTGCAGGTGTATACTGAAAGGTCACCTCATTTGATACCATTTTCAATATTTCTCCTATCGTAAGCTGCTTTAAAAAAATCTCACTGACGAAATTTCCCATTAAAGAATTCAGGCTGTCGAACATTACATTGTAAAGGGCCTCGTCATCATCTGTATCGCTCTTAACAGTGTTATAACCTATACCTGCATAGGCCGCATAAAGGACATCTTCAGCCTGCTCCCGCGAAATATTTCCTGCACTTGCAGACTGGAATTCCACTGTCACTGTGTGATTGGCGCTCATGGTTACGGTATTGGTATTATTTTTCGATGTATCATCATCAGTGCCGCTCCATGCTTTCACCTGATAACCGGCAGCAGGTGATGCGTTAAGCGCAACAACCGTGCCCTCGTCATATGTCCCGGATGCCGGGGTGACAGAACCGTTTCCGCCTATAACACTTGCAGTCAAAGTATACTTCCTGCCGGATTCTCCTCCGGCATCAGATCCGCCGCCACCGCCGCCTCCTCCACATGATACAAGGAAGCCGGTTATTAATATTATCGTATATACTATGACTCTTTTTCTCATAACTTATTTCCCCCTCTTAAATAAACCGGACAGAAATATTGCTAAAAAAATTATATGCAATACTCGTTCCTGATTCAAGTCGTTGAAATAAGACCCTTTAATCTATGCTTCTGGAAGATATTTTCCCAGAATCTTAATAATAATGAAAAAAAATCCCTTAATATGACAAATTGACAAGGTCAGCCGTTTCAAACCCTGGAATGGGACAAATGAATCAATTTTTCAAGCATCAAGGATAGTCACCTTTTGTTCCTCGGCTTATAATCAACTTCTTTCGTCGACCACAGCGCCTTTGCCCTTGAACCCTGATGCAGGGACGATTTTTATGCCGACACGGATGCCCAGGTTTGTATGGAATGTTTTTTCAAGTTTTTCCATGAATATTTTCTGTGTGCGCATCTCGTCGAAGAAAAGCTTCTCGCCCACTTCGAGAAGTATGTCGGCCTTTTCGTATGCCCCGTCGCGATAGATATGCAGCTGGCTCCTGTTATCGATTCCTTTTGAAAGTAGTATCTCCCCTATTCGAACAGGTGCTATGCTGATGCCTTTGACCTTCACTGTGTTGTCCGTCCTGCCATAAAAATCCGCAAGCCTCATGTGCGTTCTGCCGCATTTGCATTCATCAGGTTTTATCATCGTGATATCGCCGGTTCGATAACGTATCAGAGGAAACGCCTCCCTCATAAGCGTAGTTATGACGAGCTCGCCCTTTTCGCCGGCATCTAGCGTATTTCCCGTGAGAGGATCGATTACCTCGGCAATGAAAAAGTCCTCATAGATATGCAACCCGTCATGTGCGCTGCATTCACCGGCAATACCCGGACCCATTACGACGCTTGATCCGTAGCTGTTGAACACCTCGACACCAAGGCCCTGTTCTATCTTTGACCTGACAGCCGGGCTCAGGCTGTCGGCTCCCAGTATCGCGCGGCGCAGCCTCAAGGATTTCGGATTGATGCCAAGCTCATTCAGCCTGTCCAGAAGAATAAGGGCATAGCCCGGCGTACAGGCGATTGCAGACGAAAGATAGTCTTTCATGATGATCACCTGCTCGTTCGTATTTCCTATATCGGCGGGGATTACCGATGCCCCCAGAAGCTCGGCTGCCGCATGAAAACCGAATCCTCCTGTCATAAGACCATACCTGAATGAAATCTGAATTACATCATCCCTTGTTATGCCCGTACCTGTAAGGAACCTTGCCATGAGCCTCGCCCAGGCCTTAAGGTCGCCTGCAGTATATCCCGTGACAATGGGCCTTCTCGCCTGGCCGGATGATGCATGTATGCGTACGACCTCACGAAGCGGAACGGCAAACATGTCATATGGGTAACCCTTTTCTATGTCGGCCCTGGTCGTAAACGGGAGTTTTCTGATGTCGTCAAGCGATTTTATCTCATCCGGGAGCATGCCGGCAGCATCCAATGCCCTTCTGTAATGGGCGACATTAAGATATGCCCTGTTGAGTGTTGACTGAAGCCTCTCCAGCTGAACCTGTCTCAGTTCAGACGCCTTCATCGTCTCGTAATTTGTTTCAAACATCATAAGACCTCCCCTCCAAGATAGGCTTCAAGCACCTTGGGATGCTTCCTTATTTCATGAGGAACTCCTGTTGCGAGCAGACTTCCTTCAGCCATGACGATGATACGCTCACAGATATCCATGATTAGGTTCATGTCATGCTCGATTATGACAATGGTCAGATCAAGCTCGTTTTTAAGTTTTATTATCAGTGAAGAAAGTTCCCCTGTTTCCCTTGGGTTCATTCCTGCTGCAGGCTCGTCCAGGAACATGACATGGGGCCTCGATATGAGAGCACGGGCGATTTCAACCCTTCTCTGATCGCCATATGACAGGTTTATTGCCTGTTCCCCCGCCCTTTCACTGATGCCTAGTTTTTCGAGGAGTCCGAAGGCCTCTTCCTGAAGTCTTTTTTCCTCTTTCACTTTCCAGGGTGCCATCATCATGCTGCCCCAGAAACCCGCCTTGAGCCTTAGATGCCCCCCTACCATGACATTTTCCAGGACGCTCATATCACGGAATATTTCAAGGTTCTGAAAGGTCCTTGTCATACCCAGCCTGACCCGCCTGTGCGGTTTAAGCCTGGTTATGTTATAATCCATAAAATTAATGCTGCCCGAATCAGGCGGGAACAGCCCGGTCAGGACATTAAAAAGCGTCGTTTTGCCTGCCCCGTTAGGGCCTATGACGCCGAGTATCTCGCCTTTGATGATCTCCATGCTGACATGCTTCAATGCATGAATTCCCATGAAGCTCTTGCTTATGTTCTCGGCCTTCAGTATCATTCCCAGACCTCTTTGTATCCCTTGCCCAGGTATGCACGCTGTATCTCGTTACTGGCGCTCAGTTCTCCGGTCAAACCTTCCATAACTATGCGGCCGGTCTCGATGACATATCCCCTGTGCGCCACATTTAAGGCAATCGATGCGTTCTGCTCTACAAGGAGTATGCTCAATCCCTCTTCCGTGTTCAGTCTCTTGATCTGCGAATAAATCTGGGAAGTGACTATAGGTGCAAGCCCCATGGAAGGCTCGTCCAGCAGCAGAACCTTAGGCTTAGCCATGAGCGCCCTGGCAATGGCCAGCATCTGCTGCTCGCCGCCGGATAGCGTACCGGATGCCTGGGAGCGCCTTTGTGCAAGTATGGGAAAGAGTCTTTCCATTGTTTCGATGTCGGCTGCGATATTTTTCCTGTCTTTGCGGCTGTAGGCACCAAGAATCAGGTTGTCCTTTACCGAAAGTCCCTTGAAAAGCCTCCTGCCTTCAGGGACATGCCCTATGCCTGTTTTGAGTATCCAGTCAGGCGTTTTGCCTGTAATAGTTTCCTCATTGAAAACGACTTCACCTGATGAGGTCTTCAGAAGCCCGGAAACCGCTTTCAAGATGCTGCTCTTGCCTGCACCGTTGCCGCCTATCAATGCTACAATTTCGCCTTCCTGAAGGTGGATGCTCACCCCTTTTACTGCATGAATACGTCCGTAGTGGGCATGAATGTTCCTTAAAGTCAGCATCAGGTCTTCCTTCCGAAGATATCGGTTATCTTGACCCTGCCCATTATTCCCTGAGGCCTGAAAACCATCAGAGCAACGAGAAGCGCTCCATAAAAGATATCCTGGTAATCAGCAAGTTTCCGTAACATCTCCGGCAGAATTGTAAGCAGGGATGCCCCTATAAGCGATCCTGTTATACTACCCAGGCCACCCAGAACCGCCATTGACAGTATCTGAATCGAAGTGTGCATGCCGAAGGTATGAGGGTTGATGTATGCCGTGTAATGGGCGTAAAGGCTCCCTGCAAGACCGGCCCAGAACGCGCTGACAATAAAGGCTAACGTCTTGTAGTAATAGACGTTTATACCCATGAACGAGGCCGTTGTATCATTATCCCTGACCGCGGCCCAGGCCCGGCCTATGCGCGAGTTTTTGAGCATCCACGTACTCGCTATCATGATTGCGAGAACACCAAGGACCAGCCCCAGAAATCCAGGTTTTGAATAAAGAGACTTTCCAAACAGCTTCACCGGAGGAATTCCCGTAAGGCCGTCCGCACCACCCGTGATATCGAGATTTAAAAAAACCAGCCCCATGATTATACCGAAACCGAGTGTTACGATTGCCAGATAATCATCCTTGACCCTTAGTGCAGGCATGGCCAGCGTCAGCCCGAGAATAGAGGTAATGACTCCGGATATAAAGAATGCCGGCACAAAACCAAGGCCGTTGATCATCAGGAGAGAGCTCGCATAGGCACCGATCCCGAAAAAAGCCGCATGCCCGAGAGAGACAAGGCCTGCAAAACCGGCGAGGATATTGAGGCTCAAGGCAAGTATGGCGAATATGCCCGTCATAATAAGGATATGGAATATGTATACACTCATCTGCCTGACCCCAGAATCCCCTTAGGTCTTATGACAAGAACAAGAACCAGGACAATGAATGCAAACGCGTCTTTAAAATTTGATGATATGTATGCGGCACCGAGATTCTCGGCAATGCCGAGAACAAGGGCGCCGATTATGGCCCCGGGAATTGAACCGACCCCTCCCAGTATTGCAGCGGAAAATGCCTTTAACCCGGGCAGAGTACCCATACCGGGCGAGGTGGAGTTGTAATATGCGGCCATCAGTATCCC
Source organism: uncultured Bacteriovoracaceae bacterium (assembly GCA_964400685.1). GTDB lineage: Bacteria > Desulfobacterota > Desulfomonilia > UBA1062 > UBA1062 > DATCTV01. The sequence goes on along the minus strand of CAYNVT010000051.1, from coordinate 19,357 downwards.
GGCTACTCCCGAGAGCGCAGACCCCAGAAGAAAAACAATGACATAGGCCCTGTTTACATTTATGCCTGAAAGCCTTGCCGCATCGCTGTCCATGGCAACGGCCCTGACGGCCTTTCCATGCCTGGACATGTTCATGAACATCCACAGTAAAATCATCATTATGATAGAAACAGCCATAATGATGAGCTGCAGCCATGTAATATATGCGCTGAAAAGATTGAATCCCTCGAACCCGAGGTCTATCGGAAATGACCTGTCTTCAGGTCCGAACAGAAGCCTTGCCAGAGAGCTTAAAAAAATTGATGCGCCTATTGCGCTTATAAGCGGGATTAGAGGGTGCATTCCCCGAAGCGGCCTGAACGCAAACCGCTCAAGCAAAAGACCTACAATGCATGCAGATAATATTCCGGCAGGGATCGCCAGGGCCAGACTGCCTGTCGCGTTCAGTGTAAGTATTGCCCCGAATGCCCCGAACATGTAAATCTCACCCTGCGCGAAATTCACTATGCCCAGGATGCCGAAAATCATGGTGTAGCCCAGTGCGACAAGCGCATAAACGCTTCCCGCCACCAGGCCGTTTATTATCTGCTGAAATAGCAACTTACTGGACCTTTACGTATTTTCCTTTCTTTACTTCAAAGAGATAGACACCCTGCTTGTTGACATCGCCTTCTTTGTCGAAACTGAGCTTTCCTGTCACACCGTCAAAGTTCTTTACGGTGTCGAGATACGCCCTTATGCCGTCTGCGTTGTAGCCTTTCTTTGCGATTGCATCTGCCACAAGCATTGTCATGTCATAGGTGATTGCAGCAAACATGATGTTATTAGGTTCATTTGCGTCAGCTTTGACAATCTTGAAATATTCAGCCTTGAATTTCTTGTTCAAAGGCGTGTTGTAGTCTTCGTTATATTCGCTTGCATTGACATGTCCTTCAGCCGCTTTGCCTGCAAGTTCTATATATTTGGGTGCCATGTCGCCGAACACCCCCATGGATGCCGCTTTGATGCCCATCTGACGCGCCTGTTTAATAGCAGGGGCAGTCTCCTGCAGGTACCCCGGAATGAATATGAGATCGAACTTCTGCTGTCTTATCTTTGTAAGCTGTGCGGAAAAGTCCCTGTCTCCCACCATAAAGCTTTCGGAAATGACTACGGGAATTCCAAGTGCCGTGAAATTCTTTGTGAAAAGCTCATTGCATCCTTTGCCGTAAGGTTCGTTGCTGTAAAGTATCGCAACCGATGTAGTCTTCATTTTGTCTTTTGCATATTTTGTCAGGGCCTCGGCCTGCTTGTCTATGCTGGTGCAGCCCCTGTAAATATACAAGCCCGCCTGAGAAATCTTGGGCGATGTGCCGTTCGGGGTTATGACAACGATCTTGTCGCGCTCGGCTACCGGAGCAACAGCAAGCACTTCGCCGCTCATCATGGGTCCGATTATTACCTGGCATTTGTCAACTGATACCAGCTTCTGAAATGCCGCAACAGCTGTCTGCGGGGAATCCTTGCTGTCTTCATAAATGACCACCAGTTTTTTCCCGTTTATGCCGCCTCTGGCATTAATCTGTTTGACTGCAATCTCAATACCCCTTTTTGCAGGAAGGCCGTCTGAAGCGCCCTGCGAAAGCCTGAGAATCGCACCAACCTTGATATCTTCGGCAAACGAAGATGTAACCCCTGAAAAAACCATAACTGTAATAAAAATTACCACCCAGAAAATTCTTTTCATTTTTCCCTCCTGAAAATGTCCATGCACTGACTGTTTCTATTTGTAGTAACGCATAGATCTTATTAGATTTTGTATCCTTTGCACTTTCTGTTCTGTCAAGGCTTTTCTTGGAATTGAGGTTTAAATTGGAGACAAGATGATATAAGTATAATCGAGTTGTCTTAAAACTGGAGGGTATTCATGAGCAAACTCGAAGAACTTAAAGGGCTTGTGGCCAGAGATGCGGTGAAATTCGGCAAGTTTATCTTATCATCTGGAAAAGAATCGGATATCTATGTGGACCTGAGAAAAGTTACTCTCAATCCCGAAGGCGCAACTCTGATAGGAGAGGTTGTATCCGACATGATCAGAGATGTCGAAGCCGACGCCATAGGCGGTATGACCATGGGTGCAGACCCCATCGCCCTCGCCGCCGCTATTAAAGCCTTTGAAAAAGGCCGTAGAATCAACGCCATTGTGGTCAGGAAAGAACAGAAGGCGCACGGAACCATGAACTGGGTGGAGGGTCCTGTGGAACCAGGACAGAAGGTTATCGTGGTGGAAGATGTCATAACGACCGGCGGCAGCGCTATCAAGGCGATCGACAGGCTGAGAGAAAACGGTTTTACAGTAGACACGGTCATTGCCGTGTTTGACAGGATGGAAGGCGGAAAAGAGGCGATAGAGGCCAAAGGCTGTAAAGTACTTACTGTGATTACAAGGAAAGACCTGCAAAAGTGAACATCCTGGCAATAGAGACATCCTGCGATGAAACAGCGGCGGCAGTCGTTACGACAGCAGGGAAAATCCTTTCGAGCGTCGTCGCTTCCCAGATAAAGGACCATGCCGCTTTCGGCGGCGTCGTTCCCGAAATAGCCGCCCGCAGGCATGTGGAGCTCATCAATCCTGTTGTTGAGGCCGCAATAAAAGAAGCGGAGATAACTCTGAATGACCTCGGAGGCATCGCCGTTACCCAGGGCCCCGGCTTGGTTGGCGCCCTTCTTGTCGGACTTTCCTATGCAAAGGCTCTGGCTTACGGGCTCGGTATACCAGTTGCAGGAGTAAATCATCTTGACGGCCATCTGGCCGCGGTACGTATTGAGAGTGAACTTACCTATCCACATTTGGGTATGGTCGTCTCGGGCGGACATACTTCCATTTACCGGGTCGATGAACCCGAGAAGATTACATTGATTGGCCAGACAGCGGATGATGCAGCAGGGGAAGCCTTTGACAAGGTGGCTAAACTTTTGAACCTGGGCTATCCGGGCGGTATGGTGATAGAAAAGATAGCATCGGGTGTGACTGAACATGGCCTTGAACTGCCCAGACCCATGCTCAAGGAACCCGGTTATGATTTCAGTTTCTCTGGGCTCAAGACCGCTGTCCTTAATCTGGTAATTAACTTGAAGATATTTCCTGATATGGACCTGAGCTTTTCCGGCTTGCCTTCAAAAAAAATCCCGGCACCGGGGAAGGAAGACCTCGTACCTAAAATAGCTGCTGCCTTTCAGGAGGCCGCTGTCGATGTCCTTGTTACACGCCTGATGAAAGCTGCCGCCGATTACAGGATGAATCTCATCGTAATAAGCGGGGGAGTCGCCTGCAACCAGGCATTAAGGAATGAATTGAGAAAACGCACGGATGAGGCAGGCATAAGACTGGTACTTCCTGATAAGAAATACTGCACGGACAATGCGGCCATGATCGGCATTGCCTCCATTAAACTGTTTGAAAAAGGAGAATTGGGAGGCCTGGATATGAATGCCGTTTCAAGGTGGAATGAACTGTAATGCCTAAGCGTTCACTGGGCCAGAATTTCCTGATAAATACCTGCATCACAGATGACATTATCAGGTTTTCAGGTCTTAAGCAGGGAGAGACCGTACTCGAGATAGGGCCCGGAAAAGGCGCACTGACAGCAAGGCTTGCTGCAATTGCCGGCAGAGTCGTGGCGATAGAAAAAGACGACTCGCTTGCAGATGACCTTAAACTCAATTTCAAAGGGAATCCGAATATAGAAGTTCAGAATGCGGACATACTCGATTGCGATATGAAATCCATCATCCCGGCAGGCGCGCTTATGATTGCAAACCTTCCCTACAACATCGCCACAGTTATTATTACCGGCCTGTTGAATTTCCCCTCCCACTTCTCTTCAATAACAGTCATGGTCCAGAAAGAGGTCGGTGAACGCATCTGCGCCAGACCTGGGACAAAGCCCTATTCGGCATTAAGCGTTCTTATGGCGTCATGTTTTGATACGGTTTCAGGCCCTGCCGTAGGTCCTGAAAACTTTTTCCCGAAACCCAAGGTCGATTCCATTCTCATAAGACTTCTGCCAAAAGATGATCCCATTTCTCCTGAAATCCTTGTTTCATTGAAACAGGTAGTTTTCTGCACCTTCAATTCCAGACGCAAAATGTTAAGAAATTCTTTATCAAAACTTCCCGGGATGAATCCCGAGACCCTGTCCGCTCTTGAAAAAACATCCGGCATTGATTTTTCCCGCCGACCTCAGGATCTCGATCTTCTGGAATTTATTGAACTCACAAAATTGTATGTAGAAACTGTTGTCAGATAACATCATAACTTTTCTGTAAAATACCATGGATGTGAAATTTTTTGCCCGTTGCGTTTTCCTCCCACCTGTGAGATTCTAATATGATTCAAATGTCATTAACTGATAATAAACCAGTCATAGTTCAGAGCGACGGCAGTATCCTGCTTGAGGTGCAGAATGAAGCATACGAAGATGCTCGTGACGCCATTCTTCCTTTTGCAGAGCTGGTCAAGTCACCGGAGTATGTGCACACATACAGGGTAACGCCGATAAGCCTCTGGAATGCAGCGGCAATCGGCGCAGTGTGCGATGACGTCATGAACGCGCTGAACCTTTATTCGCGCTATGAAATACCCTCCGGCGTTGAAATGAGGATAAGAGACGCCTTTTCAAGGTGGGATGCCGTAAGGCTTGTTTCATCAGGGGATGAACTCGAGGTGCAGGTAAGGGAGAATAATATCCTGGAAAGGCTGCTTGCCAGCAAACAGGTGCACGAATGCATTACATCTGTATTACCAGGGAAAGGTTTCAATATATCAAAAGGCGTCCGTGGCCGCTTCAAACATATAATGATAAAGCTGGGTTTTCCGGTTAATGACCTCGTAGGATACGAACAGGGAGACCCCCTTGATATACCGCTTAAAAAAGTTGCTTCAGCCGGAGATAATTTCAGCCTGAGGCGATATCAGATCGAGGCTGTTGAAAACTTCTGGGCCGGGGGCAGCGCCCGTGGCGGCCAGGGTATAGTCGTACTGCCGTGCGGCGCAGGCAAGACTATAGTAGGTATGGGGGTAATGGAAAGGGCAAACACCTGCACCCTTATCCTGTGTACGAATGTAGCGGCAGTCCATCAGTGGATAAACGAGATACTGGACAAGACCGGGCTCAGTCCTGATGATGTTGGCGAATACACGGCCCACAGGAAGGATATCAAACCTGTTACAGTAACCACATATCAGATTCTTACACACCGCAGATCAAAAACTTCGCCGTTCGAGCATATGCATCTCATGATGGCACGGAACTGGGGGCTTCTGATATATGATGAAGTTCATGTCCTGCCAGCACCCGTTTTCAGGGCTACAACTGAGATACAGGCAAAAAGACGGCTCGGCCTGACAGCCACTCTCGTGCGAGAGGACGGCCTGGAAGAAGATACATTCTCCCTTATCGGTCCCAAATGTTATGACGTGCCCTGGAAAGAACTGGAGTCGAAGGGCTTTATAGCGGAAGCGATATGCTACGAGATAAGGCTCCCGATGCCAAGAGATACTGAAAGACGCTATATAACCGAGAGTGACAGGAACCAGTTTAGAACGGCATCGGAAAATCCATATAAAGAGTACGTTGTTAGAGAATTGATAAAAAAGCATTCGGACGAGCCGGTTCTTATAATCGGACAGTATCTTTCACAGCTTAAAAGACTGTCTTCCTTCTTAAAGGCCCCGCTCATAACCGGAGGCACACCCAATGCCAGGAGAGATGAACTGTATAAGGCATTCAGAAACGGCAACATACCTGTAATGGTTGTCTCGAGGGTTGCCAATTTTGCAATCGATCTTCCTGATGCATCCGTTGCCATACAGGTTTCAGGGACATTCGGTTCGCGTCAGGAGGAAGCTCAAAGGCTTGGCAGGATTTTGAGGCCGAAAAAACGCGTTTCCAGTTTTTACAGCCTTGTTACATCGAACACCGCCGAGGATGATTTTGCACACAAGCGTCAGGTTTTCCTGGCAGAACAGGGTTACAAGTACCGAATAGAGGAATGGACGGAAGATGACATCAACACATGAACTGATAGCCGGAATACCAACACAGATGGCCGGCCAGATTTCCCGGAATATACTTGGGCATTCAAACGATGCATCAGGGCTTGTGACTGACCTTGATGAACCGGCAAAGATAAATGCCATATATGAAGGTCTTACTCCTGAGGAAAAAGTTATTGTCGCCGATATATGCATATCAGGCGGGGAAATGGACTGGATTGTTTTCTCCAGGATATACAAAAACGACATCAATAAGGCACGCGAGATCTTAACCGGCCTCGGCAGAAAGGGCATGGTGTTTCAAGGCGGCCTTACCGGCAGGGATCCCATAATACTTTTCCCTGCGATGGTTACGAGGGCGCGCGCCGATATCGAATGCAGCACTCCGGATGATTTGTCTTTCAAAGAAGACGTTGTACCGGAAACATGGAAGCATATCCTGATGATCAATGCCATTAAAACACTGGGGCTGAAGTGCAGGGTAGGACTGGAGCCATTTAAAAAGGGATGGGCTCAACTTGAGGAAAAACTGGATTCGATAATGGATATCAGGCACATCTACTGGGAACTTTCATCACTGGGATGCCTTAAAGACACAAACGGTGAGATTATGGTCAGGGAAAGAACATCCGAGGCCATAGCGACAGAAGGCGATATCAGATATAAACTGTGGCGTTTCATCAACTCCTGCAGGCCTTACGGAATTGATGGTGAAATATATGCCCTTGTTTCTAACAAGACATTTTTAAAATCTATTCTTGAGCGTATCATTATAATAAGCCTTGCCAGAATAACCCCGCCTGTTGAGGAAATATTCGAAATCTCAAAAAGGCTCCTGAACGAATGGATCGAAATCGGAATTTTCAGGGAAGACTGCTCCGGACAATATATCAGGCTTGATGATCGAGTATACAAAGCATTTGACAGTTCCGAGATTGGAACCGGTGCATATGAATGGAAGGATGAGGTAATAATCCAGCCCAATATGGAGATTATAGTCCCCAAGGACTTCAACCTGACAGATCACTTGAATATAGGCGAAATAGCCGAACTCGTAAGGGCTGATGTCGTAAGCATATATCGCATCACCAGGCAATCCGTTTTAAGGGCCATCGGTTTTTCCTGGACGGCAGAAAAGATCGGAGCATTCCTTGATAAAATCTCAAAGCACACAATGCCCGATAACATAACAAAGACTATATTTGCATGGACCGGGACAATCTCCTGCGCCCGCATAATAAGCGGAACATTCCTTCTGACATCCGACAAGGAAAAAGTCCCTCACGGGTTGGAAGAATTGCAGCCAGGTATATTCAGAATTCCCGAAAATTACGAAAGGGAGATGGAGACAATCCTTGAAAAGAGAGGCGTACTTGTCGAGCATGAGAAGATGTCCGATGATTCCGAACTCGCATGGGGAAGACTGCTTCCGATAAAACCTGTCAGACAGACAAGGCAGTCATTTGCAAGGGGTGGGTTATATCCTTACGGCATGATCACGCCTCTGCCCTACGGTAACAAGGGTATAGAAGTTCTGGAATCTGTAATCAACGAGGGCAGGGATATTATAATCTTTTATCCCAAACAGGGTTACGGAGAGGCAACGGCGCTCAGGATCAGCCCAATAAATATCTATATCCGTTCCGGAGCAGGTTTTATGGAAGCAATAAATGAAGACAGCGGTGCGGCGGAAACCTTTGAAATTGCAAAGATAAGGGCTGTTCTAAGACAGGAGTAAAGCTAAGATTTCCCGAATTTGGAGACTGTTTCCTTCATTGCCTTTATCTGGCTTTTAGTATCATCATCAAGGGTCTTATCCTTAAGCGCCATATCCACATGGTGCATACATGCGTTTATGTTGCCTGTCGAAAGAAAGTACTTTGCAAAAGAGAAATGGGAAAGCCCAACTTTACCTTTTTTTTCATACAACACCCCGAGAGTGTATGCGGCACGGGGACTCTGAGAAGAGAAAGGAAGCAGGGTTATTATGGCTTCATCATACTGTCCCTTTTCCAGCATTATATCCGCCAGTGCATTGGCCGCTACAGAATTTTTCGGGTCAGCTTTCAGGTAAGGATATGCCTTCTCCTTTTCGTTAAGGTAATAATAGTTGACACCTATCCATCCCTTTGCCTGCGGCAGTTCGATGTTCTGAAGCTCAGACAGAGACTCCTTGAACCTGCTGTTTCTTGAATCCGAGATCCCCAGAGCCAGATTCAGGTATGTTTCAGGCATGCCTGTTGAACGGATCTTTATTTCCTTTGCACTCATGAGACTGCCCATAACCGTTGAATTAAGAAGCCAGTATCTGGAGTCGGGGCGAGGCGGTGACGGATCTTCCCCGACTGCAGCAATCCTGTCCTGAGTATACGGGTGGGTCAACATATACTGCGGAATATTTGTCGTATCCGAATATGCTCTCAGCCTTATGAGAAACCGTGTCATTGCAGAAGGGTCCATATTTGAGTCTTTCAGAAGGCGCCGGGCGAATTCATCCGCCTCTTTTTCATGCATCCTCGTATAGGCCAGGCTCATGTTCTGAGCACCGCCTAATGATGACATGAGTATGGCGCTTCCGATAGCCGGGTTCGCAACAGTGACGACGGCGCCCAGTATCATCCCGATAACTGAGGCGGCTGTAATCTTTGTCTGATTGTCCATGGAATTCGGAATATGTCTTAACTGGCAGTGGCCCATTTCATGAGCCATTACTGCTGCAAGCTCGTCCATGTCTTTTACAAACAGGAGCGTTCCCGAATTGATATAGATATGACCGTCTGTAATGGCAAAGGCATTGATGGAAGGATCTTTGACGATCTGGACCTTGATGTTGTAGAGACGGTCCTTTATATGATCAGACAATTGGTCAGCAAGAGACTGAACTATCCACGCCGCTTCCGAATCATGAAATATATAGCCTCCCGCCTCAAGATATGCATTAACATCCTTTGATATCTCCTGTTCCTTCTCATAGCCGACGGCGAAAACATTCGAGGCCCATACTGAAATTAAAGCAAGTATGATAAGGGCTTTCTTCATGTAATAAACATACAGTCCGCTTAAATTATATGCAAGATGCATATATTAAAAAATATACCTTCAGGTTTTAATTCATATTGCCGATTGTTATTTTTATCATTCATACGTAAGTTTGCTCTTGACGGAGTGATTGACGGTATTATTAGAAGATGCATTACAATGTTTCAAAAAGTGTCAGTGAAAGACAGTAAAAACGGAGGTGTGTATGAAATCGAAGGATAAGGATTATTTTCTCGCCCTGTTCGAAGTTGCAAAGATGATCAACTCGTCTTTGGACATGACCACCGTACTGGAAGAAATCGTCAGGGCTGTTGTCAAGACAATGAATGTCAAGGCATCATCGATAAGGCTTCTCGATTCCAAAAAGCGTGTTCTGATGATGGGCGCGGCAAACGGCCTTTCAAAGGGATATATAAGGAAAGGTCCTGTACTCATCAAAGAGAGCGGAATTGACCAGCAGGTTATGAAGGGAAAAACCATCTGGACCAAAAACGCCTGCACAGATCCGAGATTTCAGTACGGTGAAGGCGCTAAATGTGAAGGAATCAAATCCGTGCTTGTTCTTCCTGTCAGATCAGGGAAAAGTATTATCGGCGTTTTAAGGGTTTATACGGAAAACATAAGGGAATTCGGCCTGGAAGAACGGCGTTTCGTTGAAGCCGTAGCAAATCTCAGCGGGATCGCAATTGAGAACTGCAAATTCCACAACCTGCTAAAGACCGATTTCGACCTGATGATAGCAAACAAATACCGTATAGACGACAATTAAAGGAGGATATCATATGCTTCGTATAGGGATCAACGGATTTGGCCGGATCGGCCGCCAGGTGCTCAAGGCAATGCTTGAGCGATATAAGGATACTCTGGAGGTCGTTGCCGTAAATGACCTTTCACCCGCCGAGACCAATGCCCACCTCTTCAGATACGACTCCAACTACGGGAGATTTGCCGGAGATGTAAAAGTTGGCAAGGACAGCCTGATTGTAAACGGTCATAAGATAAAGAATTTTGCTTTCAGAGATCCATCCCAGATCCCTTGGGCTGACGCGGGCGCCGAAATCGTCGTCGAATCGACAGGCCTTTTCCTCAGCAAGGACAAGGCCAGCGCCCACATAAACGGAGGCGCCAAAAAGGTCATTATCTCGGCGCCTGCAAAGGACGAGGACATAACAATCGTCATGGGAGTGAACCACAAGGATTATAATCCGAAAAAGCATGACATCATTTCGAATGCCTCATGCACAACGAACTGTCTGGCGCCGCCGGCCCTTGTCGTACATAAATGCTTCGGTATAGAAAAAGCCCTTATGACGACTATACACGCATATACAAACGACCAGCGCATACTCGACATGCCCCACAAGGACCTGAGGCGCGCCAGGGCTGCCGCGCTGAGCATCATTCCGACAACGACAGGAGCAGCGAAAGCAGTGTCCCTTGTTATACCAGAACTCAAGGGAAAGTTTGACGGATACGCCCTGCGTGTTCCGACATCAACCGTTTCGGTTGTAGATTTTGTGGCGCAATTGAGCCGCGACGTTACTACCGAAGAGCTTCAGGATGCACTGCGCAAGGCTGAAAAAACATACCTCAAGGGCATCATGCACTGCGAGGACGAACCTCTTGTATCGATAGATTTCAAGGGAAATCCGTTTTCTTCCATTGTTGACATCCAGTTTACCCAGGTCAAGCATGGCAACATGGCAAAGGTGGTTGCATGGTATGACAACGAATGGGGCTATTCGAATAGAGTCGCCGACCTGGCAAACTACATGGCAGGCAAAGGCATAAAATAAATTAATATAAATGCGCAGCCCCTTGCTCAGAAGAGGGGCTGCCTTTAAATCCTTTCATGTTATTCCTTGACTATAAACATACGTGTCATTTAAGATTCAGCCTTCTTTTTTAAAATGCTTAAGAGGTGTTTATGCGTTTAAAAAGTAAACCGGGCAAGGTGCTGATAATCGGACCCGGACCTGAAAGAATAGGCCATGGCAGTGAGCTTGATTTTGCGGCCGCAAGTGCTTCAGCAACGTTGAAGGAATCGGGGTTTGATGTTGTTGCCATTGATGCGAATCCTGCCGGATTGTTGACTTATGCTGCAAGAACATATGTAGCGCCAATTAAAGCCGGCTCCGTAATCGATATAATAAAAACGGAGAAGCCCGGGTACCTTCTGTCGGCGTTCGGTGGCGCGCCTGCTCTGGCTCTCTCCCTTGATCTTTATCAGCGAAACGCCCTTGACGGTATTCAGATAATGGGACCGGGCATCGAGACAATAAAAATCGTCAGCGACAGGATGCTGCTGAAAGAAAAGCTTTCGCACCTGGGCATTCCCATGCCAAAGTCAGCGCTTGCCCTGAGCATCGATGAAGCAGAAAGGCAGGCTTACCTGTTCGGCTATCCTGTTGTGGTAAGGCCAGCAATTGCAGGCGCCGGCAGGACATCGCTGGTATACAATGTCGAAGATTTGAGGGTGGTTGCAGGCAGCATTACCGGTGCATCCTCGCCCGCCATGATAGAAGAATCTCTCTTCGGCTGGGAGAAACTTGAGACCGAAGTCCTGAGTGACATAAAAGGGGATTGCGTCACAGCTGTATTCAGGGAAAATCTAGATAAGATGGGAATACATTCGGGTGATGCGGTCGCAGTAATTCCGATGCAGACAATCCCTGTAAAAATTAAGGAAAAGATGGATGAAATATCATCGGTTCTTGCAGCTGAACTGGGCGTAAATGGAACCTCAAATATCCAGTTCGGTTATGACGAACGCACAGAAAAACTGCTCGTACTTGAAATCAATCCCCGCTATTCACGCTCGAGTGCTTTCGCTGCAGCTGCAACAGGAGTCAATCTGGCGCGGGCTGCAGCCAGATGTGCTGCCGGTATTACATTAAAAGAACAGGGTCTTGGCACAATGCCCGCTCAGGCAGCAACAGCAGTCAGGATACCGGTTTTTCAGTTCGACAAGTTTGAGGGCGCTGACGGCAGGCTCAACACAAGGATGCAGTCAACAGGTGCTTCAATAGGCATCGGTCAGAATTTCAGCGAGGCATTTCTGAATGCCATGAATTCTCAGGCAACCAGCCATATTAAAGAATATGCAGGACTTGAAACAGATGAACTCCTTTCCCTCCTGTCAGAACCGACAGGTGAAAGGCTATCGATAATCCGTGAACTTCTCGACAAAGGCTTTGATGCCTTAAAAATCGCGGAACTCATAAAAATAAAACCATTCTTTATTGAAAAGATGAAATCCCCGGTTCCTTCCAAAACAGCCGGAATTAAAAAGTATGAACAATCAAACGACGGTCCAGTCATGATCATCTGCAGCGGACCTTCCAGGATCGGCGAGGGCCAGGAGCTCTCGGCCATGAGTTTCGAAGCTGTCAATGCCGTTAAATCGCTGGGTATCGAGGTGATAGCAGTGGATTCGAATCCTTATGGCATTGCATCGATTCCGGGGACCGGAATTGATACGTTAATCAGCCCGCTTGATTTTGAAAGCATCGCCGGAGTCTGCATTGAACGCTCACCTCGCGGTCTTATCTGCCAGACGGGAGGAGTACATGCACTGGAGATTGCAGCCAAGCTTGATGCGGCAGGAATCAGGATTTTTGGGACACCGCCTGAAAAGGCTATCCAGGCTGAGAGCAGGCAGGGGCTTGCCGAAATTGCAAAAAAGTTAAAGCTGTCAATTCCTCAGGCCATGCCGGCCAGGAATCCCGGTGAGGTCGTATCTGCAGCAAAGAAAACAGGTTTTCCTGTGATTATACTTCCCGAAACTGAAGCGCCGGACGGCCGCTCGAATGTAATCCTCAATGACATGGAGACTTTGGAGAAATATATTCAGAGTACAGTATTCCCTGTATATGTTGAGAAATTTCTTGAAGGCGGTTTCATGGCCCAGGTTGATGCCGTGTGTGACGGGACGGATGCATTGATTCCCGCAATAGTCGAACATGTAGAGCATGCAGGCATACATACAGGGGATGCCGCCTGTGTGGTGCCTCCCCTAAACATTACAGAAATGAACCTGGCCGAAATCCGTGAGACCGTATCACGCATTGCAAAACACCTGGGCGTAACAGGATTCATGAATGCACAATTTGTAGTTCATGAAGGCAAAGTTTATTGCCTCGGAATATCCTTGAGGGCATCGAGGACGGTTCCGCTCATATCAAAAGTGACCGGGGTCCCGATGGTGGAATGCGCCGTAAAAGCCATTTCCGGGGTCAAAATTAAAGATATGGGCGCAGTTAAGACTGAACTCAATCATTATGGTGTAAGAGAAGCGGTGTTTTCATTTGACGTATTTACCGGCGTTGACCCTCTGCTGGGACCCGAAATGCGCTCTACAGGCCAATCCCTTGGCATAGCGGATAATTTCGGGCTTGCCTTCTCACGAGCGCTCGAAGCATCCGGCTTCGGTCTTCCCGAAAAAGGAAAAGTCCTGATTACAGTTTCCAGAAATGATAGGGCTAAGCTGCTTGATACGGCCGATAAACTCAGGACTCTCGGATTTGAAATATGCGCTACAAAAGGCACTGCCAGATACCTTAATGAAAACGGCATTGACGCCACAACCGTGCTGAAGGTCTACGAAGGAAGGCCGAATATCATTGATGACATCAAGAACGGAGAATACAGCCTTATAATAAATACGCCGAGCGGCAGGCTGTCCAGACATGATGATTCTTATATCAGAAAGGCCGCAATCGCCTACAAGGTTCCTTACTTTACGACTATAGCAGGTGCAGTTGCGGCGGTTAAGGGTATAGAGGCTCAGGCAAATACGTCTGAAACCATAAAAACCATCAATGGGTAACCTCCCCTATCAAAAAACAGGTCCTGAATTTTTCATTCTCATGGGGATGCTTGTTGTTGCATAGTTGCCCGGGCTTTTGATATAAAAGTCTTCTCTTTATTAACAGTCCTTGCTGGAGGTTTTATATGGAAAATCGATATAATGTCCCGGTAATAAAGGTCGCCATAAGGGGTGCAAACGGCAGGATGGGCCTTCAGGCTATCTATGCGTCTGTTGAAAATAACGAGAGTATCCTTAGAAGATCTTCCGAGGGCAGTCTCAAATCTGATGATGTATGGATAGATATAGTGTTCGGCGCTTTCACCGCAGACATGCCCACTGTTCAGCAGCTTCTGGCCGGTGTACTAAGGAGCGAGAAAAGCAAGATCCTCGAGGGCTATGACAAGAACGGCCATGCGGTATTCAGAACAAAGGCAGACGGCAAGTTTGAATTGAGAACCCGCTATGTTGAACAGAAACTGGATGAAGAGCCTCAGAGAAAACATATAATCCCGTTTGCGAGACAGGAAATAGTGGAAACAGAAGAGGGCCTGCCTGCAATAAGAATACTGTCTTCAGACCGGAATACGGAGCTCCTGACAATAAGGCATGTCAATGTCCGTTTCGGTGAGCTTTCAGCCGAGGCGATAATGGACAGGGTCCTTGACTTAAGCAGCGACCTGGGCGCCAATGTACTTCTTTCATGCGTGGGCGACACGGCAAAGAAGGCTGATTCCATGAAAAAGTGGCTCATGAAATGCCACGAAAAAAATTATGCCCTGGCCTTTGTCGAATCGGCACCTGCAAAGGGATGGGAAAAAAGGCTGTTTTCCAAGCAGTATACTATCAGCGTTTTGTGCACCAGGAATTACAGCCCTACAGGGACTCTCTTCAGGACAGGCCTCACGCTGAAGCAACCGCTGTTTGATTTTAAAAAATATGAATTTGCAAGGGCATCTCAAAGATTCAGCTCATTATTCAGACGGATTATGGAAAAGATTGTTTCTCAGGAAATGTTTTCACCTTATGTAAAGTTCATGTCCTCTCAGCCCCAGACGATAAAAGAAGTCGAGGGAGAAACGGTTCTGGTCAATTTTCCTCCTGATTTTTTGAATGTAAGCACACCGGGCTATATCAAATTCTCTTTCTACGAGGATAACGAATACGGCTTTGTCTATGGCTCAATGATCCCGAATGTCAAGGCTGCAGGTCTCGTTTTCAGAGACAGGGAACTCGTTAACGATGTCAGGAAAAAAGGAGTAAAATTCGAAGCAATTACCAGCATACCCGGAATATTCGGAACAGACTGGTTTGCCAGGGCTCCTCAGGAGATCATCTCAAGGGGCGGGGCCATATCGACCAGCTCCTGCACCACAAACGGCAATGTTGTTACGGACTTCATTATTTTAATGGCCCTGATGTCATATCATGAACTGTTCCTTCCTGATATAAACAAATATTTCCTGAGCGAACACAGTGATGAAGAGCGGGAATATGAGATAAAGATTAACGCTCTTCTTGATAAGTTTGAAATGGAATATCTGCCTCTTTTGTGCAAATCGAGGGCAAAGCTGATACGAAGAGTCCTGGGATTCTATTACACTGATATCATGTTTATGGATACCGATATGCAACATGGTCTGACAAGGTCGGAATCACCCGATATTATTGAATTTTTGAGGGAGACTACATCGGGTTCGCAAACCGAGGTGCCCAGAATACTTTCAATGTCGGATAAAGAGGTGTCCTATTTCAGGGGATTGAAGTCAAAGATCAAGAAGGATATGACCAGAGAATCAGACAGCGCAACTGTTGATAAGTACAGCAGGGAGATTGAGAACCTGAACTCCACTCTTAAGACTATCGATAACAGCATCGATATCCTTGAAATCATGGAACAGGTTAGTAACTGCTAGAAATAGTCTTTTAATATACTATCGGATAAAAGGGGGGATTATGAGTATTGAAGACGACGCCAAAAAGGTGATGGTACAGAGAAAGCATGAACTGCATGAAGAAACACTGACTAACTGTATGGCAGACCTTCAGGAGGCACTAAGCAAACATGCTGAATACAAGTCGCTGGAGGACATATTCGCTCATGTCAAGGCCACATCAGCCACAGTCCTGTTCCTCCTGCAGGAAAGGAAAAGGGACAGGGACAAGAGGGGCAGCGACTTTACAAAACCTGTGAATCCGATTCCCACTTCCGGCAGCCCTGAAAGATAAGATCGGACTTACGGCGCGTCTTATAAAAAACACGAAACCCGGTGACCCGGAGCTTTTTCTCCGAGTTCCGGTTTTTCATCCCTGCAGCGTCCGATTGCATAAGGACATCTGGGAAAGAAATCGCAGCCCGATAAATTCCTTATCAATGCATCCTTTATAACAGGCATCTTTCCCCGGTTTTTTATGGAAGGTACGGCATCGAGAAGACAGCGGGTATAGGGATGAACAGGCCTTTCAAAGATATCCCTTGATGAAGACAATTCGACAATTTTACCCATATACATTACGGCTACCCTGTCGGACAAATACCCCACGACGGACAGGTCATGAGAGATAAACAGATATGAAAGACCCATCCGTTCTTTAAGATCGGTCAGCAGATTGAGGACCTGTGCCTGTATGGACACGTCAAGAGAGCTTACAGGCTCGTCGCAGATCACGAGCCTGGGATTTATTGCCAGGGCCCGAGCTATACATATTCTCTGGCGCTGGCCGCCGGAAAATTCGTGGGGATAGCGGTCCGCCATGTGCCTGCCGAGGCCGACCATCTCCATCAGCGAGAATGCCCTGTCCCTGATTTCTGATTTCGGCAGCATCCTGTGTATTCGAATCGGTTCCTCTATGATAGAAAGAACTTTTTTGCGGGGATTGAGCGAACCGAAAGGGTCCTGGAATATTACCTGCATGCTTCTTCTGATATCTTTGAGCTCCCGGGCATTTGCGGTCAGTGCATCCCTGCCGGAAAAAACGATTTGCCCGCTGTCAGGCCTTTCAAGCAGCAGTATAAGCCTTGAAAGTGTGGACTTGCCGCATCCGCTCTCGCCGACAAGACCGAGTGTTTCATCTGGATATATATCAAGGTCAACCCCGTCAACCGCTTTTACCGTACCCGAGGTCTTGAACAGGCCGGCGCTTATAGAGTATGACTTTTTAAGATCTTTTACACTTAGCTGAGGCTTGTTCAAACATACCTCCAGCACCTGATCCTGCGGCCGTTTTCAAGCATTATCTCAGGCGGTTCGATATTGCATTTCTCCATCTTCATGACGCACCTGGGAATAAAGCTGCAACCCTGGGGCATATCAATCAGCCCTGGCACATTTCCGGGGATTGCTGAAAGCCTTTTTTCCCTGGCCGAATCACCGGCAACAGGCACCGATTTCATCAGGCCTATCGTATACGGGTGAAGGGGATCGTTAAATATCATGTCCACATCTCCATACTCGACTATCCTGCCAGTATACATGACGGCAACGTCCTGGCATATCTGGCCGACAATACCCAGATCATGGGTTACAAACATGATCGACGCACCGAGCTCTTCTTTCAGCTTATCCATAAGGTCAAGCACCTGGGCCTGAGTGGTCACATCAAGCGCCGTGGTGGGTTCGTCTGCTATAAGCAGTTCGGGTCTGCAGGCAAGCGCCATCGCGATCATGACGCGCTGGCACATGCCTCCGCTTAATTGATGCGGATATTCTTTAATCCGCTTGCCGGGTTCCGTGATACCGACTAGACCGAGCATATCAGCGGCTCATTTCAGGGCATCTTTTCTGTTAGATACACGGCCTTTCTGGTGAAGGAGTATAACCTCAGCTATCTGAGCGCCTATTGTAAAAACCGGATTAAGCGAAGTCACAGGCTCCTGGAATATCATTGAAATTCGGTCTCCCCTGATATTGCGCATCTCCTTTTCAGGAAGATCAAGAAGATTATCGCCTTTAAAGGCGATTGAGCCGCCGGTTATTCGTCCCGGATGCGGGACAAGCCTGAGGATTGACAGCGAGAGCATCGTTTTCCCGCAGCCGCTTTCTCCGACAATCCCGATCGTGCTGCTTTTTTTAAGGTCAAGGCTTACCCCGTCAACTGCCTTCACTGTCCCTTCAGGCGTAAAAAAATGCGTATGCAGATCTTTTATTGAAATCAGAATATCGGGATTATCAAATGGATTATTTGCCGCCATAGGGTCTGTCATGAAATGCGATTTTAAACAAAGTCCGTCATTATTGCCAGACATAAAGTTTTTAACTTTCAGTTTTGAACAATGGGAAAAACCATGTTTTATTTGCGGCCTGCATTACAATCACCTGAATACATGCTTCTACTATGATAAAGGAACTGAGAGACTGAATGCCTTGAAAGAATATGAAGCAGCGCACGAGCCGCTTCATTCAGTTTCGGCCCCGGATCACCTCCAGGAGATTTCCGGTTGTTTCCGTGAAGGAATCCTCGCATAATCAAATTTCGGATAGCCTATCATCATGCTCCCGAAAGGCTGGCAGGTCCCGGGAAGGCCTAGCGCCTCTTTCATTTGAGGAAAGGTCATCGCAGCCGTATTGAAGTAACCTGCCCAGCAACCGCCAAGTCCCATGCCGTGTGCGGCAAGCTCGAGATAAGTAAGTGCAATTGTACAGCTTGAAGGGGCCATGGGATTTTTCACATCATCATATGCCACGACAAGAACCGGGGCCTTGCGCAGTATAATGTCTTTCCCAGCTTCCCACCTCTCGACCGCCCTGTCCATGTGCATCGAAACGGCAATTTCCCTCATATTTTCGAGCAGAAAGCGCATCCAGTCGATGACGATGCCGGAAAGCATTTTAAGCTCATCTTTTGAATCGATGACGAGCCATTTGTTAAGCCTCGTATTGTGGCCGGATGGCGCGTATGCGGCAATATCCAGAAGTTTTTTAATGTCTTCGCGCGCTACAGGTTTGTCTTTGTATGACCTGATGGAACGCCTGCTTTTGAGTAACTGCCCGCACTGTTCGAACGATATCTTCAGGTCATCTTTTATTGCCTGGCATTTTTCCAGAGGCACATGGCGGTGGGTAATGCTCGCTGTCGGACAGGATGCCACGCAGTGCCCGCATTTTATGCAGATTTCATCCGCACCTACAATTGCCTCTGGAAATTTTCCCTTCTTCATATCGATCAGCCCTGCCGGGCAAACGACTGCACAGATACCGTCATGATTACAGGTCTTTTCATTTATTTTTATCAGATTCATCTATCCCTCCAGTATGGGTGCAATTTTATCAGCAGCCCTTGTCGCCATTGCCATTATCGTTTCCTGGGGGTTGACGCCGAGGCTCGTCGGTATGCTGCTTCCGTCGACGACGAACAGTCCGGGTACCCAGTGACACTGGTGGTTCGCATCAAAGGCGGAAACACTGCTGCCGGCCCCTATCCTGGCTGTGCCCATTGCGTGGAATGCGCTCAGCATAAGATCCCTCGGTTTGAGA
>CAYNVT010000050.1:0-27383 GCA_964400685.1 uncultured Bacteriovoracaceae bacterium | reverse complement strand
GTACAAATATCCCTTCAGAAAGGAGAGCTGTCAGATCAAGTCGGAGCTACTACAAGTAAAATAATTCTTTAAGTGTAGTCTGTCAGCCATGATCTAATTGTTGCCCTTACTTCCTTTATTGTCGTGAACCAGTTCTCGTTAAGACATTTATCTCTGAGTTTGCCATTAAAACTCTCTATGTAACAATTGTTTGTGGGCTTACCGGGCCTCGTATAATCAAGCTGGATTCCACGGATTAATGCCCATGACGTAAATGTTTTTGGGGTAAACTCAGGACCATTATCCAGTCTTATCCTTTCAGGGAATCCATTCAATGAAGCCATATTCTCAAGACATGATATCACCCGTTGTGACGGTATTGAAAAGGATACCTCTGTCCCGGGAGAAATCCTCGAATAGTTGTCAACTACGGTAAATATCCTGCATCATGATCCTCTTGATAAAGAATCTGACATGAAATCTATCGACCATATTTCATTGGATCTTGTTGCTGAAGCCATAGTTGTTCTTTCCTTCAATGGAAGCTTCTTCTTCGTTTTTAGACTGAGATTCTCTTCTTCGTATATCCTCTCGGTCTTCTTATGATTCACAATAAAATCCGCTTTCCTTAAAAGTGCCTGTATCCTGGAACTGCCATACCTTTTATGTTTATTGGCCAGTTCCTTTATCCTTTTCCTTAATAGAATATCATCCCTCTCAACAGCACGATAACGACATGTCATCCTGTTTATGCCAACAACCCGGCATGAATGTCTTTCACTTACCCCAAATCATTTCTTAAGATGCTCTGCTGCTTTCCTTTTTGCTTTGGTGCTTAAAAGTTTTTGACAGAAGTTCCTCAAGCATGACCTTATCCAGGCTCAAATCAGCTACAAGCTTTTTCAACCTGATGTTTTCCTTCTCCAGAGATTTAAGCCTCCCTGCATCGCTGACATTCATTCCGCCGTATTTATAATATGTCTGCTCGCACATCCCATACTTACGGCATATTTCCTGTAATGGAACCCCAGCTTCTCTCTCCTTCAGTATCCGGATTATCTGCTCCTCTCCAAATCTCCCTTTCCTCATGGTACGATCCTCAGTCCATTGATTCATCGGCTTCGGCTATAGTGTTTCTTGCGATATTGCATTTGATGCCAATCTGATACTGCTTATTTGGAACCACTATCGGGCACACTCCAATGTCCTGGGGACTTATTTCGTAAATGAATTGGGCAAAGTCAAAGAAAAGGAATTGATTCCAGTATTTTACCTTCATATCTTATGACGCGTTTTGATAATTCTTTCTTTGGTAGAGAATTCATTACTTTTGCGAATATGTTTCTTCCAGAATTCATCGGTTATTTCCCCCTCTCGTATCCCTGTAGAAGGTATAATTGACAAATTTTTGAAAATTCAAATCAATCCCAGTTAAAATGACTCTTTTCCTTAATGATTAACTCATGTTACAACGTTCTTGAAAAATTAAATCGGACAGTAGTAATATATTATTACGATTCATATTTCATGATTTATTTACTGTCCCAATGCTAACATTACCTAGTTCAATTGCTTACAAGATTTTTAGAATTAGAAATAGATTAAGAAGATTTAAATGTTTGTTACAATCATGGTATTGGAATATAAAATATAGAGGATTGTAATATGATAAATAAAGGAATTATTCTTGCCGGCGGTTCAGGAACCAGGCTTTACCCCCTTAAGCCTTCCGCAAGAGGCGAGCTTGAAATAACGGATGTAAACAGGGAGTATCTTAAAAAAAGGCTCCTCAAGGTGGAGACTCTGGGCAGAGGTTTTGCATGGCTTGACACGGGAACGTATGAATCGCTTCTCCAGGCATCCGATTATATCGGTACTATTCAGGAGAGACAGGGTCTGATGATAGCCTGCCCTGAAGAGATAGCATATAAGTCTGGGTGGATAGATGAAGAAAAGGTTCTGAAGCTTGCGGAACCTTTGAAGAAGAACTCATATGGTCAGTATCTGTTCAGCATGCTTGAAAAATAGCGGATAATGGACCTCTCAATTATCATTGTTAATTACAGAACAAGAGAGCTTTTAAGGCAGTGCCTCGACTCGTTGCTGTCTTCAGGATGCGCTTTGAACTATGAGATAATTGTTGTCGACAACGACTCAAGGGATGGCAGTACGGCAATGATCAGGGATGAATACAAATCGGTTCTTCTGATAGAAAACCATGACAATGCGGGGCTTTCCAAAGGCAACAATGACGGGGCGGCAAAGGCTTCAGGGGAATTCCTTCTGTTCATGAACCCTGATACCGTCGTCAAATCCGGATCGCTGGAAATGATGGTGGTTTATCTGAAATCCAATCCCGATGCAGGTATTCTAGGCCCGATGCTCATCTATCCAGATGGAGAACTTCAGGATTCCTGCCGCTCTTTCTACGACATCAGAACGATAATATTAAGGAGGACTTTTCTGGGTAAGATATTCCCGGACAGCCCTCTCTTGAAAAAGCACCTGATGCAGGGTTCCAGGCATGATACGATTCAGGATGTTGACTGGATGCTCGGGGCCTGCCTGCTGATGCCGGCTGCCATTTTGAATAAAATAGGCGGGTGGGATGAAAGGTACAGACTGTATTTCGAAGATGTAGATATATGCTGCAGGATTCATCAGGCAGGATATAGAGTTGTGTATTTCCCTCAGGCCGTTGTAGTCCATCACCACAGGCGCGACAGTGCAAATGGATTTTCGATAAAGACACTTTGGCATATCGAAAGCGCTGTCAGGTTCTTTAATAAATTCGGATGGAAGTTGTAGAGAATGAAAAAACGTATAAAAAAAGGCGCAAGGCATTTTATCTGGTCAGTTTTATTTCTGATTTTTGACGTCTGTGTACTCTTTCTTATATTCAAATTCGCATGGTTTTTAAGAGCTGAAGTTTTTCCCTGCTGGTTTCAGGAAGTTTTCCACGATAACAGGCCACTTATCTTTATTAATGAATACTATTGGATAATTTCATACTGGATCATAATGTTCTTCTATGAAAATCTGTACAGCGAACCGGTAACCTTCTGGGAAGAAACAAGGAGACTTCTGAATGCAAACACAGTGGCCACAATTCTTGCCATCCTTCTTATTGGTCTTGCCAGGGTGTGGCTGATATCAAGAAGCATGATCTTTCTGATGTGGGGGCTTGGAATCTTCATCCTCCCGATAGCACGCTATCTTTTTAAATGGATTCTGTTCTCGCTTGGTTTGTTCAAAAGGCAGGTGGTCTTGTATGGTGCAGGCCTTACCGGCAGGTCGGTCATGAAAGGTTTATCAAAGCACCCTGAACTGGGTATCGAGATTAAAGGATTTATTGATGATGATGTAAAAAAAGTCGGTTCAATTGCAGGCACATATCATAACAGAGAGATCAAAGTCTGTGCTGAAGCGGAGAAATATCTCAATGAATACAAGCCGGAAGGGATTGATGAAATAATAATCACCATATCTGACATTACCCGTGAGAGGCTTATAAAAATAATGGAGAAATGCAATGAGGTCGTAGGCCGTGTTGCATTCGTTCCGGACATATTCGGCTCGGCAATATATACCGCTTCATTCGAATGCATTGATACCGCTCTGATAATGAAGTTCGAGCAGAACCTCAATAAGTTGATTCCAAGATTTATCAAAAGGACATTCGATATCATCATAAGCGGAATATTGATTGTTCTTCTTTCTCCTGTCTGGCTGGTGATGTTTTTCGCTATAAGACTTACATCAAAGGGTGTAGTGATATTCAAACAGAAAAGGATTGCAAAGGGCGGAGGGTTTTTCTTTGTGTGGAAGTATCGAAGCATGTACCCGGATTCCGGTTCGATGCTTAACGAATATCTGGATAATAATCCGGAAGCGAAAATCGAATGGGAACAGTATAAGAAGCTTAAAGGTTTTGATCCGCGGGTGACCCCTGTGGGCAGGATAATCAGGAAATGGAGTATCGATGAGCTTCCCCAGTTGTTCAATGTCTTCAAGGGTGAAATGAGTCTGGTCGGGCCCAGACCTTATCTTGAAAACGAACTTAAGGATATGGGCGACTACACTGATATATTATTCAAGGCGAGGCCCGGGATAACGGGATTCTGGCAGGTTTCCGGGAGAAACAACCTTTCATTCAATGACCGGGTGAGACTGGATGCCTTCTATATCAAAAACTGGTCATTGTGGCTTGACATATCTATGGTATTTAAAACCATCCCGGTAATCCTGCGGAGGGAAGGCGCGTTTTAAATGATGCATCTCGTGTCAATATTTGATGAGAAGCTTGACCGTATTTCCTGGGCAGGTATGACAGCTTTGATTTCTGTTCTTGCGATTGCAGCCATAATACCCGCATGGTTAAACTATGATATTATCGCAAGGGACGGTGCTTTTCAATATATCCCCACTGCAAAGCTCTTCTATGATGGCAATCTGGCTCAGGCTATGTCACAGCAGCAGCTGCCGTTCTTTCCTATGGCCCTGGCAATTTTCTCACTGATCACCGGTGTTGATTTTGAAACATCGGGACGAGCTGTTGCAGTAATTGCATATGTTGTCGCTGCTTTCGGCATGTTTAAAGCAGGTTCAATGATTTGCAGTAGCAGGCTTTGCGGTTTTCTGGCACTTCTGTTTTTTATAACGAACTGGGTTGTTGTATCGACCTCTGTTGATTGTCTGCAGGAATCCCTGCAGCTTGCATTTGTCTTGTGGGCTAACATATGCATATTAACTTCATTAACAAAAAAGAATGCCACCGGATGGTCTTATCTGATTGCAGGCGTCCTGCTCTTCATTATTGGTTCGACAGTCAGGACGACAACAATGATCTTTCTGTTCGCCTGGTTTTTGATATGGGTTTTCCACAAAAAGGAAAGATTGTGGTTGAGGATCGGCATTCTGCTGCTTATCGTACTCATCCCTTTGATGATAGTGATCGTTTTCAACGACCTGGAAATATTTCATCGCAAGAAAGGATTTCAAATCTATACCTATCTGGAAATGGCGCCTAATCTGGCAGGAAAGATATGCAGTTTTCCGGATACTCTGGGCATGATATTCGACAAGGGGCATGCCATCTTGATGTCTCTTGCAGTAATTGGTTTAATCTTTAAGAAAGTGGTTACAATCAAGCAGGACCCGGATAGAATAATTGAAAGTTCTAAAGAATTATCTGTATCTGGTTCTGGAAAGGGAAACGGGATTAACCTTGTAAATATTTATAGGATCCATACGGGTATCGTTCTGATGCTGTTTCTAATGATGTTCTTCATCATGGGTTGGACAACAAGCAGGTATATTCTTGCACCTATTATATGGCTGTATCCTCTTGTGGCGTGTGTATCTTACAGTGCTTTGAAATCGGACAGAAAAGTGATCCGCTTGTTTATAATTCTTACATTATTATCATGTGTTGCAATATGGGGATCCAAGTCTTTTACACCTCCTGATCCTGACAGGGTTGCCATCAGACAGGCCGGCGAATGGATATATTCCGAATTGGGGCCGGATAAATATGTTCTGACAAACAGGGACCGTCTGGCATTTTATGCAAAGACAAAGTTTAATCCCTTCAATGATATTAAAGATATGAAAGGTAATGAAAGCTGTATCGCGGTAGATATAAACAATGATGGAGGGGATGATTTAATAAACGAGTTGACAGATAAGGGCCTTAAACCTGAGAAAACAATCGGCCCGATATATATTTATCTTCAAAAATAATATTCATGTAATTTTGATTTTTAACAGTACATTCGTTTTGTTCTGGGGCTGGATATGAATTTTAAGGATTTGTTGACTTCTAATTTTAAATGATGATAAGTCCTCCGATGGATGATTGCTCTTTGATGAAAATAGCCTTGAAAGAGGCTGAAATAGCGGCTGAAGAAAATGAAGTTCCCGTTGGAGCCGTACTTGTTTCGGGGGATCGGATTTATAAAGGTCATAACAGAATGATTCATAACTCGGACCCCACTGCCCATGCAGAAATTGAGGTAATAAGGCAGGCTGCCAGGGAACTTGGTAATTACAGACTTGTCGGATCGACACTCTATGTCACGATTGAGCCATGCTTGATGTGTGCCGGGGCTATTGTGCAAGCACGGGTTAAGAGGCTTGTTTATGCAGCCAGGGACGAGAGGTACGGGGCAGTGGAATCAATGTTCAAGGCCTTCGAGCTTGGACTCAACCACAAACCCGAAGTTATGTGCGGGATTCTTGCTGATGAGAGTGCTGATATTATCCGCAGGTTCTTTAAGACAAAAAGGAAGGGAGAGGTACCGAAGTGGCTGTAACGGGGCCGACTCGAAATCGGCTGTCCTCCCAAAAGGGGGACCGTGGGTTCGAATCCCACCCTCTCCGCCAATGAACGATTTATTGAATAATTAACGTGCTGTTTTAAAAAGAATAATCAGCTTGAATAATAAGTAATATTCGAGAATAATCCGGAGAGATGCCCGAGAGGCTGAAGGGGCGCGATTGGAAATCGCGTGTACCGTCAAAAGCGGTACCGAGGGTTCGAATCCCTCTCTCTCCGCCAGACAATGCAAGTGTTCAGTTAAGAGTGGTGAGTGGTTAGAAAATAACCACAAAACCAGAATATACTGAAGACTACTAAAGGACCTGGTAAAGGACCGGGTCTCATGCAATACGGCGCTGCGAACCCCGTCAGGCCCGGAAGGGAGCAGCGGTAAGCAGTACGCCGTATGTGTATGTTAAGGCCCGGTCCTTTACCGGGTTTTTTTTGGCTTTTTTCCTTGAAACAATGGCTTAATAGATAATAATATGCCGCTCATGTATCAGGTAATCGCACGCAAATACCGCCCGCAGTGTTTTCAGGATGTTGTGGGTCAGGAACACATAACAGTGGTAATAAAAAATGCCATTGAATCTGACAGAATTCCACATGCCTTCATTTTTTCAGGGCCCAGGGGCGTCGGGAAAACGTCAATTGCACGGATTCTTGCAAAGGCATTGTCATGCGAAAAGGGCCCGGGTTCCAATCCGTGCAATGAGTGCCCTATATGTCTTGATATAACCGCTTCGAGGGCTGTAGATGTATTTGAGATCGATGCCGCTTCACATACGGGAGTTGAAAATATCAGGGAATTAATTGAAAACTCGCGTTATGCACCCAGCACATCGAGATATAAAACCTTTATAATTGACGAAGCGCATATGCTTTCAAAGAGCGCTTTCAACGCATTATTGAAAACACTGGAGGAGCCGCCCCCTCATGTTATTTTTATCCTGGCGACGACCGAGCTTAACAAGATACCTCTTACGGTATTATCAAGATGCCAGAGTTACGACTTCAGAAGGATATCCGTAAATGAGATTGTCAGCCATCTCAGGAATGTGGCATCCGGTGAGGGGTTTAAAATCACAGACGATGCCCTGACATTAATAGCGATTCAGGCAGACGGGAGCATGCGCGATGCACAGGGAATTCTGGAGCGCACGATTGCAACCGGTCATGGGGAGATTGGCATTGATAATATTGAAAAACTGCTTGGGCTCTTATCGATGTCAAAGAAGCACGAAGTTCTTGATGCTCTTCTGATGCGTGATGCGCAGGCATTATTGTGCCTTATTGATGAAATGTACAGATATGGTTACGACCTGACGCAGTTCTACAAAAGCATTATAGAACAATTCAGGAATATGATGGTCTTAAAGACCGGATATGAAAATATTCCCCTGCCATCAGAAGAAATAGCTTTTTTGAAAAAAATGATTCAGGACCATTCTTTTGAAGAGATACACAGGGCATTGAGTGTCTTAATAAGGTCTGAGACTGATATGAAGTTTTCAAGTCTTCAAAAAATAACGCTTGAAACCATATTGCTGAGAATTATTTTTGCACCCAGATTATATGATCTTCAGCAGTTGACACAGGCAAATGATTCAAAAACAGATTATCAAATCAGTGCTGCTGCTCCGAAAGAAACGCAAAAGCAAAGTAGGCAAATAAATTCATTTTCGGCAGAGAAAACCTGGGATGGTTTTCTTGGCTATTTGAAAAATTACGAGGCACCCCTATTCAGCATTGTATCCAATGCAAAGTATGAAAGTGATGATAATGATGCTGTTGTCCTGAGTGTTTCATCCGAATTTCACGCTGAACAGATACGAAGAGATCACGCCGAAATAGAAAACAAAGCCAGGCAGTATTATGAAAGGAATATTAAAATCAGAATTGAAATAAAAGAGAATCTTCATGTCGATAATATAATGAAGCCATCAGAAATAAGAGCAAAAGCAGTGAATGCGCCTGTCATAAAAGAAATCATGGCTGAATTCAACGGAACTCTAAGAGACTGCAAACATGGTCAATAGTACCTTGACAGCCATCGAGGGAGTCAGGGTCGGCCACGAATCTGACTTTGAAGGCGGAACAGGGATTACGGTAATCATTTTTGACAGGCCTGCAATCGGTTCGGCAGACATATCTGGCATGGCGACCTCAACCAGACAGATTGATTCACTGGAAATAATGCATCCCGGAACTTCAACACACGCTGTGTGCCTGTCAGGCGGGTCGGCTTTCGGGCTGGATGCCGCAGGAGGGGTGGTCAAATATCTCGAAGATAAAGGGATAGGATTGGATTTATTCGTAGCAAGACTTCCTGTTGTACCTACTGCC
Source organism: uncultured Bacteriovoracaceae bacterium (assembly GCA_964400685.1). Taxonomy (GTDB): domain Bacteria; phylum Desulfobacterota; class Desulfomonilia; order UBA1062; family UBA1062; genus DATCTV01. The sequence goes on along the minus strand of CAYNVT010000050.1, from coordinate 18,739 downwards.
GTCATATATGACCTTTCTTTCATGAGTGCAAATGCAAGACCGACAAAGGAGATGGCTTTCAAGGCATGCATGAATGCAAGCGGTTCCCCGGTAAAGCAGGGGACGATAGGCGCAGGCACAGGTGCAACGTGCGGTAAATTAAGAGGTGTTCTTAATGCAACAAAAACCGGACTTGGCTCTAGCTGCATAAAAGGGTTCAACGGTGTAAGGATGGGAGCGCTTGTTATAGCGAATCCTTTTGGCGATATAATTAATGGTCGTGGAGAAATCATCGCAGGGGCGAGGGAAGAGGAAGGTTTTCTTGATACAGGCAAGGCAATTGCCTCAGGGGAAAACAGAAGCAGGATAGGGTCACCCTCCAATACCACGCTATGCGTTCTGGTCACAGATGCTTATCTGGATAAGATATCGGCGCTTCAGGTAGCAAGGATGGCGGGAAACGGCCTTTCAAGGCATATTTCACCATTTAACACGCCTTTTGACGGGGATATTGTTTTCTGTCTTTCCATTGGGGACAAAGAGGCGCATCCTTTGCACCTTGGCGTTATAGGTGCCCGGGCTGCGGAGAAAGCCTTAATCAATGCGGTTGTGAAAGCGAGTTCCCTTGGCGGTCTCCCTGTCCACAAAGAAATCGTTAAATAATATAAGTATTATATACCGCTATATGAAATCCGGATCATTCGACAGAAGTATCTTATATTTAGCCGTAGGTGCTTCAATTATCAGCTTTTCAGGTGTTTATGTAAAAATGGTCAATGTCGGTCCGACAGCTGCAGGATTTTACAGGACATTTATCGGGGCGGTAATTCTACTTGTAGTTTTAATCATAAAAAGAGAGCGTTTCTGGTATGGTATAAATAACTTCCTGATTTCTTTATTGTGCGGAATGGCATTTGCCCTGGATTTGTTTTGCTGGCATAAAAGTGTGCTTTATATCGGTCCCGGGCTTTCTACGATTCTGGCAAACTTCCAGGTTTTTTTCCTGGCGGCATTCGGTTTTTTCATTTTGAAGGAAGGGATCGGGATAAGATATTTTGGATCAATTATTTTAGCCATAATCGGATTGTTCATGATTGTCGGTTTTAAATGGGGGGCTTTCCCAGACAATTATAGATTGGGAATTTTTTTGGCATTGATTACCGCTGCCGCTTATTCATCCTATATACTCCTGCTCAGACTGCTCCAGTCAAAGGAGAAAAGATTATCTACAACAGCAAACCTGGCAACTGTATCCATCATAGCATCGGCATGTCTTTGCATGATGTCTTTGCTGGAGGGGCAGTCATTGATAATCTCCGATATGCCAAGCATGGCATACCTGTTTATTTATGGTATTCTGAGCCAGGTTGTTGCTTGGTTGTTGATATCAAAGGCCCTGCCGAATGTTAAAGCCTCATTGGCAGGGCTCATATTGTTGCTTCAACCGGCACTGGCATTTGTCTGGGATATTCTGTTTTTCAAGAGAGAAATTGGCATGATATCAGGTATTGGTGTTTTTGTTGCACTTGCTGGTATTTATTTTGGTACAACGCGGAGAAAGGTATCAGGAATCGACAATATATGAACTTAAAATTGATGTTTATCATTAGACTTTACAAATAATAGGCAAGTTCAGTGAATCATTATTGACGCTCAACAGTGTTTATGTATCATTATATTTAATATGAAAACCCAACTGATGAAACATGATAACACAGAAAAATATGAGAATTGAGTTTAAATATACCTGCCATGCTTATTTCATAAGCTATACGTCTATATTGTTCAGCCTTATAATATCCTTAATTCCATGCCAATTATGGGGAAGCTACCGTGATGTCTATGAAAGGGGAGATGCCAGTCCAGCCTTAAAAGAACTTCTTCATGATGCCCAAAAGGGAGATACAGGCGCTGAATTTCAATTGGGTGTTATTTATGAGCAGGGCCGAGGTGTACTACAGGATTTTTCAGAAGCTGCCAAATGGTACAAGAAAGCTGCTGCCGGCGGACATCTGGAAGCGCAATACAATCTGGGTCTTCTGTACGAGGAGGGTCGGGGAGTAGAGAAGGATTATAAAGAAGCTGCCAAATGGTATTTGGAAGCGGCTGAAAAAGGGCTTGCTGAGGCGCAATATAATCTGGGCCTGATGTATGAAGAAAGCAGAGGCTTGCCAGAAAACAACCATGAAGCAGTTAAATGGTATAGGAAAGCGGCTGAGCAGGGGATGGCAGAAGCTCAATACTCCCTGGGGATTAAGTATGAAACGGGTGAAGGTGTCGGACGTAACTATAGCGAGGCTGCAAAATGGTATAAAAAAGCCTCAGATCAGGGCAACGTCTATGCGCAATACTGCCTTGGGAGTCTTTATTGCAATGGCAGGGGAGTACCTAAAGATTATAAGGAAGCTGTCAGGCTATATCTGAAAGCAGCTGATCGGGAATTGCCTGAAGCCCAATTCGCGCTGGGGCTGATTTTTGAAGAAGGGCTTGGCAGACCCAAGAATTTATCAGAAGCCTTGAAATGGTATAGAAAAGCAGCAGATCAGGGACTAAGCGAAGCTCAGTATAATCTTGCAGTAAAATATGAAATTGGGGATGGTGTGCCTCAGAATTATCAGGAAGCGGCAAAATGGTATCAAAAGGCTGCCGAGCAAGGTGATTTATACGCGCAGATCAACCTCGGAAGCATGTACAGCGCAGGAAAAGGTGTTCCGCAGGATTACAAAGAGGCTCTCAAATGGTTCAAGGCGGCGGCAGAAAAAGGTTTGGCGGAAGCGCAATTTAACCTTGGTCTGACATATGAAGAGGGAATGGGGGTTCAAAAGAATTATCTGGAGGCCGCCAAATGGTATCGAAAAGCCGGAGAACAAGGGCTTGCTGAGGCACAGTATAATCTTGGAGTAATGTATGAGGAAGGACTGGGTTTGAATCAGGATTATCTGGAAGCGGCAAAATGGTATAAAAAAGCATCAGAACAGGGATTAGCGGATGCCCAGTATAATCTGGCATCTCTATATCATGATGGCAGGGGCGTCCCTCAAGACTTTGTAATGGCCCATATGTGGTATAATCTGGCAGCGGCGCAGGGCAATCCCAATGCTTCTCAGAACAGGAATGATCTTGCGAGCATAATGACTCCGGCACAGGTTGCCGAAGCCCAGAGACAGGCGCGAGAATGGAAGTCAAAACGAAAATCGAAATAAGCTGATCAAATCAATCTTTAACCGCTTTTGTTATAGAACCTCTCATGCCGGCTTTATAAAGACGGCCGCAGGTTTCAAACATGATATAACGGGTCGCCAGCAGAGGAATATTTTTTTGTTTTGCAAGTTCAATTGCCTCATTCAAAGGTTTCTTCCCTCTTACAAATATAATTGCAATCAGGTCCATTGTGTCTGCAGTACGAACTACAAGTGGATTTGTAAGGCCTGTTAAAAGGATTGCTCCTGGTTTTGCGAAAGAGAGTACATCGCTCATGAGGTCGGCTGCAAACCCTGCGTTAACTTCAATATCAAGTTTTGATTCACCGACGATAACTTCAGCATCAAGAAGTACCATTAGCTCTTTCAGGGTCATATTTTCTCCATTTCTTATTTTTCAAATCAAAGAGACATTATGTACTCATGCATGGCTTTGGCAGCTTTTCTCCCGACTCCCATTGCAAGGATAACTGTAGCTGCACCGGTTACTATGTCACCTCCTGCATATACACCTTTCTTTGATGTTTGTCCTGTTTCTTCATCAGCAATAATATATCCCCATTTGTTTGTATCGAGACCGGGTGTTGTGCTTTGAATAAGAGGATTGGCTCCGGTACCCACGGCAACTACGACCGTATCAACATCCATTTGATACTCGCTGCCCTTCTTGGGAACAGGCCTTCGTCTCCCGGAATCATCAGGTTCGCCAAGCTCCATCTGCTGACATTCCATACTTACAACCCATCCTTTTTCGTTTCCTATATATCTGATGGGAGTGGTCAGAAGATGCAGTTCAATTCCTTCTTCTTCTGCATGATGAATCTCTTCAATCCTGGCGGGCATTTCGACTCTTGATCTCCTGTAAACCAGGTACACTTTTTCAGCCCCGAGCCTCATGGCTGTTCTCGCAGCATCCATAGCCACATTCCCGCCGCCGATTACTGCAACTTTTTTCCCCTTGATTATTGGTGTATCATACTCAGGGAAAAGATAGGCTTTCATCAGGTTAGATCTTGTAAGGTATTCATTGGCTGAATATACTCCATTGAGGTTTTCACCTGGTATGTTCATAAACGTAGGAAGGCCTGCACCTGTTCCAAGAAAAACAGCATGGAACCCTTCATCAAAAAGATCATCAACAGTGAATATTCTTCCGATTACATGAGATGTTAAAACCTTGACGCCAATTTGTTTCAAGTAGTCAATTTCTGCTGCTACAATGGCTTTCGGCAATCTGAATTCAGGAATACCATAAACCAGTACTCCACCCGGTATATGCAAAGCCTCGAATATTGTTACATCATGTCCTAGTTTAACAAGATCGCCGGCAACTGTAAGCCCTGCCGGACCTGAACCTACTACTGCGACTTTTTTACCTGTTGAAGGTGCGATTTCAGGGATGGATATATTGCCCTGTGATCTTTCGAAATCGGCAACAAATCTTTCAAGCCTGCCGATAGCTACACTTTCGCCTTTTTTCCTGCGTACACATCTTTCTTCACACTGTGTTTCCTGAGGGCATACCCTTCCGCATATGGCTGGTAATGCATTGGTTTCTTTTATCTTTCTTGCGGCACCTGTAAAATCACCATTGGAAATGAGATTGATAAATCCTGGAATGTCGATCTCAACCGGACAGCCTTCAATGCAGGGTTTTGTTTTGCATTGTATGCAGCGGTTTGCTTCAGTTACCGCTGCCTGTGGAGTGTAGCCAAGGGGGACTTCGTCAAAATTGCGGGATCTTGCCTTTGCATCCTGCTCCGGCATTGGTTGACGCGGGATACTCATCCTTTCTTTCATATCCATAGATTACCTCCCGGACCTGCATGAGCAGAAGTGATCATAAGATTCTTTCTCCTGATCAAGGTATATATGCTGTCTATCAATGAGCTCTTTGAAATCAACAAGGTGTCCATCGAATTCTGGACCGTCTACGCAGACAAATTTGGTTTTTCCTCCTATGCTTACCCTGCATGCACCACACATTCCGGTTGCGTCAACCATGATTGAATTCAAAGAAACTACAGTTGGGACGTTATATTTCTTTGTAACATCACAAACAGCACGCATCATCGGCACCGGACCAATGGTCACAACCATGTCTAGATGTTTTCCGTTGATAAGGTAATTATTTTCGAGTGCCTGACTTACAAAGCCATGATAACCATATGAGCCGTCGTCTGTTGAAACAATGAATTCATCTGAAATTGCTTTCATTTCTTCTTCCAGAATCAGAAGGTCTTTGGTCCTGGAGCCGATTATTGAGATTACATGATTCCCGGCAGCTTTCATTCCCTGAGTTATAGGGAAAACAGGTGCAATTCCAACACCGCCGCCTATGCAGGCAACAGTTCCGAAATTTTCAATATGCGTTGGTTTCCCGAGTGGCCCGACAAGATCAAGTATTTCCTGTCCAGGCTGCATTTCGGAAAGTAAGGCTGTCGATTTTCCTACTACCTGAAAGATCAGTGTCAACGTTCCCTTTGCCGCATCGGCATCAGCAATTGTGAGGGGGATGCGTTCCCCGTTCTCATGAATTCTTATCACTACAAATTGGCCGGGTTTTCTTTTTAAAGCAATTTGTTTTGCATCGAATATTAATGAATATACATTTTCCGATAGCTTATCTTTTGAGATAATTTTTGCAGGCATTCATATCCCCCGAGCAAGTTAATTTCTGTAGGCCTTATATGATAGGAAGTATTTTAATACAAGCTTCAAGTTATGCTTTAACGCCATGATATTACGACTGATTAATGAATATTCACAATTATGAATATAGATTTATTTTTTAAAACGTTCTAAAAATGGTTTTTTAAATATTGTAAGAATATTTTGTTTAATTGGATTACAAATAAAAGAGGGATGCAATCAGCATCCCTCTTTTATTTAATCTTTGTTCTCATCATCCGAAGGTGGTGTTGCTTCTTCGTCATATACCCGTTTGATTTGTCTGTGTATTCCCTTAGAAAGAATCAGTGCAATAAGGAAGAGCAGAATCAATGATACAATGACAACCAGTATTGTTGATTTCTGCCATTTTGCAACCTTATCTTTAATTTCTTTTGCTTTTTCTTCACTGATGTTCTTATAGAGATTGACATCTATAACCATGCCCACCCAGCCTATGCCTTTGGGCTTGCTGAACCCATTCCCATAATATGGTATTGGGGCAAAAGCTACAAAGTAGCTGCTATTATCGAGTACATATGTGCGAGATCCAGACTTTCCGGAAGATGCTTCTTCATGAATCTTGGGTAGGTTTTCGTCTTTGAAACCAATTGATAAAATATTCATATAACCATCACCCGATGCTTCGAGATTATTATAGTTCTCTTCTTTCAGAACCGGCACGATATTATGATTTTTATCGAGACCGATGATAAGAGTTTCGTCAGGATGCGATAAAATATTGCCATCCCTGTCAACCAGGAAGGCATAATTGTTGTCCTTTACATTTACTGATGCAAAAATCTTATCCGGGTCAGTTGGAACCATGTGATCAACAAACTCTCTTACATGCTGAAAGTTTAATGCAAGTTCAACGATACCGGCAAATCCCGATGAATCGAAGACAGGTGTGGCAATACGTTGAATGCCCTCAAATTTCTTTCCGGAATTGGCATCTTGTCTGTTTATGTGATACCCGACAACCGGCCCGATATAAAATTCACCGGGGGCAAGAGATTTTGCAATTTCAAAAAAATTCTCTTTGCCATATTCGCCATTATCGGGATCTGACAAATTCTTGAGATTTTCTTTAGGAGCAATACCGGCACTGGTAATTTTAATCTGTTCCATGCCTGTTTTATCCAGAAAAGCAATTTCTTTGTAAAGTGGCACAGGCACTTTTACCAGGCCAATATCAGATGATTTGATAACGCCAAGATTATTTGTTGTCAGAAATGTCGTATATGCCTTGTCATCCCTTGGAAGAATGGAGGCAATTTTTATATCTTTTTCTCTGTCTGTATAGAATTGAGCAATTCCTTCTGCAATATTCCTGGCCCTAAGCTCGATTGACTGCTTTTGCGGATTATCCAGAACTCTCAAGTTTGCCTGAGTTGCTTCTTCTCCAACCTTAACCACTCCCTTGCTTATAACAATACCTGTAATGGTAAGAGGAAGTACTATCAGGATAAAGAAGCTTATAGCAACACTTGCAAAATTAAGTTTAGTGTTTTTTTCTCCCTGATCCATAACTATCTCCTCGCCCTGTTATTACCAATAAATATTAAATATGCTTAGCTCACCCAAAAAAGGTTAATATTCAAATGAATGGTGAGTTTCTTCCTTATTCCTAATTACGCATATGATAATTTATAATGCGTAAATTACAGCGGTTTTTAGATAAGTTAACCTAAAACCACTGCTTTGAAAGGGTTAGCATAAAGAATAATAAGTGTAATAACCAGAGCATAGATGGCTACAGATTCAACCATTGCGAGACCGATCATCATAGTCATCATAATTTTGCCCTGAGATTGAGGATTTCTTCCAACTGCTTCACTTGCCCCTGATATTGCATGGCCCATACCTAGACCGGTTCCGACTGTTCCAAGTCCCATACACAGGCCAGCGCCAAGAATTGATACGGCTATAAATATTACCTTTGTCCAGTCAGTGTAACCGGTTGCTACTGCAACTGCTTCACTTGCCATAACGGCGCTTGCTAAAACCAGGATCATAAAAGTACAAGAAACGAAAATCTTCCTACCCATTAGTATACTCCTTATATTAGTATTTTTTATTTATCCTTTCCCAATTTTACCATGAATTCAAAACATTACTCTGAATAACGGTTCATTTTATACATGATAGAACCAGGTGATGCAAGTGAAAATTTACCTCCTTGTAAGGTAACCATTGAGCAGTTCCTTGTTGATTCCGGGCTCTCCCTCTATTGTTTTAAGATCAATCTTTCCTGATTTTATTGCATGGGCAAGACTTTCTTCCATTGGGAAATAATCACCCTGAAGAGACTGAGCTTGTCCTTTGATGAAATGGACCTTATTTTCACGAATAAATTTCTGAACTCTTGGTTTTCCAAGGAGAAGTTCCCAGATTACTGTTCCTCCATGTTTTTCTTTAGCCCCAATTCGTTTCATTGAAAACACACCCATGAGTGAATGAGAGAATAAGGCTTTCATATATTCGTCTGACAGCAGGGAAAGATATTGTTCAATTGCACTGAAAACATCTATTCCCAGCATTCCTACAATTACAAGGATTCCTTTCTGCGTAGCCTGCAGTGCTGTTTTAGCCATAAGACCATCTGCAATTTTCCCAAATACGAGAATATCGGGATCATATTTAAAAACATTTTCGAACAGGACCGACGTGTCTTTCGTCGTATCTCTACCTATCTCCCGCTGGATGACATTGGCAAGCTTATGTTCATGAATATATTCGATGGGGTCTTCAAACGTAACAATATTGCAGCTTTTGTTTGAATTTATGTAATCAATAATTGTTGCAATTCCCCTGTTTTTCCCCTGTCCTCCGGAGCTGGAAACAATAAACAATCCTGTTTGAGATGTCAGGTTTGACATCAGGAAATCAGGGAAACCCTGATCTTTATAACTTGGTATATCTTCAATAAGTTTATGTGCGTTTATTGCCGGTTCACCATCACGGTGCATGAAAATATTTAGTCTGTATCTACCGACACCTCTTTTAATGTAAGTGAATTCAACCTCCTTTTTTTGCTTAAATTCTTCCATATATTCATTAGATGTCACTTCTTTAATGATCTTATCCATTTGGTCAGGTGTGACTGCAGGAAGATTTGTCCTGGTGAAATCGGCATTTTTTCTTATTGCAGGTGGAGCCCCGATTGTTAAGTGTAAGTCTGTAATATCCGGTTCATTTAAGAGTTTGAATATATAAGTAGCATCTGTGCTGATTATATTCATTACATTTGGGTTTCGATCTACATTTTTAAGGTTCAGGTTCATTTTGCCAAAACCTATTGAATTAAGTGTAAAGAGAATGTCTTCTATCTGAGACTGTGTAGCCAATATCACCTTAATATCGTGGTTCAGAAGATATTTAACGTTTTCAACAAGTACAAGGTTCATCGGATCTGACATTGCCACCTTAATAACAGTGCCTTCGGTTGCAATTGGTACAGCCATGAATTCTCTCATCCTCTCCTGAGGAATCAGTAGTTGAGTTTCTTTTGTAATGATTTCATTTTTCATATCAAGAATCGGAATGCCGGTAAGATTTTTCAAGATACCCAGAAACTGGTCTTCTGCAAGATATCCCAGCTTGATAAGGGTCTCGCCCAGTTTAAGCCCTTCTTTTTGTTGTGCCTCCAGTGCCACTTTCAGCTTCTGTTCGTCCAGGAGGCCAAGTTCAACAAGCACTTCACCTATTTTTTTATTCTGGAATCGCTCCATCTTAGGCTCCTTTTTAAAATTTGACTTGGTTGCCGATGATATTCGATGCTGTTCAATCAATAATTTATTATAGTCAGTTAAAATAAAAATGGAAGATAAGAGATTTTTTAATATTCAATTGAAGTTGCCGGTAAAAACAATAGACTTGATTTAACTATAAAAAAAAGGCGGGGTTATTGCCCCGCCTTTTTATGTTCTTTTCTATTAAAACTATTTCTGCTGCATTTCTGTGCTTGTTACAGCAGACAGCGCTGTAGGATTGAGGTTAAACTTAAAGTCGATCTTGAACTGGACAGTCCATGCATTTGTAAGATCAAACTGGTCAGCTCCGAGGTTGGGTCCATATATATTGTATTCTTTAACAATAGGAGCAGGCTCTGGGAGGCCAGTATCCAGCCATCTGACCCAATATTTCTTCGGAGTTAATGTGTCCTGATAGAAGTCTCCTGCCCAGAAATATGACCCGATCAATGACACATCTAGACCGGGGAAAAGGTTATAGGTAAGCCAGCCTGTAAGCTCTGTTCCCAGATAGGGGGATACATTCGTCTTATACTGTACGTCATCGTACATGAATAAAAAGGGGACAATCTCATGACCTGTTGTAGGGTCAGTATATTTAAACCACAGGGCATAATTTACAGGGAATGATGACCAGTATTCGTCCTCAAAATACTTTACATTGGAGCGCCATGCGACGACTGCCTGTCCCATGAACTCCCATTTGTCGGCAAAACGGTATTTGGCACCAAGCCTTCCCAATGTCATGTTGTTGAAGCATATGTCGTTCTGGTCAAAGGCCTCTTTTGTTGCGAGGTTGACAAGGGCGTTGAAATATTTGTCTTCAACTTCACCAAGAAGGACAACATTCAAATATGAAGGTGTCCTGTATCCTTTCGGGTTGTATTCATCCCAGAGGAAACCGTTTATTTCAGTCCAGTGGGTGATGCCCGTTGTATATACCGCTGATGCAAAAGGTGTCACTTTGCCTATGTCATAGGCGACATCGAAAAGGGCAATGCCCACTTTTCCTTCGACCGGTCCCATATCTTTTATGGGCAGATAGTGTTTGGCTCCAGGTTCATAATAAGGGTAAGAATACCCGGCCGGGGCCATCTGATAGCCATTGCTCATAAGGGCCTGAAGATCGTCACCGATAGGGCCTTTTGTTATCTCTGCCAGGGTGCCCATTCCGGTACCCAGGTAATGGAAATAGTGGAGATTTCCTTTGTTGTAGTTGAACTTCCACTGGGGTAGACATATCCTCATATTGGTAGCAGCCGAGTGTGAATAACCAAGACGGAAATCAAGCCATTGCTCGGATTTTATTGTCTTGTCAGGCTTTTCATATATCGTGACAACCCTTATTTCATCCATGTCATCTCTATCAAGATAATCGCCGTTTCTGGTGTTCTGGTTATAGTAAGGGACATCGGGGTCTTCATAGTAGAATTTCTGTTCGGCCTTCTTGTTCCATGCAACTGCAAATGTCCAGCCCGGCAATGCTTCGTCGAATTGCGCCGCCCACACAAGGCCATTACTGCCGTCATTAAAGCGGCCGGCTACAAATAGCCCTACAGGGGTAATCATCTGCACAAAGGCTTCAGTAAGCCGTATCGTCTGGTCAGCTTTTTTTGTTGAAAGAAGCGTATAGCCGGCACCTGAATCTACAGGTTCATACAAAACCTTTGTGTTGTTGTCTGAATCAAATATCAGATAATCAATATCAATACGCGCCTGAAATGTAAGCTTGTCGCTGAAAGCTATAGACGGAACAAGAAAAAGCTCGTTCTCGAGCCATGCCTCGATTTTATCCGTCTGGCCGTTTGTTGCTTTGTCTGCTTCTTCATTTGTAGGTGGAGGAGAAATATTGTATTTGGCTTTCTGGTTGCCATCATAGCTGTTGATATCGCGCTCGTTAAAATATTTCCCGAACATCTGGTAATCGCCCTCAAGCCCTATTTTAACATCTTTCCAGTTCCACTGGGCTGCTTCATTAACGGCAAATGCGGAGCTTGAGATAACCATGAGAGTAAACAGGATAAGAAAAAGCTTATAAAGGAACCTCATGTAATCCTCCTCAAATTTTGTTTATCTATGCAATCAAAGCAGGGCCTGTTTGGCCCTGCTTTGATTTTATAACGATATGCCCTAAATGTTCAATGATTAAATTAATTTTAGTCTAAACTGGCTGTATTGATGAAACAGAGTCCTGCTTTGCTTATGTCTACATCGTCGGTGGCCATTTTCAGGAAGCAGCGGCTGGCTTCGCCTGATACTGCCGAGGCGCCGTCTTCGGTAAGTATCATACCGAACCCGTCATCAGTGATTACGCCATCCAATAAGGCGCCAGTTGTGATTGAAAGCATCAGGTCACCTTTCTTTACATCATTTGTAGGAAGCATATCTCCAAGCCCGCCAACAAGAAGTGCAGGAAAATCCTTGTGGTCGAACATCGTGATACCCATATCATCTTTTAATACCGCGCAATGTGAATAATAAGGCACCAGTGTAAGATATATATCGAGGAATGATTCCATATCCTTTTTTGCATTTTCTATAACAGGGGCCTGGTGTGAGCCTGCGCCAAGCTTGAATGCCAGGTCAAGAGACATCATCCACAAAGCCTTGCCGTTTTCCAGATATTCAATCCTGAGATCATTGATTATCAACAGTGGGTTTGCAGTTGTGAAATCAAAGGCAATGCCGTTTTTGTTAAAGGATATTTTCATCTGCTGTAAAACAGCGGGGTATATGTTGCCATATGAAGGAACGGCTGTTGGAATGCTTAGTGCAGGTATAACTATACTGCCGTTAAGCAGTTCGCTGACGAATTGTGTCATGCTTTCCTGCGAGAGGCTCACTTCAATTGCTGACGGGTCATCAGAGGACTGTGTAAGAGGTATAGCAGCATTGCTGCCGGGATAGAGCGTAACACCGCCCGGGAAAACACCCTGCTCGCCTTCTGCCATGAAGAGCCCTATGCTCAGTGCCGCCATGTCGTTCGTAGTGCTTGTTGGTATACCATTTATATCGAGATAAAGGGGTTTTGCTGCGAGGTTGAGGCCGCTCATATCCGCACCCAGATCTCCTGCCATACCGCCAAGAAGATCATCGAGCAGCAGAGAGTTAATACCCATTTCAATATTCAAAATGCCGGACTTCAGTTTAAGCGTAGGTACCACTTCTTCATCTATTCCTTCATTTCCGGAAAGCCCGTCAAGAAGGTTAAAGGGAAGTGAAATTATGCCGGATGTAAGCTTCATTATATTTGTATCAAAGGTGCCGGAATAAGGAATCAGGTCATCAACTGCAAGTCCGCTGAGCGTCATACCTTTTGCACTCTGCAGTATATCCTTGCCGACAAGCACTCCGAGCCCGTTCCTGATAAGCTGTGAAGAAGCTGCGAATTCTTTTGTCCTGAAAACATATTTTGCCTTTGAGGCCTGGCCATTCGGGTGCATAGCCTGGATAAGGACCGGCATCAATCTGTCGGTGTCAGGTACAGGATATTTACAAACGAAAAGCTTTGCTTTCGAGTCATATGTTGCCTCTACCTGGTTTCCGCCGCCATCGCTTAGAAACACTTTCTCTACCGTATATTTTCCGCCTTCAACCCTGATGCCTAATTTTACTTTTGAACCGGCTTCAAAGGTTGCCCCGTCATCAACAAGCTGATAGCCGGCACCTGTCTCAGAATCCTTAAGCAGAATGATGGTTGAGGCATCGGCATAGGTAGTTGCCGCAACTGCCACACCCGGAGTATCGTTTGCCTCGCTCCTTGTTGTTACATCGGATTCACTGCCGCCTCCCGAGCAGCCAGTCATGATAAGCAGAATGAGTGCGATCATGATTGAAGGAATCAAGTTAGCCAGTTTATTCATTGCAATCCCCCTTATTATAGATGTTATTTTTCTTTCATACATTTCGAGCAATATATATGCCATCACCCTAAATGGTAATAAAAGTTGAAGCCCAGTTGAATAAAACCAAAAAATCAGCAAGTTATATTGATTTAGCCGGATTCCCTCAAAACTTGCATGACAAACAAATAATTTATTGCTTAATTTTAAGTGAAAAAAAATTCTTTGCAAGAGAAATATTTTACCGTGAGCTATATTGAAGTTGTATGAATATATATGAGGGAGAAATTAATCCATAATTTGACCGGTCATAGCTCATATGATAATAACCCGAAACGGAAGCGGCCGGGTCCTGGTGGGTCCCCCGGACTTCAAATCCGGTGTGCTGGCCGTCGAGGTTGGCTGGTGGGTTCGATTCCCATGCGCTTCCGCCAAAGATTCAAGAATGATTTTCTTGTTTTGTACAGCATATATATGTTGCATATTGCACATATTGAAGACTGAAATTTTACAGTTATGTCATAGTTCTTTTCTTGGTAGTTTTTTATTAAAAATACACTTGATGGGAGAGCGCAAATTATTCAAGAATGTAAACGAGAATTTCCGCTAAAACATAAAACCCTTAAAAGGAGAAAATGACCGTGGAATATTCAGAAGAAATTCAGCATATGTGCCAGGTGGCAAAGGGCCCCAGGAACGGCCCGGCGCCGATCCCAGAAGAAGGCAAATGGGTAATGGCGAAAGAAATAAAAGACATCTCGGGACTTACTCATGGTGTGGGCTGGTGCGCGCCACAGCAAGGGGCGTGCAAGCTCACGCTTAATGTCAAGGATGGCATAATTGAAGAGGCCCTAGTTGAAACAATAGGCTGTACGGGTATGACGCATTCTGCTGCGATGGCTGCGGAAATTCTACCCGGAAAGACCATCCTTGAATCGCTTAATACGGATCTTGTCTGCGATGCGATCAATACGGCAATGCGTGAACTCTTTCTTCAGATTGCATATGGCCGGACACAAACTGCGTTTTCAGAAGGGGGGCTGCCGATAGGCGCCTCTCTTGAAGACCTGGGGAAGGGCTTGTGCAGCGTTTGTGCGACCATGTTCGGGACTGTCGCCAAAGGTCCGCGCTATCTGGAAATGGCCGAGGGTTATGTGCTTGAACTTGCATTGGATGCGGACAGCGAGATCATCGGTTATAAATTCGTTCATATAGGCCGGATGATGGAGATGATAAGGAACGGCATGGATGCAAACGAGGCGCTCAAAAAGGCCACAGGCACTTACGGCCGTTTTGCCGAAGCGGTCAAGGTTATCAATCCGCGGCACGAGTAGGGGAGGAGAATATGGCACTCTTTGAAGGATACGAAAGAAGGATTGCACAGATAAACCCTGTGCTTGAAAAATACGGTATAGCAACAATCGAAGAAGCGGAGAAAATATGCAAAGAAAAAGGTCTGGACGTATATAAGATAGTCAAGGATGTCCAGCCGATATGCTTTGAAAACGCATGCTGGGCGTATATTATGGGTGCGGCTATTGCAATTAAAAAAGGCCAGAAAAAGGCTGCCGAAATTGCCGAAACACTTGGTGAAGGTCTTCAGGCGTTCTGCATTCCGGGCTCTGTTGCCGATGACAGAAAGGTTGGCATCGGCCATGGCAACCTTGCCGCAATGCTTCTGCGTGAGGAAACAAAATGTTTCGCGTTTCTTGCAGGACATGAATCATTCGCCGCGGCCGAAGGCGCCATAGGCCTTGCTAAATCCGCAAACAAGGCACGCAAAGAACCACTCAAAGTTATCCTTAATGGCCTCGGCAAAGATGCGGCCCATATCATTTCCCGTGTTAACGGGTTTACCCATGTCGTGACGAAGTTCGATTACCTCTCGGGCAAACTCACGATTGTCAGCGAAAAAGCATACTCAACAGGTGAACGTGCAAAGGTCAGGTGCTATGGGGCTGACGATGTACGCGAAGGGGTAGCCATCAACCATCATGAGGGTGTGGATGTTTCAATTACGGGAAACTCGACCAATCCGACCCGCTTTCAGCACCCGGTTGCAGGTACATATAAAAAAGAGTGTCAGGAGCAGGGCAAAAAATACTTCTCGGTCGCTTCAGGAGGGGGAACCGGGCGGACGCTTCATCCAGACAACATGGCCGCAGGTCCTGCTTCTTACGGCATGACTGATACCATGGGCCGCATGCATTCGGATGCACAGTTCGCAGGCTCGTCATCGGTGCCCGCGCATGTGGAGATGATGGGTTTTCTCGGAATGGGAAACAACCCTATGGTGGGTGCATCAGTGGCCGTGGCTGTAGCGGTTGAACAGGCAATGAAGAAGTGAATAAATTAAGCCTGATAACATGGGAAAGTCAGCTGATAAACTGTTGAGCTGTTAAGCAGAATATTTGCAACCTTTGACGCAACAGCTTTTAGAACTGAAGCCTTAAATCTGCGCCGGCGGCCCAGCCGCTAAAGTTGTCTCCCCAGAAATAGGATGCACCGACACCGATCCAGCGTGTTTTCCAGATTTTGCCCAGCATATCAAGGACAAGGCGTCCGTTTACCGTATAGATATGGTTTTCGTTCAGGCCTTTTGATGCATCTCCGTACAATCCTGTGGCTGCTATGAATCCGCCGGTATGAAGCTCCCGGGTTAAGAACATTATCCCCAGAGGCACATCCACATTCAACTTGTTTTCCCACGTCTGCGAGTTTCCGTTTGCTTTAAGATCCGGTGAAGAACTCCTGAAGTCTTCTGTATGAAAAAAATTATAGCGCGAATAGAATTCGAATGAAGTCCGTTTCAGATTGAATGTATATTTTATATCCAGTGATGGGACCAATGTCCATGTATCCATTTCCCAATCTACGAGAGTCCCTGAGAATACTGACTTGAATTCATCGCCCAGGGAGTTACCGGGCTTGAATTTGTTGTCGGTATGCCCGTAAATGAAGCTTATTACAGGCGCAGTGCTTAAATGTTCTGTGAAAAAGAATCTTGCCCCTGCGCCCAATTCGGCGAAATAATTATCGTAATAATTGGAATTGCCCACGAGATATCCTGACTTGTAACTGTAGTTAGCCGTCATGTAGCCGAGGTTTCCCTTGAGTACGGGTGCCCATTTGATGCTGCCTGAACCCAGAGCTCTGGGAGGGGCCACTATTCCACAACCTCCGAGCTTTGTAATTCTTAGGTCGATATCGTCATTTGTCTTGAATTCATAGAATCCGCCTACAGCACCATTATCACCGCCGAGAATTGTAACCGCTTCGATACGCTGTTCGGTGACATGCTCTAGCTGTTCTATTATTTCAGGAGACGGATCAGGCAGGGCATAAACCGAAAACGGGGCAGATATAAGGAATATAAATATTAGAAACCCGTAAAAACCGTTTTGGATTCTCAATAGATGGTTCGCTCTAAAAGCGGTATTCATCCGGATATTTTACAGGTGTCGTTATCACGATGCAACTCTATCCTTTATTATTATCTAGGCTGATGCCGATTAGCGTCTTAAATGAACATGATTGAAAGTTCATTGCATGCTAAAACATATTCGGGGTGAGATGCATGGGTGAAGAAAAACAATTGAGAGAGACAAGGTTCCTTTTTATATGGCTTTTCATATTCATTCTCTTAAACATGCTTATAGAACCATTTATGCACGACAATCTGCCTGTCAGAATGCTGAATGACGTCGTATTGGTTATTGTTCTGGGACTTGCGGTTTTCACTCTGAAAAAACGCTTCATCGGAACGATTCTCTTCATATTAACGGTTCTCAGTATCGCATCCACGTATCTGCTTTTAAGTAAAACAGCGCTTATAATCACCTGTGTGACTTCCAGCTGTTTTCTCTTTATGGTCATCTATCAGATTGTCACTTATGTTTACTCCCAGCAGAGAATAACGGCAGATGCGGTTATAGGAGGGTTTTGCGCTTATATGCTGATAGGAGTTCTGTGCGGCATTCTTTTTACGAATATCGAAACAATAAATCCGGGCTCTTTCGATTTCGGCCCTCATGCCTCAATTGAGGAATTCGGAAGAAACAGTTCCCTCCTTAACTATTACAGCTTCTCGTCTCTGCTTACAATAGGACTGGGGGATATTACTCCCATGTCTCCGTCTGCAAGGGCGCTCACGATAATAGAAGGCCTTCTGGGACAATTCTATATAGTATTCTTCATATCATCGCTCGTCGGAATGTTTATCTCACAAAGAAAAGCCCAGAAAGAATGGCCTGACGATGAGGAGTGAAGGCATTACACAATCCGGTAAACATGTCTGCAATAAAGCCGGTTTGTTTTTATCAATAAGACTGATCAGCTTGAAGCTGCTTTATTTGCATGCACAAGGGTTTTTCAAGATGGTTTGCTTCCAGGAGCATGGTGTCTGAAAAAATATCACTGGTATTTCCGTCTGCCGCTACATGGCCGCCATTAATGACTATTGTCCTTTCACAGACATCGAGCACAAGATCGAGGTCATGGGTTGCAATTATCTTCGTATGATGAAAGGACTTGAGCCAGTTTATAAGCTGCCTTCTTGATTTAGGGTCGAGGCCGCTGCTTGGTTCGTCAAGAAGCAGGATATCGGGTGTCATGGAAAGCACTGTAGCAATCGCCACAGCCTTTTTCTGGCCACCTGAGAGTCTGTAAGGCGGCCTGTCCTTTAAATGTATTGCATCCACCATTGTAAGCGCTGTTTCCACCCGGTGTTTGACTTCTTCAGTGGGAATGCCCATGTTGAGTGCTCCGAAAGCAACATCTTCATAGACTGTAGGCATGAAAAGCTGGTCGTCAGGGTCCTGGAAAATCGTACCGACTCTTTTGCGCACATCCTTGAGTGTTTTATCGGTAAGAGGAAAATCACCGATTCTGACCATGCCCGATGACGGGGTCAGGCAGCCGTTTAAAAGCAGCAGCAGCGTTGACTTGCCTGCACCATTAGCACCTACAACGCCTACGCTTTCTCCGTGAATTATTTTGAAAGTTATGCCGTCAAGGGCCTTCGTCCCGTCAGGGTATGCATATTTAAGACTGACAGTTTCAACAATATGATGACTCATGAGGCTATCCTTATTATCAGACTTCCAAGCGCCTGAGGCAGGTTATACAACCTGCACAGGAAGAAAAACATGCACCAGATGATTATGTATGAGTAATCCGGCCACTGCATCTTCATTTCCTTCATTATTCTTATGTCTCCATCGAAACCGCGCGAAATCATTGCATTATGAATTCTTTCCGCCCTGTTTAATGACCTTAATAAAAGCTGGCCGAT
>CAYNVT010000049.1:0-27540 GCA_964400685.1 uncultured Bacteriovoracaceae bacterium | reverse complement strand
TCAGCCTGCCTCTCATCCTCAAGGCAGACTATTATCTATTTGGGCAACAGACCGTGTCTATCCGGCCTCAATAAAAAAATCATATACGGTATTGATTTAATTTATAATGACACTAATAACTGTTTTATAAATATTTAAACCTTAAGGAGATGCCAGATGGAAAAAGAAATCACGGTTAAGCTTTGCAAGGAAGGTTCGTGCTGTCCGGAGGTAAGGGTGGAAAGGGAAAGGGTCGTCATAGGCGAGGATAAGAATATATGCACGCTCACGAAAGAGCAGTGGGATATTCTTAAAGAGAAGATAATCAACAAAGAACTGTAGTCTTTTAAAAGCCCACGGCCAAAAGACCGTGGGCTTAGTATTTATGCCGCTTTTTTCTCTTTGCTCCCTGAATCAAGTGATGTTCCGCTAATTTCTATCTCCATTGATATGGGTAAATGGTCCGAGATCGACCATGGCAGAACGCCCGCATTTTTTATTTTAAGACCATCAGAGACCAGTATGTGATCAAGCTTTTGAACAGGGTCCCAGCTCGGATAGCTCGGTCTGGCTGTCCCACAGTCCTTGAGTCCTGTCTTTTTCTTGAGCTTCTCTATTTCTTCGCTCTTCGGGACGCAGTTCAGGTCTCCCATAAGTACTGCATTGGAAAACTGCGAAACAAGTTCGCACAGGAAATCAACCTGTTTCAGCCTTGCGCGCTTTCCCAGCGACAGGTGGGCAAGGATGATTCCGAGTTCCCTTTCTTTTCCGTAGGTTACACTCAGGCAGCCCCTGCCTGGAAAACCGGGCAGGTCATGGCGCTCGACGCTTTGGGGCTTGAATCTGCTGAGCACCCCCATGCTGTGTTTTGCGACAGGCCCCATGTTGCGGTTGATCTTGTCGTACCAGCAGTCGAAACCGGCCGCCATGGCAAGGTATTCAGCCTGGTTCACGAACCCGGAACGGAAGCTTCCACCGTCAAGTTCTTGAAGGCCTACTATGTCATAGTCTCTTATGAACCTGGCAAGCCTTTTCATGTTCTCAATCCTTCTCGAATGCGGCATGAAATGCTTCCAGCTGCTGGTGAAATAGTCCATGCTCTTATTCGTGCTTATACCTACCTGGAAGTTATAGCTGAGGAGTCTTACGGCTGTACTGTCCTGCTGCTTGACAGGTATGGCCGGGAATTTCTGGACTGACTTCATATGATGAACACCTCCTGTGAACGGAGAGACATATAGGACTTATCGGACCTGTTTGTAAAGTAATAATAGGGTTTCTGATTTAAATGTCACCATGCTTAATGCGGACTCACTGCGTTGAGCCATCTTAGTAAAGGTTTCCTCCCGGGATCCCAAGCCTTTGTCGATCCGAACTGCAATAGCTATTACAATATATGTTATGAATGTGAGACATGCCGATGATTTATCCTATGCACTGCTTCATCTCTTATTTTGAATCAAGGCCGTTTTGATTCCGGCACGCGGGATTTCTTACGCCATGCTATTCCCAAATGAGTGGAAGACCTTATTATTAAGCAAGGAGGAGACAATGACAGTACTCTGTTTGGCGCTCCTACTCATGGCAGGCTTACCTGAAGACCCGTTTACGGCCAAGCGTGAAGCGATGGTGAACGTCCAGATCTGCCGGCGCGGCATTACGGATAAGGCCGTGATCTCCGCAATGCATTCTGTCAAACGCCATCTTTTTGTATCCGAACAGCTGCAGGACCTTGCCTATGACGACCGACCCCTCCCTATCGGCCACGGCCAGACCATATCACAGCCTTATATTGTTGCTTACATGACCTCAGTGCTTAAGCTGAAACCCGGCGCACGGGTACTTGAGATCGGGACCGGCTCCGGATATCAGGCGGCAATCCTTGCCAGCATGTCTACTGACGTCTATACTGTCGAGATCATACCGGAACTGGGCAGACAGGCCGGTGACCGGTTCCGAAAGCTAGGGTATAAAAACATCTCGTCAAGGATAGCCGACGGATATGACGGCTGGGAAGAACATGCTCCATATGACGCTATCATCGTCACAGCAGCAGCTGATTATATTCCCCCCCCTCTCATCAGGCAGCTAAAAGACGGCGGTTGCATGGTGATACCTGTAGGTTCTCCGTTTATTGTCCAAACCCTCATGCTGGTGGAAAAGAAAACAGGTGCTGTCAGGACGTCCAGCCTGCTGCCTGTACGCTTTGTTCCCCTGCAGCGGTCCCGCTGAGGGTCATGACGCTCAGGCTGCCGGCATCAGTCGCCCTGGCTTCCATGGCGATCATCGCCTTTCAGTTGAGTCTTATGCAGGTGCTCTCCATAGTCCAATGGCATCATTTTGCGTCCCTTATTATCGCTATCGCACTGCTGGGTTGCGGGACTGCCGGAACGGTTATCGCCCTTATGCGGCACCTGCTCCTGAAGCATTTCGAATTCTTTTTGCCATTGTTCATGTTCCTGTGTGCCGCAACCATGACTATCGCCGTATGGGTGGCACAGGCAGGTCCGATCCGTTTTGATTCGTTTCTCCTCTTTGCGGAGCCCCGCCATGTATGGCGGCTGGTCTTGACTTGTCTGATATATTTTATCCCTTTCTTCATGGGATCAATGGCGATAGGGCTGAGCTTTGCGCGATTCCCCGAATTCATCGGCAGGCTGTACTGCGCAAACCTTGTTGGCTCGGGGATGGGCGGCATCCTCGCCATAGGGGTCATGCGGGTTTTTACGCCTGCCGCGATACCTGCAATTATAGCAGCCCTGCCTCTTGCGGCTGGTCTTCTCATGTGCGGCAGCAAATTGTTGGCCGCATTGGCGTGCGTGCCGGCAGTTGCCATAGGACTGATCGTCTGTCATCCGCCAGGACTTAGTATGTCTGAGTTCAAGGCACTTAAAAAGACCCTCGAAATTCCCGGAAGCATGATCATCCGGACGCAGAACAGTCCCTATGGTCTCATGCAGATCGCCTATTCGCCCTCGCTCAGATACGCCCCCGGCCTTAGCCTGAACTATACAGGAGATATCCCGGTATTCCCAGGGGTGTTCAAGGACGGAGAGTGGTTCGGCCCGCTGTGTAAATCGGAGAATGGGGAAAAGAAGACCATACTGGATTTCACGACTCGGGCGCTGCCATATGCATTTAAAAAAAGAAGCCGGGTTCTTGTGCTTGATGCAGAGACAGGCACGGATATTATACAGGCTGTTTCACACGGTGCAAGGCAGATAGACGCCGCGGAGCCCAATCCGTTCGCCATATCGCTTCTTGAAAATCAGTTTTCCGGCGTGTCCGGAATTCGATTGAACATGATAAATTCCCGCACCTTCCTCATGTCCGGCCTGGGCAGATATGATCTCATCGCACTGCCCACAGTGGACTCGTTCGGCGGAACTTCAGGGTTTTACGCACTTGCCGAGAATTATCTCCTTACCAGGGAAGCTGCAGTCCTGATGCTGAACAGGTTGAATCACCAGGGTGTCATCAGCGTCAGCATATGGCCTGACTACCCCCCGAGGAACACACTCAAGTTGCTGGCCACCTTTGCAGACGCCCTTTCGCAGCGAGGGGACGATCCTCGTATGCACATCGCCGCCGTACGCAACTGGAACGCCCTTACGCTTGTTGTGAAAAACGCCCCGATTACTGCGGACGAGAGCTTGCTCATACGGAGATTCTGCGACAGAATGTCCTTTGACATTACCCTCCTGCCAGGCATTCGGGCTGACGAGGCGGTCAGATTCAATGCGCTTTATGACAGGCGATGGCTGGCCGATCTCTATATGCTTTTATCCCCGGACGGGAATATGCTGGTCTCAACCTATGACTTCAACATCCAACCCGCGACCGATGACCGCCCGTACTTCTCCCAATTCCTTAAAATGAAAAGCCTTTCGCGCCTGAAGGCTGTCTACGGAGAAAGGTCGGTACCGTTTTTCGAGATCGGATACATGATTCTTGTCCTGGGGCTGGCGCAGCTGTCGGTCCTTGCCCTAGTCCTTATACTGCTGCCGTTGATCAGGATAGGCTGGAGGGGCAAGCGCAGGTCTGCCGTAATCCTATATTTCAGCGGTATCGCTGTCGGCTATATGTTTATCGAGATAGTATTCATACAGAAATTCATTCTGTATTTCGGCAGTCCGATCTACGCCACTGCCGCTGTCATCTGCGCCATGCTAGTATGCTCGGGGACGGGGAGTGCATTTTCCGCATGCATAAAGCGCAGGTTTATATATCCTCTATTTTTCGGCACGGTCGTTCTCATTGCTGCATATGCCTTTGTACTGGGTCCGCTCCTTATGGTTACGATGCAGGCCTCGCTTCCTGTCAAGGCGGTCCTTGTTACGATCTTCATCGCCCCGGTCGCATTCTGCCTGGGCATGCCCTTTCCACTCGGCATATCCCGTCTTCCAAAAGAGTCAGTTCCCTGGGCATGGGGGATTAACGGGTGTCTCTCGGTTGTCAGCTCCGTTTCGGCAACGATAGCAGCGGTTGAACTGGGATTTACATGGGTAATGGTTATCGCCGCACTGGCCTATGGGATCGCATTTACATCTGATAATGGATTATATCTGAAGCGAAAAGTTTAACTCGTCAATAATTCCGCACATTAATAGTCGCCATGAAACAGGACTCATGGTAATGATGCATCATATTCAATCTATACCGGGAGGCTAACAGTGAAAAAACGCAGCACAATTTTATTTGCTTCATTGTCGTACCTGATTATTTTTGTTTTCGTTTCAACCGGAATGGCGGAAGCCGGCCAGGAGCGTCTAAAAAAGACAGAAACACACAAGTTCACACTCCTTCCGGCTCCAGGGGGAGAAGACGACCCCTATTCGGTTAGATTTCCCATTACACTGGAAGAGCCGGGACTCATAACCGTGGATGTGGAGGTCGGAGGCGGCAGGATAAAATATGATGGATCACCCTTCAGGGTTTGGATTGTTGAAACCGCTGGAATCAATGACGAGAAAACCAACAGGATTAAGAAACAGTACATCAAGAAAAAAGAAAAATTTAAAACAAAAGAATCCATATATTATGGTGTCGATGATGGCGAGCTTGTCCGGACGAAGGGCGAGTACATGATAATGCTTTCCAATCTCAGCAAGGCTTCACACGCAGTCGGGACGATAGTAATCACTTATCCAGCGAAGCCCAATGAGAGGTACAAAAGAGATTAGGCTTAAAGTGGTGTTCGTTTGAGCTGAAGCAAACACCCCTCGTTTTCTGGTCTGCTATGTCTGGAATGACCTTATCCTTTTGTTTACCATGAGGATAGTGCAATTCCAGAATTTCTTTAAGAAAATATTTTGCCGATATGGTATATACGGCGAATAGAAAAATACCGGAGGGGGCGTGTGAAGGATTTTTTCAATCTGTTTTCGCATGGGTTCATAAGGGTTGCCGCATGCATCCCTGAGGTGAAGGTGTCAGACCCGCTATATAATGCGGAAAAGACAATAGAACTTCTGAACAGGGCGGCTGCTGGAAATGCGCTCCTTGCCGTTTTTCCCGAACTCGGCATTTCCGGCTATACGAATGAAGACCTTTTCTTCCAGAAAGCGCTTCTCGAAGGGGTGCATGAGGGGCTTCAAAAAATACTCAACGCTACAGAAAACCTGCCGCTCGTAGTGATTGCAGGGGCGCCGCTTGTTGCAGGCGACTCCCTTTACAACTGCGCTGTCGTGATTGAAGACGGTAAAATTCTCGGCATAGCCGTTAAAAGTTATCTGCCCAATTACAGAGAATTTTACGAGATGCGCCATTTCAGACCCGCGGCCGAACTTGCCTGCGACACTGTGGATATTCTCGGTCAGAGGGTGCCGATAGGCGCCGACCTGATTTTCAATGCCGAAAACATCCCGGGATTCAGGCTTTTTACAGAGATATGCGAAGATGTATGGACGCCGGTCCCTCCTTCCGGGTTCGCTGCACTAGCCGGGGCGACTGTCATTGCAAATCTCTCCGCCTCTAATATCCTGACAGGCAAGGACGAATACCGCCATTCCCTTGTGTCAAACCAGTCAGCGAGATGTCTGGCTGCATATATCTACACGGCCGCCGGTCCGGGTGAATCGACTACTGATCTTGCCTGGGACGGGCATGCCATCATCTACGAAAACGGGACGCTCCTTGCGGAATCGGAAAGGTTTTCCTGGGAATCACAGGTGCTTTTCGCGGACATCGACCTTGACAGGCTGACACATGACAGGCTGAGAACCCAGTCTTTTTCGTATGGTTCAAAAAAGCTTATCGAAAATTACGGGAAATTCCGGGAAGTGCCGTTCAATATCAATCTGCCCAAGGGCAAGATCGGCCTGAAAAGGAATATATCGAGGTTTCCGTATGTGCCTTCCGACCCGGCTCTGAGAGATAAAAGGTGCTATGAAATCTACAACATCCAGGTGCAGGGGTTGACGAAACGGCTCAAATCTTCCGGGATTAAAAATCTTGTAATTGGCGTCTCAGGCGGGCTCGATTCAACGAATGCGCTTATCGTATGCGCAAGGACAATGGATGTGCTGGGGCTGCCGAGAACCAATATAAAAGCTTATACGCTTCCCGGGTTTGCAACCACGGACAAGACATATAAAAACTCCATCAGGCTCATGTCCTCTCTAGGCGTGGATTCGCGTGAAATTGACATCAAAGAGGGGTGCATGCATATGATGAAGGACATAGGCCATCCGTTTGCTCAGGGCAGCAATGTCTATGACATCACCTTTGAAAACATACAGGCCGGACAGAGGACATCGCTCCTGTTCAGGATTGCGAACTTTGAAAACGCCCTGGTCGTGGGCACGGGTGATCTCAGCGAGCTGGCGCTGGGCTGGTGCACATACGGAGTAGGAGACCATATGTCGCACTATAACGTGAACGCCAGCGTGCCGAAAACCCTTATACAGTACATCCTTAGATGGGTGGCATTGAAGAGTATCTTCGGGGAGGCTGCCTCCTCATGCCTTACCGATATTCTCGATACAGAGATAAGCCCGGAACTCATACCTGGAACCGTGAACGGCCAGCCTGCCCAGCGCACTGAAGATACTGTCGGGCCTTATGAGTTGCAGGATTTCAGCCTCTATTATTTTACGAGGTTCGGATATCTCCCGACAAAAATCGCATTCATGGCGTGGAACGCCTGGCATGACAAGGACAGCGGGACATGGCCGGATGTGCCAGAGGAAAAGAGAAACTGCTATAACATCTCTGAAATAAAGAAATGGATGGGCGTCTTTATAAAGAAATTCTTCAGGCAAAGCCAGTTCAAGCGCACGTGCGTTCCTAACAGCCCGAAGATAGGTTCAGGAGGTTCTCTGTCACCGAGGGGAGATTACAGGGCTCCGAGCGACAGCGAAGACGCGCCATGGCTTAAGGGCCTGGAAAAAATACCAGACAGCGAACAATGAGGCCTTCATTTATCGCAAGGCTCGTAAACGGGCCGTTATTCGATCCCATAGTATATCTGAGGCTCATAAACGAAAACCGTGCGATAATGTTCGACTGCGGAAGGTTTTACGGGATTTCAAACAAGGAACTGCTTCTGCTCGATGCGGTATTCGTAACACATATGCACATGGATCATTTCGTGGGCTTTGACGCGCTTCTGAGAGTGATCCTTCACAGGGAAAAGCCTTTAAATGTGTTCGGTCCCGAAGGCATCATTGAAAAACTCATTTCAAAGCTTAATTCATACACATGGAACCTTACTTCGGAATACCCGCTCATAATAAATATAACCGAGATATTGGAAGATTCACTGAAAGAGATTTCATTGAGCGCTTCTTCAGGTTTTTGTGAGAGAGGAATCATAGAAAAAGAAAGACTAGGTAATGAGATATATGCCGACCCGAGATTTACAGTGGAATCCGTGATTCTCGATCACAATATCCCATGCCTGGGGTTTGCCCTAAAAGAAAAGTTCCATGTGAACATAAGGCCGGACATGATTGAGGAAAGGGGATTCATACCAGGTCCGTGGATCGGCCTGCTTAAAGAAATGATCATTGCCGGCGCACTGGGCGACGTCGAAATCGATACGAGGGATGGAAAAATAACGCTTGGTTCCGATGTGCTTGCAGATGACATTTCCGTGATAACAAAAGGCCAGAAAATAGCATATCTCGCGGATGTCAGATATTCTCAAAAGAATATGTGCAGTTTCAGGTCTATAGCCGAAAATGCCGACACATTATTTATTGAGACATTTTACCTTGATGAAATGAAGGATGAGGCCTACATTAAAGGACATCTTACGGCCGCGCAGGCAGGAGAGGTCTTCAGCGGCATAAGGGCCAGAAGAATTGTACCGATGCATGTTTCGCCCAGATATCACAACAGGCTGGACGAAGTGTTCAAAGAAGCCGGATGCGTATGTCCCGGTTTGAGTAGTGCAAATGGAGAAGATAACCCATAACAGAGTCGAACTAGGTGTTGCAGGCATGGGCTGTGTTAAATGCGCCAACACCATTGAAACTGTGCTTTCAAAAACCCCGGGCGTGGTTTCCAGCCATGTCGCACTTTCATCAAATTCTGTAAGTATCGAATATATGCCTGATAAAGTAACCGTGAACGAACTTGCCCAGGCTGTAAGGGACGCCGGATATCAGGTGCCGGTTGAAAAGATTAATGCGGGAATCGGAGGAATGCACTGCGCATCATGTGCACTCAGAATAGAGGAATCGCTCAAAAAGATTCCCGGGATAGCGGATGCATCTGTCAACCTGCCGGCTGAATCCGCTGAGATATCCTATTATCCCGGTGCGGCCGGCCTCACTGAAATTAAAAAAGCGGTAAGGGGTGCAGGGTTCGAGTTGAGGGATTCAACCACTCAAATGAAAGACGCAGGGACTGATGATATAAGGCGGAAGAAGGTCAGGGCGATTGCAGGTATTGCTGCAGGCGCCGTACTTATGGCGCTTATGTATCTGCCTTTGAGCCACTTTAAGATTACCGGTTATGCGATATTTATCCTTTCGGCTCCATTATTTATCTGGCTTACGTATCCGATATTCACTTCGGCCTGGCATGCACTAAAAAATATAAATCTCAGCATGGATGTGATGTACGGAATGGGTGTCGGTGTTTCATATGTATCGAGCGTGCTTGCAACGTTCGGGGTTCTGCCGCATGAATTTATGTATTATGAGACGGCGATACTCCTGCCGGCCTTTCTGATGCTGGGCCGGTACCTCGAAGCCAGGGCAAGAGGGCGGACGTCTGAAGCGATCAAAAAGCTCATGGAACTCAAACCGGAGACTGCGACGGTCATCAGGAATAAGCAGCACATGCTTATTCCGTCGGACGAACTGATGACGGGCGATATCGTACTTGCAAGGCCGGGAGACAGATTCCCTGTTGACGGCGAGGTTATCGCCGGAGAGTCCTGGGTTGATGAATCGATGCTTACGGGTGAACCTCTGCCCCGCTTCAAAAAGCCTGGTTCGAATGTGACAGGCGGAACCGTCAACAGCGACGGCGTCCTTGAAGTAAGGGCTGCTCGTGTCGGCAGCGAAACGACACTTGCCCGGATAATCAGAACCGTGCATGATTCGATGGCCGGAAAACCTCCGGTGCAGAACCTGGCCGACAGGGTGGTCAAATGGTTTATCCCTGCAGTTCTGGCAATTGCAGTCATAAGTTTTGTTACATGGTATTTCATTTTCGGGTCAACGCTTCAATTCGCAGTCAATACGCTGATTTCTGTTCTAGTTATTGCATGCCCATGTGCTCTCGGACTGGCAATTCCCACTGCTGTAACAGTCGGTATTGGAAGGGCTGCGGAACTGGGCTTACTCATCAGGAATGCCGATGCCCTTGAATTCGCAGAGAAGATCGACACAGTTGTTTTTGACAAGACAGGGACACTGACCGAAGGCAGGCCAGTTGTGACAGAAATAATCGGCATATCGATGAGCGAGGCTGAAGTACTCTCATATGCTGCAGGTCTTGAACAGTACTCCACCCACCCGATCGCCTCAGCAATTCTTAAAAAGGCGGAAAGTTCAAATATAAAACCGGTGTCAGCAGATAGAGTTTCAGTTATCGCTGGCAGGGGTATTCAGGGCAAGATAAACTCACACGATGTCAAACTGGGCAGTCCTCATCTGTCCGAAAAAGAGGTTAACGAGGCAGCCATTCTGGAATCAGAGGGTAAAACAGCGGCAGTCCTTATCATTGATTCAGAGGTGGCCGGGATTATTGCGGTGAGTGATGTGATAAAAAAAGGTGCAGCTGAAGCGGTTGCTGCCCTTAAGAAGTCAGGACTCAGGCCTGTCATGCTCACTGGAGACAACGAAAGGGCGGCCAGGTCAGTTGCATCTGAGATCGGCATAGAAGATGTAATTTCAGGGATTCTTCCCGAAGAGAAGGCATCGGTTGTTAAGAAGCTTCAGGAAAAGGGAAGGGTGGTTGCCTTTGCAGGTGACGGGATAAACGATGCCCCTGCCCTTGCACGGGCGGACATGGGGATTTCTATGGGCGACGGCACCGATATCGCCATTGAAGCAGGTGATATTGTTCTTTCTTCAGGAAACCCGGCAGATGTTCCTAAAGCTGTTATTTTAAGCAGGAAGGTCATGAGCCGTATAAGGCAGAATCTTTTCTGGGCTTTTGCCTATAATATAATCCTTATTCCGGTTGCTGCAGGTCTGCTGAAGCCTGTTTTCGGAATTACCCTGAAGCCAGAGTTGGCAGGCCTGGCAATGGCCATGAGTTCCGTGACTGTTGTGACATTATCGCTCATGCTTAAAAAATATGTGCCGGAAGTTTAACATTTTATTTTAAGCTGCCGATATAAAGCAGGTAAACATCGATAAACCAAAAATCCAAAGGGGGTAGATAATGAAAAGGTTTCTATGCATGGCAATAGTTTTGTTGGTCGCTTTATCGGTATCAGGATGCTGCGGCAAACTGAAAAAGGCAAATCTTGATCTTACGAATGAAGTAACACAGCTCCAGCAGGACAAGGATTCATGCAATAAGGCATTGGCTGCCGCTACGAGTGACCTGGCTGCAAAAGACAAGGCGCTGGCTGCAAAAGCAAAAGAAATTCATACAAAGGAAGTCCAGGTTAAGCAGCAGAGTGCGGCATTTGCCCAGATGCAGGAAGCCATGAAAGCGGAACTGGCTTCAAAAGAAGTCACGCTTAAGGAGCTTGAGGGAAAGCTCACCCTTACCATGGTCGAGGCAATCCTGTTCGATTCCGGAAAGGCGGATGTAAAGAAAGAAGGGAAAGAAGCGCTTAAAAAGGTCGCAGGTGTTCTCAAGGAAGTTAAAGATCAGGATATCATAATCGCCGGTTACACCGACGATGTTAAGATCAGCGCAACACTGGCAAAGAAATATCCGACCAACTGGGAACTTTCTGCTGCACGGGCAATATCGGTTGTAAAACTGCTGCAGGCTGACGGTGTCAACCCGGAACTGTTATCAGCCGCAGGATTCAGCGAATACAGGCCTGTTGCCGACAATAAGACAGCGAAAGGACGTGCAGAGAACCGGCGTATGGAAATCATTCTGATGCCCAAGAGATAACAAAATTTTAAAAACAGTAAAAAGCTGCACACTTATCTGCAGCGGTTCCAATTGCAGGACAGGCACAAGACCTGTCCTGTTCTATTTAAAGTTTTTGTTCTTCTCTGTACAGCTTTGCTGTTTGTCGAGAGGACACTTCTCACACCCGCATGAGCATGACGGTTTTTTGATGCGTCCGTATAGTGTCAATATGAGATAAATAGCCGCCACACCGATTATTGAAAAGGTAATGAGAAGTTCCATGCATGGCTCCTTTCAATACCCGAGGAACCGGCCTGTCTGGAAAATTGCCGTTGAAAGCGCAAAGGCGAGAAGCGTGTTGAAAAGGATTGAGAAAGCGCCCCATTTCCATGAACCTGATTCTCGCACGATACAGACTATTGTTGCAAAGCATGGCGCATAAAAGATTATGAAAATCATCAGGCTCAGCGCTATGAGCGGTGAGAAACCTTTTGATGATGCAAGACGCTTTGATAAGGGCATGGATTCACCTGGATCCACTGAACCTAGCGAATACGCGGTACCGAGTGTCGAAACGATTACCTCCTTGGCTGCAAAACCGCCTATGAGTGCGATGTTCGTTCGCCAGTCGAAACCTGCGAGTGAGCTAAAATCTTCAATAGAGGTGCCGATTCTGCCTGCAAACGAATGTCTGAGCGCTGCTTCCGCCCTTGATGATTCATCAGGAAAGGCTTCACTTTTTTCCAGAACGGGAAATGTCATGAGCGCCCAGAGGATGATAGATATTGCCAGGATTATCGTGCCGGCCTTTTTAAGGTATTGCCAGGTCCTTTCCCATGTGTGGATAATCAGTCCCTTAATTGTGGGAAGCCTGTAGGGCGGCAGTTCCATGACAAAAGGGGTCGCCTCTCCGCGAACTACCGTTGAACGAAGAAACCATGCAACGGAAAGTGCCCCGAGCCATGATATGATTGTTATCAGGATCATAACCAGGGCTTCGTTGCGGGAGAAAAATGCTGCTACCAGGACGGCGAATACGGGCAGCTTCGCCCCGCAGTTCATGAACGGAGCTGTGAGCATTGTAGCAAGCCTTTCCCTTGGGCTTTTTATCGTCCTGGTTGCCATTATGCCCGGGACAGCACATCCGCCCGCTATTCCGCCTGAGACGATATAAGACATGACCGAGCTTCCGTGAAGCCCGAATATCCTGAAGATGCGGTCCAGCATGTATGCAATCCTTGCAAGGTAGCCAGAGTCTTCAAGCGCTGCAATCCCGAGGAACATGAACATGATGAGCGGCACGAAGGTTATAACTCCCCCGACACCATCGATGATCCCCGAAATGACAAGCGATTTCATCAAACCTTCCGGAAGATATCTGTCTGCCAGTCCTCCGAGCCACCCGAACAGGCTGTCAAGCCATTCTACAGGCATACTGCTTCCCGAAAATGTGAACTTGTATAAGAGGAATATGACCGCGATCATAACGACGGGGCCAGCCAGCCTGTGGGTGAGTACGCGATCAACCCTGTCGGTAAGATAAAGCCTGTCAATAGTGTCTCTATGCTTTATTACCTGTTTGACAATCGATTTGACATAACCGTATCTGTAGTCTGAAATGAGCGCTTCAGCGTATGTTTTAAGGGTTGAATCAAGGTGTCTGTTCAATCTTTCCCTTATAGCATCAAGCCTTATCGACATTTCCTTGTCATGCTTTTCACCCTCTCGCATGATGATTTCATCTTTTTCGAGATATTTAAGCGCGATCCACCTTGAGGGATATGTTCCGGTTAAAAATGAAGAATCTCTGATAAGTATTTCCATCTCGTCGAGCGTTAAATCTATATCCTCTCCATAACTGATCTTGTGATCTTCGGGTTTATGAGAGCCGGCAACAGCGATTGTTTTCTCAATAAGACTTTCAAGGCCTATGCCTTTGCGACCGACCGTTTCAATTACGGGCACTGAAAGGAGCGATGACAACTTCTCAGCATTGATTTCGATTCCACGGTTTGCAGCCATATCCATCATGTTGAGAGCTACGACAAGATTGATGCCCATTTCCATGAGCTGCACGCAGAGATAAAGGTTGCGTTCAAGATTGGATGCATCGACAATATGAATTATCGCATCCGGTTTTTCTTTTGCAATGAAATCCCTGGCCGCCTGTTCTTCAAGGGAATAGGCCGAAAGGGAATAGGTCCCGGGCAGGTCTACGATGCTTATCTTTTCGCCTTTATAAATGTAAACGCCTTCCTTTTTTTCGACCGTAACGCCGGGATAATTGCCGACATGCTGATGCGAGCCGGTAAGTTCATTGAAAATTGTCGTCTTTCCCGAATTTGGATTTCCTGCAAGCGCTATCACGAGCTGTTTATTCATGCATACCGCCCCTGTGGCGATGCCTGTGCCGCCTGTTCATGTTGCAGGAATTATTGTCAGTAATATCATCATTGACATCGACTTCGATAAAATCGGCCTCGCTGTTTCTGAGCGTAAGGGTAAAACAGTGAAGCCTTATAGCAACAGGGTCATAAAGAGGGGCCCGGCCCTGTATCTTTATCTCGGTTCCCGGCACAAGGCCCATGTCCCTTATCCTTCGGCCCAGCTCTCCGTCAGCTTTGATTGCAGCTATAGTTCCGGACTGGTTATCTTTCATCTGCCGCAGTGAAATTCTTTTCATTTTAAGTCCTTTTCCGTCAATAGTTAGTCTAGGCAAACAATATTTAATATAGCTAATTAAATTAATCAAGGGAAAATTAATTTGACTAACATAAGTCCAGGTGCTACTTTTTAAGCAAAGGACGGTTTGAATGATGGGAAACAACGCCTTATCAGAATCTCTGGAAGATTACCTCGAGGCCATACTGGAGCTTGAAGAGGCGAGCAAGGTTGCACGCGCAAAAGATATTGCCGATAAGATAGGCGTGCAGAGGGGTTCGGTTACCGGCGCTTTGAAAATTCTGGAGGAGAAGGCTCTCATAAATTATCAGCCCTACAGTTTCATCACGCTTACGGATAAGGGCAGGGAGATTGCCGCTCAGATTTCGAACCGTCATGCAGTGCTTAAGGATTTTCTGCTAAGGGTTCTTCAGTTCGATGAAGAGAGCGCCGAGCAGACAGCATGCCGCATGGAACATGCCGTTGATGAAAAGGCTATGCAGAGGTTCGTAAGGTTCATAGGATTTATAGATTCATGTCCCAGGGCAGGCAAAGACCTGATCGAAAGGTTTACCGGCGAGTGTTCGGATAATGCACCCGAAAATAAGAGATGCGCCAACTGTTGCCTTAGGCTTGCCGGTGTTATTGGGAAATCCGGTAAAAAATAGCTGTTACTTCCGGGCTTTTTCAATAAAGCTTTCTAGGTCTTTATTCATATCTTCAATCATGTCTTCGGTGGAGAGGGATTGATTCTGCCTGGCAGAATCTGCGGACATGTATGCTTTTCCGGTATCGAGTATCATACGGTTTTTCCCGCCCGAACCATTTGAGAACACCTGCCATTCAGGAAGGGAATTACCGGTGCTGGGGTTGCCGTATCGTGCAAAGCTAGACCAGTAGGACATGATAATATCTGACATATGTTCGCGTTTGATTCTATTAGAGTTGTTCCATTCACAGCCAACCAGACTTTTCCCGGGTGAAAGGAAATTTCCGAAAAGAAACGGCACATCAAAGGCATGCGCTGAACCTAGGAGGTAATCAAAAGGCCTTGCTCCATCGACGAATTCAAACTTGTAGGCATAGATATTGTTCTGGTATCTCGCCAACAGAGATGCAGTCAAGTCCACACCAAATCCCTGGAACACTAACTGTCCGGCAGAGGTAACGGTATTATAAAGAGGCTTCAGTGTCGCAGGGAAGAAGTCGCTGAATTCGAGATTGGCGCTCTCAGGTTTATGCGATTTAATAAGCCCGTGCAGCTTGTGCGTCTCGACGCCCAGCATCATCAGAAACAGCTTCAGCTCTTCGGACATGCAGCCGAGCATTACGGGGACCTTATGATAATCGCCTTGCTTCAGGGTATCGAAAACGTTCTGGGGGATTACCGTCCCATCTTCATAAATACCGAATGATGTCGTGCCACTTTCCTTTGTGCTGCCTGATGCAGTCGAAACATCGGGATTGTATATATCGAATGCAGGAACGCTTCTGAGATATGATGCAAGCCAGGCAGCGCCTTTTTCTTTTATTAGCGCAACCGCAGACTCTTCGTCTGTAGCAAGACCTTCCTGAATCATAAGCCTCACAATTACCTTATCTGCCCGCGAGTCGCCTTTTTGAACTTTTGTCGAGACCGGGAAGCCGCTGTGCATGATGGCCTTATGGAAAAGATTTCCGGCAAGGGGAGAAGCAAGCAGCGAGTGGATATTGAAGGCGCCGGCCGACTGCCCGCAGACGGTAACGTTTCCGGGGTCGCCTCCAAACGAAGCTGCGTTCTTCTGGGTCCATTCAAGGGCCTTTATCAGGTCAAGGGTCCCGTAATTACCGGAGCTGTCAAGTGCGTCACCGTCTCTTAATGAAGGGTGTGTGAACCAGCCCATAATCCCCAGACGGTAGTTTGCCGTGACGACAACCATGTTGGTTTTTCTGCAGAGATTGGCGCCGTTGTATACGGGCAGGCTCGAGGCTCCTATGACGTTCGCACCGCCGTGTATGTAGAAAAACACGGGCAAGTTTGTTTCATCCGTCGCCGGACGCCATACGTTCAGATAAAGGCAGTCCTC
The DNA here is from genome assembly GCA_964400685.1 of uncultured Bacteriovoracaceae bacterium. Lineage (GTDB taxonomy): Bacteria > Desulfobacterota > Desulfomonilia > UBA1062 > UBA1062 > DATCTV01. The sequence continues at coordinate 11,335 of CAYNVT010000049.1, read as the reverse complement.
GCATCCAGTTGGCTTACCGTAAAGCTTTTCGTCAAGAATATAAAGAATAGTGCCGTATTGTGTACAGGCGCTGCCAAAGCTTGTTGTGTCCCTTACGCCGTCCCAGGAATCAGGATCTCTCGGCGCCCTCCACCTGAGGTCTCCAACAGGAGGCTTGGCGTAGGGGATGCCGAGCCAGGAAAGTGTGCCGTTGTCAGTCATGCCTTTTATAAGTCCCGACTGGGTCTCTCTTATAAGCTGTCGTTCGGCCAATGTTTCTTCAGATGTGGTGTTTTCATCCTGGTTACCCCCTGAGGAGGCGCATGAAAAGAATGAAATGCTTAATACGAAAACGAGAACCGGATAATGGACCAATCTCAAGTTAAACATAAGAAAAGACCTCCAAAACATATTTAAAAACAGTAAAAAACAGTTATGTCTATAAAATAATTATGGCTTTCAATAAGGCAAGTGATTTTTATCGGAAATGTCCGGTTTTAGAAATATAGGATGATTGCCGGTTTCTTAAGGGTTTTCAGAAAAGGAAGGATTTACCTTTAACATTCAGGCAGATGCAGCCGGTTTCGTTTTCTTCCATCATAAGGGCAAGCTGATAGTATGCGGCCCGGCTGAACTTCACAGTGATGCCGTCAGCAAGCCCTGCATACATTATGTTATCGCGGCCGAAAAAAAGTGTTGCCGGATCAAGGGGTGCGGTCCTGTGGTTGTTGAGCACAAGCTCAAGCCCGCATTCGCAATCTCCGCGTAATGCCCTTACTATAAAGGGTGCGTCTTCGACGTCGATATAGCAGAGTTCATTTTCCACGATAATACGGTATCTTCCCTGCTCATCGATCTCCAGCGCATCACAGAAGACCTTGAGCACTGTCGGATGTATTATCTCGCTGTCTTCATAAAACCAGCGTCCATCCTTATCGATCCGAATTCTTGTACCGGCGCTTACGTCTCTGAGTTTTTGTTTCTCAACCACTTTTCCTCCACAGGTTTGGAGGGAATAACATACAGGAAATACTTGTGCAAGAAGTTGAGGATAAAGTTTTAAAACACTTAAAGAAATTGTCTGCAACTTTATATATAATGATATTGAATGTAACCGAAACGATTACAAGTATTGTATTTCAGGAGCTATAACCTGAGCTCCATTGCTGTTCTCTTATAAGATTTTGTCTTAGTTGACATGTACTTTTCTGTTTTTATGAGTCTGTCCAGTATTGAATCATTAGTACGGGTAAATTCAACAGCGAGACCTGAGCTGGTGTTTCTGACGACATGTCCGTATACCCCGATTATATGACCGATATTCTCGGCGTCGATATCAATCGAGATGTCAGTTCCCGGTTTCATAAACTGGGGTGTTTCCATAAACAATCCACCCATGCTTATATTTACTATTTTCGTGCGGAAAGTATATGAATCATCTTTGCGGAACAGAGCATTTAACCTTACATCAGTCCTCTCGTCAGCCCTTTTTTCATTCATAATCTTCTCCCTTTAAAAAATTTCCATTATTTTTGTTCATGTCCGGCAAGTCCCTGTTGTGAAAATAAACATTCTAAATCTGCGGGCCTTAGAGGTGCTGATGTAATCAATCAAGATGCATGCTAATATTCTAAATAATATATGTAGAAAAATCGATTATCGTTCAGTATATATTATTCACGGGAAATAAAAATTATTGAAATATCTTGATCAAGTCCTATTTCAAGGGCATGAGCACAATTGAAAGGATTATGATTTTCCTAACTGGCATGGAACAATTCATAAAAAACGAATACAGATTATCGTTTAGTATACCATGCGGAAAAGCATATGGAGCGTATAAATGTTGCAAGGCTTGCTCTTTATGTAAAATTAGTAAATCTAATAGTAATATAATTCATTAATAACTATTGACAGTAATGAATAATGTCTGCCTATACTCAAATATGCTTAATTTTTAATCCTTTGGTCTGAATACAATCATATGACTTAAGCGTGGGAGGGGCCATATAGTGATGGCTGAAGAGCAAAAAAGTATACTGGCAAATACAATCCTGAAACTGAACAGCAATCTGGTCAATGCCTATGACATTGAGAGTTTGCGTACGCTCATAGAGGAACCTTTTCGAGAGGTCATTCCCTTTGACCGGTCCTGTATTTTTCTATCCCGAAATTGTAACATGTCTGGATCTCTATTCACCGGCAATTCAGTTCCCACTCCACCATGCGAATTCCAGACAATGATTATTGACGAAGATAAGGATGTGTCATGTTTACTCAGAGAAATGACCGGTGAAGATCTTCTCAGCCCTGATGTGACAGGTTGGGAATGGGGAGAATATGAAAATGTTCCTGAACTTATTAAACTTAAAACTGCTTTTCCCTTTTACATTAACCTGGCTCTTGCAGAAGTTCAGGGATTTCGGTTATCCGTTTCTCTGTTTCGGAGTGAAAAGCCATTTACTACTGATGATGCTGAGACATTTAAGCAGTTGGCATTAGTATTGACCACTAGCGCACAAAGCCTTCTCATGGCAAGGGTGTCAGACTCAAAAGGGATGCTGCTCTCCGGAACGAAAGAAAATCAGGATTTTGTATATATGTTGCTCGACAAAAATCTTGAGGCATCCATTCTGCCCGAATCGACTCATAAATTTTTTGTCGCCCATTTTGATTCTCCTTTCATAAGGTCGTTGCCCGAAGCGCTGAGAAAATGGCTGGACAGCTGCTTTAAGGGTAATGCTTCATGCAAGGGTGAAGATTGCGAGAAAAGTACGGTATTTGTTTCAGGCAATGGTCATATAAACTGTACGCTCTATGCGTTTGAGGATTCATTTGGTACTCCAGGGTTTCTCGCGGTATTTGAGCATGAGATGAAAGGAGATGACTTCACATGTCTGGACGGCATTGGTCTCAGTCCCAGGGAGATTGAGATTCTTGCTCATCTGTTTGCCGGCAAATCAAATATAAAGATAGGAAAAGACCTTAATATCAAAGAGATAACCGTCAGAAAACATTTAGAAAACATCGGAATGAAACTGAATGCCTCAGGCAGAACGGAGATTCTTGCAAAGGCAATCGAAGCCAGGGAGTATGTACCGGTTCTTAAGCGCGATCCGTATTCTACCGGATATTCGCCATTTTCCTGCAGGATGCCTTTGTTATTATCTGAGCCCAATGCATTTTCTGAAGTGATAATCGAACTTAGTCAAAGGCTCAATGAACTCAGGAATTTTGAAGATGTTCCAGTGATCCTCAAAGATGTTCTTGAAAAACAGATGTATTTTGACTGGGCTGCTGTCTACTGTATGACATCTGAAAATGAAATTGAAAAGATTAATGTAAGTCCGGGCCTTTCCTTTGACTGGGCAAAACTATATCCGGTTATAAGAAATCTTATCAGTTGGATACCTGCTGTAAGAAAAGGGAACGTAGGGGATATATTTCTTACGCAGGATCTTATAAATCCTGAGAATATACAGGACCTTTTCACAAAGACCGTTATTGAAGCAGCTACTGGGGCATTCTATTCATTGATTATGCCTGTCGCTAAAACAAGAGAACACAGAGTTTTTCTTGGGCTGTATCGAAACGATAGTGAATTTCCCTATACACAGGATGATGTTGCAATCATGGAAAGGATTTCTCCGGTCATTATTTCATGGGCGCAGTCAGTCATCCGGTTTCATGAATGTGCGCTCAATTATATGGGAAATAATATTGTACTGGAAAAGAAGAATGTTCAGGCAGCGATATTTGACGAGTGTCTGCAGGATATCGCATGGACTAAAGGGGCACAGGCCCTGCTTGAGTCACAGATCGGATCATCATGGAAAAACGTGTTGATGCCTCACTTAAGAAAACTGTTTAAACATAAAATGTCTCAGGTTAACGAAAAAATTAACGGGAAGAAGACATGGACTGGGAATTTGATCCTGGATGGCTATAATCTGGAGTGTTTCGCCTCTCAGCTGGACGGGTATATTCTTGTAAAATTTAAGCCACGAACGTCCGAACCTTATTTCATACTTAAGAGATATGGTTTAACTGAAAGGGAAATACAGGTTCTATCATATCTGAGGCTTGGCTATACCAACCGGCAGATTGCATTGGCCATGAATATCTGCGAAGTTACAGTGAAAAAACACATGGCATATATTGGAGATAAATTTGGTGTATTCGGGAGAGTAGCCATTTTATGCAGGGCCGAAGAACTCAAACGTTCTCAGAGCATGTGAAGAATCATATCTTCCAATCGAAGATTCAGAACCTTATTTTTGCGGTTATTACAGTTTTTTATTTGACTGTTCTGCTCTTCGCCGATCGAGTTCGGCGACTATTTCCTGATATTTTTTATGGCTTATCGGGTAAAGCGCAATGAAGATCATCCCGAGCCCAGTGAAAAGTACAGGCACTATGCAGAAGATGAGGCGTATCCCGAGAAGCGTTTCGGGTGACTGGTCCGCGAGTTTAGGCACATAATGAACCAGGGTGAGCACCTCTCCCGCCATAAGTCCGGCTAGGGCCCCGCTCAGTTTGGGTCCGAAGCTCTGCATCCCGTAGAAGACGCCCTCGTTGCGTTTTCCTGTCATGAACTCATTATATTCGATTGTATCAGGCATCATGGCCCAGGGATTGACGAATTCTGTGGAAAGACCCATGCCCGCGAGTGCCGCCAGCAGATAAAGAAGCAATAGATTTTCCGGCCTGATGAAAAATATTGAGACCATGGCGATCGAGAAAAGGCCTATGCCCATGAAGTATGACCACTTCTTGCCCAGGTGTTTGCTGATGAGCGCCCAGAACGGTATGCAGATAAGGGCTGTGCCGAACATGGTCAGGAATATGGTGCTGAGAAGTTCTTTCTTTTTCATGTAATATTCCATGTAATAGATGAGTGTGGAGCTTATAAGCACAATCGCAAGCTCCACCATGATATAAGCCATCAGGACCATCACGAAAGGCCTGTTTTTGAAAGAATTGAGATACAGTCTGAACATCGGGGTGTCGTCATGCGTGACGGCATAATCGCTTTTCTCCCTTACTCCCCAGAAGACTATGAGTGTAAGTATGATAAACAGAACGCCGTATCCGGCAGCGGTCAGGCTGAATCCCACCCTTTCGTTCGGGAAAAGCTTTATGAGTTCGCTCGTCAAACCGGCGGCAATGAACATTCCGATAATAGCCCCGGTCATCCGGTAGGCCGTGAGATTTGTACGCTCGTCATAATCCTGCGTCATGTCAGGAGTAAGCGCGGAATAGGGTATGTTCACAAGGGAAAAACAGACATAGAAAACAAGGTAGCTGAAAGTTGCATGCAAGAACAGCAGCCCCTGATTGTGTATGGGAAGATAGGTGAAGAGAAGAAAAAAGAAAACACCGCAACCGAAAGAGCCGAACAGCAGGTAAGGACGGCGCCTGCCCCATCTGGTTCTGGTGCGGTCTGAAAAATATCCTATCAGCGGGTCTGAAAACGCATCCACGCAGCGAACCAGCATCAGCGATATCCCGGCAAGAGATGCTTTCAGAAAAGTGATGTCTGTAAGAAAATACAGATAGTAAAGGGCCACAGACTGGCAGACAATGTTTGCACCCAGATCTCCCATGGCATATGAAACCTTGGTTTTAACCGGAAGTTTATTGACTGCCTGGATATCGTTCATAATCCTCTCCCCTTAATTCAATTGATCAATTGCCGGCAGGACCGTAAATTGCGGATGATCTCGGCATAGCGCAAAGCCGAGGCCTTCAGTGTCCTTCGACCGGTTGTAAAATCTACATACACCAGACCGTGACGTTTAGCATTACCGAAACTCCATTCCATATTGTCCATCAGCGACCACACAAAGTAGCCGCGCACGTCGCATCCGTCAGCTGCGGCGTGCAGGACCTCTCCCAGATAGCCTTCGAGATAGGCGATGCGTTTAGGGTCATTTACAGCGCCATTCTGCAAAACATCGGTAAAGGATGAACCATTCTCGGTTATGATCACCGGATGGTTGCCGTATTCGTCACGTATGCGGGTCAGAACGCGGTAGATGCTCGGGGGATATACTTCATAACCCATGTCCGTATACTGCACACCGTTACGGATGAAATCACTCTGAGGGACATCTGCTATGCTTGACCAGAAATGGAGGAAGGGCACGCGCCAGTCGTAGCGGATGAATTCGCGTGTATAGGTGTTCACGCCGAGGAAATCAATTGGTGTGGCGATCAACGCCAGATCAGCTGCAGTAACTTTCGGGAATAAAAGGTGCAGCAGCTTTTGTATCTCCGCGGGATAACCCCGTCCGAAAATCGGGTCCAGAAGCAGGCGGTTCATGAAGAGATCGGCCCTCATGGCGGCCTCTCTATCCCTGTCAGTGTTTGTTGCAGGCTCGACCGGAGAAAGGCTCAGAGTGATGCCCACCGATGAATCGGGTCTCTCTGCCTTGATAGCCTGCACCGCCATGCCGTGGGCGCAAAGCGCATTGTGGAGGACACGCATGGCCTTCCACGGGTTCTTGAAGCCTGGAGCATGCATGCCCAGCAGATGGCCTATGAACACGAACATCCAGGGTTCGTTAAGCGTGATCCAGTTTTTTACGCGGTCGCCAAGACGCCTGGCCAGAAGGGTAGCGTATTCGGCGAATATCCCCCGTATTGAGGCAGAGCGCCAGCCTCCTCTCTTTTCAAGTTCGAGGGGCAGGTCCCAGTGATAAAGCGTGATATAGGGATCGATGCCTGATGCCAGCAGTTCATCGACCAGACGGTCATAGAAGTCGAGTCCGGGCTCATTTACTTCTCCCCTGCCTGTTGGCAGTACCCTGGGCCAGCTGACTGAGAAGCGGTATGCGTCAAGGCCGATATTTCGCATAATTGCGACATCCTCTTTATAACGATGGTAATTGTCGCAAGCTACGTCTCCGGTATCGCCGTTTGCAATTTTCCCTGGTTTATGGGCGAAATCATCCCAGATGGATGGTCCTTTGCCTTCATCCCGCCACGCGCCTTCGATCTGATAAGCCGCGGTTGCGGCGCCTAGTGTGAATCTGTCAGGGAATTTCATGATCATTCTTCAAATCCTCCAATCGAGTACAATCTTTACGGCCTCCCGCGATTCTCGCGCCATGTGTAACGCATCCGCAAAGTCAAAGGCCGGGAAACTTGCCGATATCAATCGTTTAAGGGGGACCTTACCGTTAACAGCCAGACTGACGGCCTCGTCCCAGGCGTCTGTACCTGCATTGGAACCTATCAGCTCCAGTTCGTTATGGAGAAGCATGTTCCACGGGAAGTCCGCCCGGTTTTTACCGTAATCTCCGATTACAAGTATCTTGCCGCCCTTGGCTGCACAATTGAGAGCAGTCTTCATGCCTGATGCAGTACCGCTGGCTTCGATAACCGTCTGAAAAGAAGCCTTTCCAAGCACCTTGGAAACGTCTTCGGCATCATCGTGATAATTTACAATCCGGTCCGCACCGATAGAGAGCGCCATTTCCAGACGTGCCGGCCTGCCGCCCGCACACACGATATTCTGCACATTTTCCAGTTTGAGAAGAGATATGAAAAGAAGTCCGAGCGGGCCGTCACCGATTACGAGCGCCGAGAGCCTGTCAACAAGCCCAAGACGCTTCATTCCACGGACGCAGACCGCGAGCGGCTCGATAAGTGCAGCCGCATCCAATGGAAATTCCGCCGGCAGAAGCCGGATGTTTGAGGCCTCAGTGAGAAAATATTTCCCGTATCCTCCCGGGTGTTCGAAGCCGATTTCACCCCCATCTGATAAGATATTGTCCGCCACGCAGGAGATTCCTGTAAGTCTCTGCTCCACGCCTTCGCCGACTGCATCCACCACACCGGACCATTCGTGTCCGGGTATACAAGGGTATCCGGTTCTATTCCATCCGCTGATCATCTCTAGATCGGTGGCGCAGATGCCGCAGACTGCGGTTCTGATCCTGACCTGATAAGGCCCCGGTTCAGGTTTCGGCCATTCTTTCCATTCGACCCTGTTGACTCCGGTGTTAACAATAGCTTTCATCTGATTATCTATGGATTGATTATGACCTTGTTACGTTCCGGCTGCCCCATGATTTCGACCGCTTTGTGAATCTCGGAAAGCGGGAACCTGTGCGAGATGATTTTCTCCGGGTCGACTACACCGCGCTCCATCAAACGGATGGCGTTCTGCATGCCTATTGATGTGCAGCCGAAACTGGCGTCCATCCGGCTTTCCAGAAAATGGGTTTCGCAGCCGTCCATCCAGAATTTCTCATGCGTTGTAATGCCGAAGACATTCCAGCGTGTGCCCCGGCGCCTCAGGTCACGGGCAAGTTCGACAGCCTTGATCGGCCCGGCCGCTTCAACCACAAGGTCCGGTCCTTCGGGGAGAATGTCATAGACCGCTTTTTTCGGGTCACATGCAGTCGGATCGATTGTATGTGTTGCCCCGAGAACTTCAGCATTTCGTCGGGCATATTCACTCGGGTCGACAGCGATCAGCCTTCCCGCACCTGCGGCGCGCGCCACCATCAGGCATAAAAGACCGATGCCGCCTACACCCAGAATAACAACATCATCACCCAGCTTCATTTCGCTGTACTGGATCAGGCCTTTCCAGGCACCGGCCAGCGGTTCGGTCAGGGCACCGGCATCGAAGGTGATTGAAGCCGGTTTGTGAAAGAGGGCGGATGCGCTGGTCTTCATATATTCTGCAAAGGCTCCAGGCCGGACATCTGCGACACCGTCTCCGCCGGTTGTGTAGGCTTTTCCGCAGTAATGCGTATTGCCGACCCGGCAGTGGCTGCAGACTCCGCAATAAGTGGATGGCATGCAGATAACTACATCGCCCTCTTTGAATCCTGAAACGCCCGGTCCCACTTCAGCCACGACGCCTGAAGGTTCATGGCCGGCAATCAGGGGAAAGTTAACATTCCTCCGGATTCCTTTGATCGCCTTGAAATCGGTTGCGCAAAAGCCGCAGCTTTTAATCCTTACCACGACTTCACCCATATCCGGGCGGGGAAGGGGGACTTCTTCCAGAACCAGTTTATCAAAATCCTTCAGAACAGCTGCAAGCATGAGGTTCTCCTTTCATGTGGTGGTTCCGATGCGCAGACGCGCCGGAATCCTGGACTGTTTCTTTGCAGGGCGATTTGACATTTTATCAAAAAGAATATCCATACCGGCACGGGCAAGTGCCGAGCCATCAAAGACAGCAGTGGTCAGTCCGATTGCACCGGCTGCAAGGGTGCCGTCGAATCCGGCAAGTTTCACCTGTCCTGGTAATGACAGTCCGGCGCTCAGGAGTTTCTGCCAGATCAGAAGAGCCCCGTCGTCGTTCGAGCAGAAGATTGCACCATCGGGTTCTGCCGTGAATTCCCTGATCCGGATATCCGTAATTTCATCGATAAAACAGGATGAAAATGTTCCGGCAGGCCTTCTGGAGCACCAGGACTTGCGGGTCGATTCTTTTCTCTCTGTATGTCCGAGATGCTCGCGTTGTACCTGCACAAAGAGAAGGCGCCTTGCATTTTGCTCTAAAATGTGTCCGGTCACCGCGGCTGCGCCACCCGCGTTGTCGACACGGACCGCTGCGCCTTTCCATCCGCTATAGGAGACGTGGTTCGGGTCAAGGACAACAGCAGGTAATCCATGACCCTCCAGTTCGGCGACATCTTCCGCCGGGACGTCGCCCCACACAAGGAGGCCGTCGGGCATGACCGGGTATCCTGAATTTTTTTTGAGAATGCAAAGCAGGTCGCTCTTAGATATGACCTGGAGAAGTACCCCACCTTCGACGGCTTTTCCGGCAAGGGCGCGAATGCTCTGTGCTGCGACCTCGCTCTGAATGCTTTGAAATTCCTCCGAGAGGACAAGACAGACTGTATTGGGATTTCCTTTTGAGAGATTCCTGGCTGCAAGGTTTGGACGGTAACCGAGGCGGATCGCCTCTTCCAGGACTTTTTCCCTCGTCTTGTCAGCTATTTTGGGACTCTTTGACAGGGCAAGTGACACTGTCGACTTGTCCAGATTGAGAGACCTGGCGATATCCTTTAGTGTTGTACGCTTTTCCATAATTCAACCGGTTGAAATATACAGCTTGAAGAAAGATATCTCAAGCGCATTATTATTTTTCAAGGGCTATTACTTTACTTTTGCGATAGTTTTGAGACCGTGAACAGGCTTCTTCACGGTAAGTTCAGGGTATTTAACCCGCATGTAATCTATAAAGAGGCGGGGGTCCTCGGAGTTCATCCGGAACATTTCAAAATGCGCCGGCACGACAAGTCCGGGTCTTAGTGCGCCTGCGAGGTCCGCTGCCTCCTGATAGGTCATGTTGCCGATGCAGTTTGCTTTCAGGCGTTTTGCATCCCTTCCGTTTATTGGCAGAAAGGCGAGGTCTAATCTCCACTGTCGGAGGATCGCATGCATTCCTTCGTAGATGCATGTATCACCGGCGTGGTAAAGGCAAAAGCCGTTGCCCTCGATGACAAATCCGATATGAGGGTGGAGACCGGTCTTTTTGTCGCTATCAAGAAATTCATGGGCGGCAGGTACGCCACTCACTTTCAACCCGGCGATCTCGACTGTTATTCCTTTGTCTACCCCGAGAAAGCGTTCAAGAGGGATACAGAGTTCAGAAGCGATTTGTTTCCTGAACAGTTCCGGAACAACAAACTTTGCCTTTGGGGATGCTTTTGCTATCTGAGGCCAGGTCTTTCGGTCAATGTGGTCTTCGTGATCGTGCGAACCGAGAATGATATCCGCATTCGTAATGTCTTCCGGGCGAAGGAGAGGCGCTACAGTTCTTTTTTTGTTCGGAGATAGATATGCATCCACATAGCAGATCGAATTTCCAATCTTTAAGGCAAAACCATGCTGACCTAGCCACCAGAAAGCGCATTGGCCTTGTTCCATCTTTGTAGCATCAATCTCACGGATCAATGTCCTACCGGTTTTCATGGATCATGCTCCTCCCGAAATTGTTTCGGAATCTGTTATTTATGGTATTTCTCGCCCCGGATAATTGTGAATGCCCGGTAGACCTGCTCCAACAGCATCACGCGGATCAGCTGATGGTTGAATGTCATCTTTGAGAATGATAACAGCAGGTCGGCCTCTTTTTCGAATGCCTTTTCATGACCTTCGGGTGCTCCGGTGTAAAAGAACAGATGTTTCGCCGAACTGTTCAGGTTTTCTTCGATGAATTCTGCAAAGGTCTCTGATGACATTATTTTTCCCGAAGGAGAGAGGACAATGTGGATTCCCTCCCTTGTCTGTTTCTTTATCGATTTTGCCTCGATAATTTCTGCAGGGACATACCGCTGAATCCTCTTTATGTAATCATCGACAAGTTCACTGACAGGGC
>CAYNVT010000048.1:0-27618 GCA_964400685.1 uncultured Bacteriovoracaceae bacterium | reverse complement strand
CAATACCCTTAAGTATTCCCATTATGACAGTCTCCATGTTTCTGGCAGATTTATTAAGGTTATCTTCTACGGCCCATAGAGTGCCTGAACATATTAATAAAATTACTGTCATGGCTGTAATTACTAAACGTTTCATCCGGTTTTCCTCCCTGATTGTTTATAAATGTTGCCCCGGTTCCTTATTTTCATGCAGATTTCAGATCCATCCCATGTCTTGTCTAAGGCGCCAGGAGCAGCACCTTTGTCTGGCTCGGCGCAACACGCACACCGGGACAGTTTGTGGAATTCTGCAAGGAGGCGCTTGTCAGCTTTGTGGCCGGCATGCCTCCCACTAGTACTGTAAATGATGCGGTCAGGTGCTTTGCAGGACCCATGACCATGCCTGATGCTACCCCTGTGGCTACGCCGGCGTTGTCTCCGTTGCTCAGAGGAATCTGCGTGCTCATATTATGTGCGGGCGCTGCCATGAAAAGCACCTTATATGCCGCAGGCACCCCCATAGGTCCGTTGGCGATGTTAGGATAAGGGACCGGAACAGGCCCCGCAGGGCTCGGCGTCAGGCAGACATCGGGAAAGCCAGTGTCCATGCCGCCCATTTGGGTGTTGGCGAACATCCTCCCTCCTTATGATTCCGTTCCGCATTCAAGCGCTACCTTTGTCGGCTGCGTCGGAATGCTCCTCGACATACGCAAATGTATGCCTGCGTCGCTTCCTCCTTGCCTCCTCGGCATCATCTTGAATGCATAACGGAATTGCTTATTTTTTAACATATTTCTAATATCCCTGTCGCTTCGCGATATGCCTTGTTCTAACGCCCTGTATGTTCATTATTAAACTCCTCATCGCTTCTGCTGCATCATCTTGAATGCATAACGGAATAGCTCAATTTTTTTCATCTTCTATATATCCTCGTCGCTTCGCGGTATGCCTTGTTCTAATGCCCTGTATATTCATTTTACTTAGCAGCTTAACAGCTTATCAGCTTATCAGCTTTTTCTCACTACTCACAACTCACCACTATCTTCTCATCCCAAATGAATCTGGTCGCCTTCTATCTTGACCAGCTCATCGGCTGTGACCAGCGCGTTCTGGCCTTTCAGGCTCATGTTCTTTTCCGCCCTGTAATCGATCTGATTGCTCCTGACCTGATCGATCTCTTCAACAACTCTATAGCTGCGCTTGACCTTCTGGCTTATCCGTTCGGCAATCGTATCGAACATCCCGCCCACAAACTTGAGCGCTCCCGCCTGCGCCAGGACCTTGCGGCCTACATATGAAAGCTGATCAAAGAAAACCTGAGCCTTGTCGGAGCGCACGGCAAGCTCGGTTGAAGTAAGTGCAATGTCGCCTGCCGAAACCAGATCGACACCGTGGGCCGAGACTACACTGAAGCGGCCTTTCGGAACACCCAGATGAAGGTCGCCTTCAACGGTTATCCTCGTGGCCGATGCATCCTTCTGCTCGAGCACTGCGATTACAAAGATATCCCCTTCAAGGTCGCCAGCGACGAGGACTCTGTCTCCGATCGCCGGTTCGACAAGACAGCTCGCAGCCAGTCTCGCGTATAAAATCCCATATTCGCAATCAACAACGGTGAGCTTCTCATCGCGGCCGGTGACGATGCCGTCAGCCTGTACCTGGCAACTCTGTCTCGTAATCCGCTTCAATGCCTGCTTCATCTTTTACTCCTTAATCTTTTGCTTATCAGCTCATCAGCTTATCAGCTTAAAAGCCACTATCTTTTAATACACCGGCTTCCAGTTCTCGGCCTTCATCAGTTCCGGGTCGTTTCCCAGCGCAGATTCGCGGTCTGTAATAACCGCCTTCTGATCTTTTATCCCGTGCAGCTTCGTCCTGAACATCTTAGCGCCATAGAGATTGGCCGCACTCAGGTCAGCATGTGAAAAGTCCGCATAGGTCAGATCGGCATTGACGAAACGCGTCTGCACGCATTTCGCCTTTGTCAGGATGCACTGCCTCATGTCGGCCCCGGACAGATCCGCAAGGTTCAAATCCGCATCCATGAAAATCGACTGGTAAAGCTTTGCATCACGGAGGGCCGTTTCATTCAGCAGCGCCTCGACAAAAAGGGCATTGTTCGCCCTGGCGCCAGTGAGGTTCGCCTTTTTGAGATTTGCGCTCTTGAAATTGCACTGGGTGAGGTTTGCCCCGCTCAGATCGCACCCCGACAGGTCTGCGCCCATAAACTGGGTAAACGAGAAATCCTGTCCTTTGAGGCTCATGCCCGAAAGATTCGCTTCAATGAGAATAGCTGTCGGAAAATTTGTGCCGATAAGTCTGGCCGTTCTCAGGTCGGCATTGAGAAGCACGGTATGTTCAAGGCTCGATTCTGAAAAATCTATGCCTGCCGTCTCGACTTCGAGAAAAGCGGTGCGTTCGAGTCTGGCGCTGCAGAACCGGGCATTCGCAAGCATGCTCTGCGCGATTGCAGCCTTCCTCAGATCAGCGCCGGTAAAATCGGCAGATGTTAAATCACACTCGCTTATCTGCGATGCCCTCATGTCCGCCCCTCTCAGGTTTGCCGATTTGAACGAACACATGTGCAGGCTCACAAGATGAAAATTTGCAGCGCTCAGGTCCGCCCCGTCGAATACGCACCTTACAAGAATTGATTCTGTAAATGTTGCGCCCTTTAAGTTCGCCCCGCTGAAATCGACGTCCTCGAATATTGCCCCGGAAAGGTCAACATCCTTCAGGTCAAGTCCTGCGAGACTTTCCTTTGAAATCTGCTCGCCCAGGCTGATTCTGCTGCACAGGGTTTCACGATCCATGATCAGCCGTCCTCTTTAGGTATTATTTTGCGCGGATAAACGCGCACTTTAGTGGTCAATGCCTCGCCCAGTTTGGTGTCATGGTCGGCATATACCCTTGCAAAATCGGCCTGAAAAAGGTTGGCCCCGGAGAGATTTGCTCCCCTGAGGTCGGCCCTTTGAAAGGACGCATTCATTGCGTTGATCGACACCATGACCGCTCCTTTTAAATCAGCCTTTATGAATCGTGCGTCTTTTGCAAGAGCCCGGTAGAACCTTGCCTCTTTCAATCCGCATTCGCTGAGATCTGCCCCGTTCATACGGGCGGCCGTGAAGTTGCAACCGTTCAGGTCGCTGCCTCTGAGGTTCGCGTTATCGAGTATAGCTCCTGAAAAGTCAGCCTTTTCGAAACCACACTGCATAACGAACCTTACATTGGTCAGATCGGCGTTCATAAAATTGACCGCGCCAGCTTTCACTTCCAGAAAAACAGCCGAAACAAGGGAAGCCCCACTGAAGTCTACGCCGTTCAGTTTCACCTTTAGAAAGTTGCATTTGTCGAGTTTTGCATTCTTCAGGAGAAGTCCGGTAAGGTCGGTCTCGAAAAAGGTCACCATTGATGCCTGAACCCCTGAAAAGTCGGTATCGCCGAATTTCGCCCCGCTCAGGTCCGCGCCTTCAAGCCTGGCCCCGGAAAAAACGGCCCCGCTCAGGTCGGCCCCTGCCAGTATCGCTTCCGTCATATCAGCCCCTGCCGCCTTTGCACCCGCAAAAACCGCTTTACCCATATTCGCATTTATTAATACTGCGTCTGCCAGATTTGCATCATTCAATGCAGCATGGGCCAGAACAGCATTTTTAAAATTGCAACCTTCAAGATTTGCGCCCGTGAAGTTGACGCTTTCAAGAAAAGAATCTTCAAAATCAGCACCTTTAAGGTCAAGGCCGCTCAGGTCGGCCCCTGTCAGGTCGATTCCCGAAAGGGAGCGCTTTTCAGAATATGCTTTCATTATGGATTCACGAACAGTCATGGACTTATCATGAGGCATTGCAGATGCGGCATCCTGGTTGTGTGCACTTATCCTGTAAACCTCTTTTATTTTTTTCTCTCCCTCGTAAAGACGGTTGCAGAATGTTTCATCGGCAAGGTATGCATCGATCTCAGCAGGCGTTATCCCCTTGGAGCGCAACTTGTCCGCAAGCGCCTTCAAGGCGTCTATCTGAGCCTGAGCGCTGAAATCGGGCGGGCCTTTGGGTTTGTGTGCGACCTCATCGCGTATCACGTTAAAATCCATGCCTATTTTCTTAAAGAGCTCTTCCGTCCTGTTAAGACTCTTTATCTTTCCTTCTTCTGCAATCCTTTTCTGCTCCTCCGCTTCGGCGAAAAGCTTTTCCATCAATTCAGGCAAATGCTCGAGGTCGGGAGGCGGCTCATCAGGAGGCGGGATTACAGGCCCATGCTCATCCGGGTCAAGACCGTAGCCGGCAACAATCGCACGAGCCCTTTCTCTCTCCGATGCAGCGCGCCTGCCGAGGTTCTTCCTGATAAGCCCTTCACCTTCGAAAAGGGCCTTGTCCTCGGCAACGGAAGTATCGACGGTTTCAAGTCCTCGTGGCAGAAGATCGGAATCCCTGAGCGCATAAAGAGGCCCCTTTTCCTTATCGAGCCTCAACCTCATGACTTCAAGATAATGCTCTTTGGGCTTCTGCTCATGAGGCCTCTCAGCACCTATTACGATATGCGAGATGTCGGATGCGTCTTCATCGCTTACCTCGCACAATCCCTGATAAACAAGTATCGCGCGCTCCGCATGGGGGAAAAACCATACCGTTGTCAGCCTCTGCGGTATCTCGTCAAAGCTCTCGCCGCCATCTTTAAGCCTCTTTATGAAGCACCGCGCCGAGAATCCCGGCAGTTTTCCCGTAATGATGGGCTTATCGGGGTGCATATTGTTTATCTGAAAGGATTCGTCTGTCTTCAGAGGGTGCTCCAGCCACTGGTCAGGCTGGGCCGTATTGAAGATCGTCCAGTCAATATCAGGGGCGAAGCCGGGAAAATCTTCTTTGAGCCATCTGTCGTCATGAGTTCCGGCCTTTAAAAAACGCTGGGGCCAGGAGAAGTCCACAGGGCCGAAGGATGCGGGCTCGTGCTGTTTTTCAGGGGAGCTGATCCTCTCATTCGGATAAAGGACATTCGGTATGAGCTGCACCGTCATGTCCTTTATGTTTACAGGCTTGAACCCCTTGCCCAGCGGATTTTTATCGAAACCCTCTCCTCCGTATGCATGCTCCCAGTCGACCTTCATGCTGGCAAAGCTCACTGGTTCGCTGGGCGTGCCGGCGTTCCAGAAGCGCTCGCCGTACACATAAAGCTCTTTTTCCACATTGCCCAGACGAACCTTGACCGAACAGCCTATGCTCTTTTCCTTCCCCGGGACAAATGCGTAGCCTGCCACCAGGAATTCAGGCTTTTCCTTGGGGATGCAGGCATCCAGGGCCGCATCTTTGCCGAGTTCGGCTGCAGCAAATTTCCACATGCCCGCTTCGGAATAAAGGTCCTGTCTGTCCGAGAGCGGTATGTACATAAGGACGCTTGCTGCAAAGTAGAATTTGCGCCTGAATTCAAAACACCTTGTAAGTATGCCCAGTTTCTGGGGTTTTATCGTTTTCAACTTCTATTGCCCTTTCGCTCCCGCATCGACAATTGCAACATTCTCACGTTTTTTAGGATCGTACTTAACCTTCACGGTTGCCCCGGCTTTGTATTCAGGAAGTTTGACAGGCGAGACGGGCGAGATTATCTCGGCATTGTATTCTTCACCGCTAGCAGCCTTCACAGTCAGCCTTATTTTAACGACAGGGTTCGTATTATGCCGCCTTCCCGTATCAGTTACATCGATTATTCTGGCAGTTGTCTCTATACCCGAACTCAGCACTGCACTTTTCTTGAAGTGGTTCCAGATGACGGGACCCACAGTTACGGCCAGGACAACGACCAGGATAATTATGAAGATGAGGTTCTCCGCAAGTGTAGTCTTCTCTGCCATTTCAAGCCCCCTAGTCGATAAGCGTAAGCGTGTACATGTAAAGCCCTATCGCGCCGGATTTAAGTTTTGTGGAGGCCTGCTTGAATGTGAGCGGCTCGTTGGCGGATTTCACACCGCACCTTTCCAGCGCGATCCCTGTCACATCTATCTTGGTTGCCTGCATGGCAGTGGACATGCCTGCTATGGTGGTCTGCATGGAAAGGATGGCTGTCTGGACTGCAAAAAGGTCTTCATCCTTGCCGCCTATCTTGGTGAACCATGAATCCACCGTCGTGTTGCCGCCCGGCGCCACTACTGAATAGCCGGCAGGCGAATTGATGGTTACACCCGAAGCTGCTGTAATGGTAATGGATCCGGGTGTCATGATATTCATACCGCTGACGGCTGTCTGATTAAGCGAACCGGTTATAGTTTCGTCCTGATCGCCCTGGATGGTCCGGAATTCACGGCCGAGCACCAATTCATTTATCCCTCCATCGACTGTGCGGTTTTCGCCGCCTTCAATGGTTTCATTAACCCCCCCGCTTACGTTGCGGGTTTCGCCGCCGGTTATGATCTGCATCATGCCGCCGTTAATGGTTTCTTTAGCGCCGGCATCCACCTGGCGTTCCTCTCCTGTGTCGATGTTTTCCTTGAAGTGGCCCTTTACGTGCACGGTACGGTCTCCGCCTACATCGAGGGTATCATTAGCCTCGACGGAGGTATCCATATTTTTCTCGGCATGGACCTTTATCTGCTCGGAACCCAACTTGTCCTCGAAGCGTATTTCGTTGAAGTTCGCGTCCGACCCGCCCTTGCTGCTGCGCGTCTTGATGCCTGACTGCGTAGCATTAGCAGGTAGCGTATAAGGGGGCGTCTGATGGGCATTATATACACAGCCGGTCACGACAGGCCTGTCAGGATCGCCTTCGATGAAGCTCACGATCACCTCGTGGCCTATCCTGGGAATCCACACCGCACCCCAGCCCTGGCCCGCCCATATCTGCGCCACCCTGGCCCAGCAGGAGGATTCCTCGTTCCTGTTGTCCTCACGGTCCCAGTGGAAGCGGACCTTTACCCGTCCGTGCTGGTCGGTATAGATCTCCTCGCCGTCCGGTCCTGTAACGATGGCTGTATGAATGCCCTGAATCACCGGCCGCGGCGTGTTAAGTACAGGCCTGAAGGGGACGTCTATGGGGATGCATGTGAAGCGGTTGCTGTAGTTACCGGTCGTGCCCTCCCCTGCTCCGCCTATCGGCTGCCTTACGAGATGTGAGACAGAGGTGACAAGATAGGATTTGCCGTTCAGGTCAGCGCGCGGATGGTCCTGAAGGGTAAAGCGGTATCCGCTGGTCAGTGTTTTGCAGTTGCCTGACCCGTGCATTGTCATGATACGGGCCTCCTCTGCCTGCATGCGCAGGTTGACAAGGCGTTCGCCCTCACTTCGTGTATTGTAGCGGGCCGGATACAGGTAATATTCCCTCTCGTCCGGGCCGGATCTCTGCTGTTCGCCCACCTCCACCTTGAGATTGGTGCTGGGCGTCATGAAATTGTAATCGTTCAGGGTATACTTGCCGAAGCGGATTTCCTGGTTCCAGCCCATGCCTCTGATCACTCCCTCGGTAAGAAGCGCCGCACCGCCTGTCAGCTGGCAGTGAACAACATCCTGTACCGGGCACGGCTTGTGCTCCTGGATTGAGTCGCCAAGGATAAGAGTATGCTTGCCGTCTTCGTGGGCAAAATAGAAGAATATGCCCTCTTCCTCGAGCAGACGGCAGATGAAATTGAAATCCGTTTCACGATACTGCACGCAGTATTCGCGCGGCTGATAACTCCCGGTAAGGCCGCTCATGTTGCAGTCCTTGGACTGCCATCTCTCAAATACCTGCTCGATGATCTGTTTGACGTCCTTGTTCTGATAAATGCGCGAATTGACACCACGGTTCAGAAACCACAGCCAGGGTACCATCGTGGCGGTATAGGTGGAGTTGTGCAGGACCTGATCGTCTTCACCACCCACACGGGTTTGTGTGAAATGTGAGATGACCCCGTTGAAATAGCGTGTCTGGTCATTTTCCAGTG
Organism: uncultured Bacteriovoracaceae bacterium; assembly: GCA_964400685.1. Lineage (GTDB taxonomy): Bacteria > Desulfobacterota > Desulfomonilia > UBA1062 > UBA1062 > DATCTV01. Next base: position 19,739 of record CAYNVT010000048.1, on the reverse strand, counting down.
AGAGAGACACCGTGACATTCTTGCCGATGATGTCCATGGGGGCGATGTTGTTGTCTTCCGAGGTGAACTCCAGAGAGTACGTGAACATGCGGGAGATCTCTTCGGTGCCTGTAAAACCCGTGAGCAACAGCACGTCTCTGCCAAGTGGCGTACTTATCGACATAAGGCGGTTATCCTGTGTAAACGACATAGTCCTGCTCCTTTGCATTTGGACAGCTGTTTATCTGCCCCGTTTACTGCTCACAATCCATGAACCTGATGAGGATATCTCCGGTGGTAATCTTCTGGCTGACATCATTAAAATATAACTATCCGCATCCTGCAATATGCAAACGATACCATAAAAAAGGTTCCCGTCCATAGCCTCTGATTGCAATTTTCATGCATGTGAGCATGATAATCGGCCGGTCATTCTTCTACCATTGTCCTCTGCGACCATGCAGGACACGGCTCCGAGGGTCTGGAACACTGCCTGGCATCCTGTCCAACGCTTCGGTGATAGCGCCCCTCGGCCACGCATACGTCATAGTTGTACCAGAACCAGCGGGCCTGCATATCCTCCCAGCTGATCTCGTGCGAGGCGTGAAGTTCAGCCTGGAGATCTTCATGGAGTGCTGCAGTCAGGTCAAGGTAGTCGTTCATGTGACCCTGTTCATGCGCCCGCACCTGTTCAAGCTCAGTTGGACTGAGAGCATTGCTCAGGTAGATCGCGGGACGGAAAGTAATCGTGATAACACCGGAATCGGATTCGTATTCCCAGAACCCGTTGTCTATGAACACACCGCGGCTGCTGGCGCCATGGCCTCGTCTGAGGACGATTTCGGGATCGGTTATCTGCTCCTCCGCCGTATTAGGTCGATTAAATACCAGCTCCATGCAGCCTCCGTTTTCCCGGGGGCAAAACCCGGATTTTCCTGACCCCGAACTTCACCTTGGGATTCAGTTCTCTTTACGTTATAATACATGGAAATGTTTGCGTCCAGTATCGACCATGCTTCTTTACGGGCCGTTTTCACGTCGGCCGGATTCGATGACGCCGCCATCCTGGAACGGCTCGGAATCCGGGACTTTCCCTCACTTAAAGGCACCGATCTGCCTGTTCTGATGAAAAAAACCGGTTCCGGCTCGGCCCTGGACACGCTGATAAGATTGTTTCTCATTGATGTACCCTGCGCGGAAAATGCCGTCAGGAATGCATTCGGGGAGCTGGATATTGAACTCCTGAATAATACCGGTATCCTGAGCTGGACAGATGACGGCATGATCGAGGCCGGTGTAAAGATATTGCCGCACAGGGGCCTTTTCATTGCGTTTGACAGACCTTCCTTTCTGCTTACCGGAAAAAAGCATGAATACGTTATGGGCATAGGCTCAAGCACGCTGACGCTTGCTAATATAACCATCAGGAGGCACTGCCGGGCCGCGCTCGACCTCGGCTGCGGCTGCGGCTATCATGCGCTCCTGGCAGCATCACACAGCGAAAGGGTATTCACTTCAGACATAAACCCGAGGGCTCTTGATTTCACTCGCTTCAATGCCGCACTGAACGGTTTTAATAATATCATGTGCGTAGAAGGCAACCTGTTCGAACCTTTCAGCGGGCAGGAATTTGACCTTATCATAACAAACCCGCCCTTTGTTATATCGCCTGAGAAGCGCTACATCTACCGCGACGGCGGGTTGAGCGGCGATGAACTCTGCCGGCGGATCGTGAAGCTTGCAGGCAATCATTTGGCCGAAGGCGGCTTTCTGCAGATGCTCTGCAACTGGGCCGAATACGAAGACAAGGACTGGAGTGAGACACTCTCAGGCTGGTTTGAAGATTCAGGCTGCGACACATGGGCTATAAGGAGCGAGACAAGAAGCATCGGAACATATGCAGCTACATGGATAAAGCACACTGAAAAAGCAGACAATCTTAATTTTTCTGAACGATTTGAAGAATGGATCCGGTATTACAACAGCCTGGGGATAACTTCAATCGGAGCAGGCATTATAAACATGAGGAAGTCATCAAAAGGGAAAAACTGGTTCAGGCCTGACGAGGCGCCTGAAAAGATGCTGGGGCCATGCGGCAAGAATATCGAATTGGGATTCAAGACGTTTGATTATCTTTTCACGGCAGACGATGAAACGCTCCTTAAGACAAAATTCAAGCTAACGGACAATGCAAGGCTTGAAAGGGTGAGTGCGCCAACGCCGGAAGGCTGGGCGGATGAATCGATCAAACTGACACTCGCCAAAGGTCTTGTCTATTCCGGCGGGATCGACCCCGTTATGTCTAACATGCTCATCAAATGCGACGGTGCAAAACCGCTCAGTGAACTGCTCACGCAGGTCTCATCTGAGGTCAATGTCCCTGTCTCAAACATAGAGCAGGGATTTTGCAATATGATAAGGGAGATGGTGGCAAAGGGCTTCCTGCAGATAAAGTAGTCAGGAGACAGGAGATAGTAGACAGCATAAAACTAAATCTTGTTAAGCAACCTGTTCCCATGCCTCATTAAAAACACAGTTACTACGACTCCACCTGGGATGTACAATTCAAACAAAGATCATTATCGCAGCCCCGGTTATCTTGTTGAGGTCCCGTATGCCCGGGGTCGCTTATATTCTTGCATGTCTCAAGGATCGTCTCAGCCGCATTTGAGCGTATAAGAACCGTCAATAAAGGTTTGGCCCATTTGTTTTTTTCCACGTTCGCTTCTCCAGTCCTGTTTTCAAAATACCGATCATTTTATCCAGCAGTATCCTATTTTAGAAGATGAGCTAATTAGCAGATTAGCAGAACCATAGGCATTCAAAGGTCTTGCTCAACAGCTTAATAGCTTAACAGCTCAACAGCTTAACCGCTGATTTTCTCAGCAATCAAGCCACTCCTCCTCCCCCCTGCCTCGCCACAAACCCCTGTGTGTTGAGCCCGGTTGCGGACGGTGTCCCGGCGATCTGCGCCAGATAGGTATCGCCCAGATTCGCGATATGCCCGCTGACATTATCGAAATAGTTGAAGTGTATCTGCTCCTCGTCGATGATAGTTTCAAACAGTTTCACGCTGATATTGTCGCCGCTGTCCCTGCAAACCTGGAGAAACTGGTTGTACTGATCTATAGTATCGTCTTCGAGCTTTGCGTCAAACGGGAAAATAGCCTTTATCTTCTGGCCCTTTTCCGGCTTTTTGAGTGGCTCCACTGTGGGCTCTCCGTCAAGCTCCTTTATCCTGTCGGCAAACATCTCGGCATGTCTCATCTCATCGATTGCTATCAGCTTCATCTTTGCGGCCAGCTCGCCATAGTCCATATCGTCGAGGTTGTAGTGCTGGTTCATGTACTGTGCGATGGCCTGAAGTTCCATGCCTCTCGCCTTATTGAGGACGTTTATCACTTTCTCCCTTCTCTGATCCTTCGATTTCTGAGCCATAAACTACCTCCCTTTAATCTTTATGTTTCTGTGACCTTCCGGATAATATCATAATATATTCGTCTTGGTTAATCCTGATTATTTCATAACCCTCTCCCACGGTTCAACTCCGCCCGGAACAATTACAAAAACCGGATGCGGCTCAGGCGAATGCAGCAGAAAATATTTTTTAAACAGCGAGGGAGAGCGTATTTCAAGCTTTGAGAGCAGATGACCCCATTCATATTCAATCTGTCCCGCCGTAACGGGTATTTTTACTTCAGAAGATATTTCCTGAATTTTTGAAGCGTCGAACTTATATCCGCGCAACCGGGCTTCCTTCAACACTTCCGCAAGGTATGTATCGATAGCATCTCCTGGAACAGGCGCCTTCTTGAACCTCTCAAGCTGCGGGTGGTTCCTGTATCCAGTCGTCCCGCCTGCAAGCACTTTTCTGGCAAGCAGGCCTTCACGCCACAGGGCGGTAAGTCCCGCTGCATCGAGGTATTTCGGATGGACTGACCACAGCCTCATGAATAATCGATCATTTGCTGATGAGCGCAAGCCTTACGCCCAGGACAGTAAATACCGCTGCCGTAAGCCATGAGAGCAATCTTGAGAGCCCCGGTTTTTTTATAAGCTTCTCGCCAATCGTGCCTGAGAAATAGCCGATTATCGTGAATATGATGACAGCCTGAACCATGAACATAAGGCCCAGCATAATCACCTGCAAGGCGAATTTCCCGGAAGCGGGGTTTACGAACTGCGGCAGGAAGGCGAGGAAAAAGAGCGCAACCTTGGGATTGAGCACATTCATCAGGAAACCTCTCCTGTAAAGAGCGGCGTTTGTCTCCGGTCTGGCCTTTGTGCCTGCAAAACCTTCAGAGCGGCTTTTTATGGTCTTGTATGCAAGGTAAAGAAGATAGGCGGCACCTGCAAATTTGACTATCTGAAAGGCGACAGCAGATGAATAAAATATGGCAGAGAGCCCGAGAGCCGCCGCTATTGTGTGAATGCTTATCCCGCTGCACATGCCGAGAGCTGTAACGATAGCAGGCTTTCTGCCGTTCGATATGCCCTGTGTAATGATGAAGATATTATCAGGCCCTGGCGCTATAGTAAGGACCATAGACGCACTGAGAAAGCCTATAAGCGCAGTAAGGGTAAACACTTCTTCCTCCATTAACCGTTAATACGTTACTGTTATTCTTATCTCCGTCGGATTCAATACCGTACCCAGTGTAGCAAGATACTCGCTGAAGGCGTCCGCGTCAATGAACCCGGTGTCTGTTTTCCTTGCGGCAGGGATGTTTTTGAGCGTTGTGTAACCGTCTCCGCCACCTGCCAGATACGCAGTCACTACAATCCTGTATGTCGCCCCGGGGTCAAAGTCTGTATAACCGCCCCCCGGAGTGCTTCTGTATTTAATATTCGTCACGCGGGAACCTTTGGCGGCATTCTCTATTATATCGAACTTCAGCCCTGAAACATAAGGATACCAGGGACAGTTTGAAGGACTGCGCGGATTGTTTACAACCTGATAATCGATGCCGTCTTCAAGCGCGTTTTTGACTTCCGTGCCTGTCATTTCTATTGCCGTAAGCAGTGAATTGTAAGGCAGCACGGAAAGCACGTCGCCCATAGTAATGTTTCCCGCAAGGAAATCCACCTTGACCCCGCCCCTTGGCTGAATGGCTATGCTCACACCCTGGGATGAAGTTTTGAAGATCATGCTGTCCGCAACTAACGGGCCTGGGCCCGAATTGAAGCTGCTGGCCGGGTCACCTCTTAATATATCCTCGACTGCGGCTGCTACGACGGTTTTCTTCTTTTCAGCGATCTGATCGGTGTATGGCTTAAGAATTGCCGCCGCTCCTGCATCCTCATCGAATATATCAAGCAGTTCGGAGCCGAGTATGAGCGCCATGATCCTGTCCTGAACATCGGGACCCACAACCACCCATCCCGCACCGTAATTCTGTTTGAAGAGCTCTGAATTCAGCAGATAAGGGTGGCCGCTGTATGATGTTATTTCACCGTTTGCATCGAAACTCACATTGAGCTCACCGATGGCCCTGCCCCAGCACCATGCCTGTACTACCAGCACATCCTTGCCTTCAGGGCTTTTAACCACTGTGGGGTAATCATATCCGTCGGGCACGGTAAGCCCGAACTCGGCAAAACCGGCCTGATTCCCAAGCAGGGTATGGGAATGTCCTCCGACAATTACATCGATTCCCGATACCGATTCCGCAAGCTCAATATCCTCTTCATATCCTGTATGAGACAGCAGTATGATCTTATTCAGACCGAAGCCTTTGAGAATATTGACAGTGTTCGTAACGCATTGTCCGACATCCCCGAACTTCACGTTTTCTCCCGGGCTGGACGTGCTTTCGGTATCTCTTGTCGTGGCGCCAATTATAGCGATTGTATTATGTCCCAGAACCTTGAGTGTAAAGGGCAGTATCTTTCCCTTGAGCAGGGGCTCCTCCTCTGTATCGATATTGGCCGACACTATCGGAAAATCAGCCCAGGCTATGTAGTTTGAAACGCTTGCGGGCCCTTTGTCGAATTCATGATTGCCCAGCGTCATGGCGTCGATTCCGTAATAATTAAGCAGGACAAAATCGGCCTCGCCGTTAAATGCGGTATAATATAAAGTACCCTGGACAGCGTCCCCGGCATGAAGAATGAGGGTGTTTTCATTGTCTTCACTGAGTACGTCAATCGCTGTTTTCATCCTGGCCGCACCGCCGAGGTCGGTCCTCGTTCTCACACCGTCGAAATAAAGCTCTTCATTAGAGAGCGCTTCCAGGTGCGAATGCGTGTCGTTCATATGGATGATGGAAAGGTTGAGAGGTTCAGGCTGGTTGTCCGACGATGAGGTGCTGCATGCAGCCATGATAAGGAAGAATCCCAGCAATAAAACTGCTTTAAATAAACGCATGAATTACCTCGGCTTTTAAGTCTTTTTTTCCTTATCGGCAGATTGCCGCTTTTCAAAAATTTTGAGCCTGCAATGCATGTAAGGAATGAGATATCAAAACAGCTGTTAATCTGCCGGGCAATGGCGAAACAGGTCTTGATCAAGCATATCAGCTGAACAGCTTAATAGCTGATTTGCTCATCAGCTGATTCAACAGTTTATAACATACCTGTCGGTCGTTATATTCGTCATGGGACAGCCGACTATTATTATGACGTTTTCAGGTCCCTGATTTTCAAGGGTATGAACCTGACCGGCTTTGACCGTTATGCAGTCGCCTTTTTTGACGTCCAATACTTTCGTCCATTTGACGTCACCGTCTTCTTTCAGGTCTCCCAGTTTCATTATCCCTTCGCCCTGCTCTATAAAATAAATCTCTATGCTGTTCTTGTGATAATGAGGCTTCAAAACCTTACGGGCCGCAACCTCGGCCACAAGAAGAGAAAGGCTGTCATCACCCGCTACAGGCGTAACCTTGATGCCGACCTCTTTGTCTATTTTTGTTTCTGCGAGTACTTCATTTATGTTTTTCATTTTTTCCCCCGGTTCAAGCAGGATTTGTTTTATTGATCTTCTGCACTTTCATCGCAAGATTAAAGGGCCCGACCAGCGGCAGGCTCACAAGAAAAAATATGGCTTCGAAGAATGGATTCGAGCCTGATGCCGCATCACCCTTCAACCGGCTTAAGAAAGCATCGAACGTATTTCCTGATAGATTTGCGAACTGCATCTCCCTGACAATGGTCAGAATGTCATCTGCAGTTTCACGGCCGTATGCTGCTCTGAGTTTTTCCAGCATTTCCTTTTCGGGTCTGCCCCCTGTTTCAGCATAATGCTGGGCAAAGAAAAGGCCTGGGGCCTCGAACCCATCGACCTCGCAGCCTATGTCTCCCCTCAGCAGAAGATCGATTTCCTCCCTGGAAATCCCTGAGCGCAAGGCAAGCATGCTGTGCCCGTAAGAGCAATAGACGCAGCCGTTTACCGAGTTGGTGGCCAGCCGGAGCTTTTCTGCGAAGGCATGGCTTATTTTATTTCTCCTGCGTGCGTCAACCGATGCCGGCAGACCCGCAACAAGACTCGCAAGTCCTTCAGTGCATGTTCTCAGTGTAAAAATGCGTTTTTTAAACATTCAAGTTCACTCCTCAATAGAGCTGAAAAGTTTGTCTTTTTCATTCCGCCACTCTGAAAACGCCTGCAGGTCATACCTGGCCGGATATTTTTTATAATGCTTCGTTACCTTCTGGGCTGTCAATCCCATTTTTAAAAGCACAGGGATATAGGCCGGGTGTTTTAAAAAGCCGTCCATTCTATCCGGTATGCTTGCCGCGGTTATTGCCGGTTCATTCACCAGGACGCCCCCTATATAGTCTTCTTTGTGCATGATGCCTGATTCCAGCAATATATTGACATCTTCCACATTGAGTCTGTCAACGGTCTGCCGTGTGACTTCCAGCCCTGATATTTTTGCACCTCTTGTCGTCTGGTATGCCGCTGCATAGGGCCACAGAGCCCTGGCTGACGTATCGCCATCATTCAGGGCGCGGGCTGCCGTTATGGCGGCCAGATGCCCGGCATACAACGAAGACGCCACACCGCTTGCATGTATCGTAACAGTCTGGCATGCGGCCTCGCCAATGGCCATGAATCCGTCAGCAACAGGCGCATCAAGCGAATTGCTGATCCTTATCTGCGATTCGGCAGAGGATATTTCATCTCTGTAATAGCCCTGCTCTTTCATAAAGCCGTCCGCTGCAGACCTTGCCGATATGTCCGGGGTTTCAAAAGACTTTTTGCATCCTGTGAGTATGTAGGCTTCTTCATTCCTGAGCGAAAGACATGTTAAAAATGTCGAATAAACGCCGAGTTTTCCCATACGGTTCCAGAGCTCTTCCGTCCCCTGCAAGCCGTTTTGGACCGCCGACGCCGCCATATCATAATCAATTTTATAAAGCCTGTTAGCAGCGCACACGACATCCGAATCAGACTCCCTGAACCTTATATCGAACATGTCCGGCAGATTCCTGGTCAGGGCCGCACTGAAGCCGGTTGCATCGATTACCAGCCTTGCCTTCACATCAGCTGTTCCATCAGGACCTTCGAACCTTGCCCCGTAAACACGTTTTGCCGAACATAAAGGCTCCACCGCATTGTATCCTGAATAGAACTCCACACCGCTTTCAAGCGCCCGGGTAAAAATCGATTGCGTAAACCTGTCAAGATGAATGGCAACCGGCATGGGATAATCTCTGCATTCGATTTGAAAGCATTCCTTGCCTTCAGGTGAAAAGATCCGCTCGCGCTCATGTTCATAGGCAAGCATATCTCCTTCCGGATAAGCCAGGCAAATTGTTTTGAAAATGTCACTTTCGACTGCAAGAACGATCCGCCTGCCGACTTTATCTTCGCTCACCGAATCAAAGAGGCCTACTGAGAACCCCTTCCGGGCAAGCCTCAATGCCGCGAGACAGCCGCCCGGGCCCGCACCTGCAATGATGACATCAAAATCCCTGTTCTCTGGCTTCAGATTCGAGGAGCTCTGTCCTGTTGACTCGCCTTCAGGACTGTCAGAATCGCCGCCTGTTCCGCATGCGGCAATGCCTCCGAGCATTATAGCAGCACCCGATGCCGCGCCAAGTTTTATGAACTCACGCCTGTCAATCAATTTGCCGCCCATTCATGAACCTCCTTCATTTCAAGTATAACCGGCAACCGGTCCACTTCATTTGCTTATCAGCTCGACAGCTTATTACTAAAAGCTGTTAAGCTGGTGGCTGATGAGCTGTTAAACAGAATCAAATACTTCATTTGCTTATCATCTCAACAGCTTATTAGCTTATCAGCTTTTTTAAGGTAGCGCTTGAATGCGAAATGGAATAATTAGTACCAGTTGAGCACATCCTCCGCAAACCCCAGGAAATTTTTAATGTTTATCACCTTGCCATCGTCCAGAACCGCCTTGCCCGTAAAGTATCCGAATACCTGATGCTGCATGGACTTCAATATCAGAAGGTTCACCGCGCTCGATCTGTCGACAACAGGCTTGAAATCCATCTCGAACCTGCCATCGCTGCTCGTGAATTTCCAGGGCCTCATATAATCCGACGTGTCGATGTGAAAGGTCACCTCCTCTATCTTGTGCGCCTTGCCGTTATAAAATATCACATTTTCCGATGCAGGTGTGCGGTCGCTGAAACCGTAGCCTATGTTCCAGCCGAATGGCACCCCATCTGCAAGCCCGGATGCCGAACCCCAGTACCAGCGGTTCTTGTACGTCCAGTTCCCTCGCCCCCAGTCCAGCACGCCAAAGTCTTTTGCAGGTTCGAACGCGTACTTTTTCGCACCTATCGCAAACCCGCCGGAAGCAGGCATGCAATTGATCTTGCGGTTATAGTAGAATGCCTTCCTGTTCTCCTTCCACGAGGTCGCTATCACCATGCTTTCAATGCCCTCAGGCTGCTCAAGTATGATCTCACCGGTGAGCCCTTTGTTCCCGTAAGCATCGGTCATTTCCGGGCACTCGAACCTTATTGTCCTCCTGCCGTGCTGCATTACGTATTCCACCGAGAGTTTTTTGTCGGCAAACCTTATGATCCCGGCATTCTCGCTGTCAGGAGGAAAGCCAGTCTTTCCGAGAGGCAGGATGCTCATCGTGTCGATCTGGTTGAAATATCTTTTCTCGAAATCAAGGAAGCATATAGCGGAAAGACCGAGATAGCCGAGGTCGCTTATCGTAAACGTGATGCCATATTTCTTGTCCTCGGAAAGAACGGCATAATAGTCCCATTCCTTGATCCTCAGGACCGACGCCTTAATCGCAGACCTGTCATATTTCCAGTAGGGGAATCTCGCCCATCCTTCGCTGATAATGTGGCCGTCAGTGTTAAGCAGGTTAATGCTCTTTTTGATTTCGTTCTGCATTCATGACCTCCGGAATTCATTGATTATGATTGCACAAAAGTATCACACATTCATTTGCCGCGCATTTAATTTTTTGCTCAAAGGCCTCTATTCGGGCTTTTCTATCACATACCAGCTATTATTGCGGCTATGGCCTTATGGGTCTCCATATTGTACCTGGAGTTCAATTTCATGATTTTGGCGCAGAACTTTCCCTCGGTGCAGTAGCCGATATTGCATTTCGACTCGAAGAGGAATGAGAGTTCAGGCAGCATTTCCTTAAGGAGCTTCGCCTTCTGCTCGGACGTAACGCGCCTTTCCGGTTCGCATTCCGTGCATAGCCTTAGAGGCAGCTCCAGACTGATTGCGTTTATCAGGTCATAGCTCTCAAGCGTGCGCAGCCGGATGTTGCGCGGCACGACGTAGAGCGCGTCGCGCAAAGGAATACCCGAATCGACAAGCCTTCCGTAGAACATTATCTGCCTGGCTGTATTATAGACATAGGCCTCGAGCAGTTCGGGCTCATCCTTTATCTCAGGGCTTATGACGAATGCGTTCTCTGCGGCCAGGGCTATCTCGTTTATATCCCCTTTGCTTTGAATGGCGGGCCATATCTCGCGGACTGTCCTGTAGGCGCGGTCAGCAGCGGTATAAATGGATTCCACATGCTGCCTGAGCGTGGCGTGCCGTTTCTGCTCGCTCCACACCCGCCATGAAAGCGAGCTGATGGTCTGGATGTTGAGCGCCTCGTTATAGTTCCTGCATATGTTCGAAAGCGCCCTCTGGTTGCGGCAGGCCCTTACATAAAGAGCTTCGGGACCGGCATACTGTGACACAGACTCCATCATGGCCTTAAGCTCGGTAAGCTCTTTCTCTGCGGCTTCCGGCAGGTCGTTCACAATGCGTACGACATCCGGGCCCACGGGACAACCCAGCTTCTCGTGCATTGAGCTCACGTAATCAGCCACAGGCGCCTTGAATATGTTGTAGTGCAGGAAGGTCTCGCGCGGCACGGCCTTGCGCATGCGGAAGAGCTGGCCCATGCCCATCTCATCTACTTTTTCCTCCATGATAGCCGTAAACATGGCGAACTCTTCCGGCAGCCACGCTGTCCCTGCCGCCTTCTCCGCATCGACCGTCTTTGCCAGGTTGACCAGCGAACTCAGTGGCAGGACATAGAACAGGTCAGCCGGGTCGTTGTAGGGCTTAAGCTTGTTGAACGCCTGGATGGCGTCGGTCTTTTTCGCGAACTTCTGCTTCATCTCGCCCGAGACCGCGAACAGGTCCGCCGAGATTTTTATATACTCTTTAAGCAGTTCCGCATCAGAGCTTATCGAGCGCGGAATGACGAGTTCTGTGAGCGTGGTCTCCCTGCGGCGTCCGCTGGTAACGAGCGAGCGCGAATAGACCATGCCCGTGAAAGCCGAATCAATCATCTTGGTGCCGTTCAGTCCGAGCGCGATGACAGGCAGGCCGTCGAGCGAATGGCCGCGGCCTATGCCTGAGAGGTTCTTTTTGAAGATGGATTCCTTTATATTCTTGCCGTCGGCCATCATCTTGAGAAGCTCTTCTTCGAGCCCTGTCTGATAGTCCACCGAGCGCGACACCGCCACCTGAATGAGCGCCACGACCTCGTCCGGGCCGAGGAAATCCCGGCCAAGTTCGTTTTTCAATGCATCGTCATTGATAGGGACCTTGGGCAGGAAGTCGATGGTTTTGACCTTCAAATCCTGAGGTTCAATGTAACTTACTCCATCATAATTAAAAGCCATATTCACTCCTTGGGTTTCTCCAGTTTCTATTCAAGCGCTCTCATTGTCGGCAGCGTCGGAATGCTCATAAAAGCTAATAAGTTGTTAAGCTGATGAGCTGATAAGTTGAACCTTTATAGCCCTTGATTCTGCTTATCAGCTTATTAGCTCATCAGCTTATCAGCCCATTCCTCTCTTCAGTCTGCCTTGTTCTTACGCCCTGCAAGAATGATTGTTGATTACTGACTATCTATATAACATTTACCGGAAAGGGCACGAGAGTTTTTTTGTTCATCAATATCTTATTTATAATCAGAAAGGGTGAATGTTCGATATCAACCTGTAGTAATCCATTTCTCACGTTTTTCAGAAAGGATAATAAGATGGTTTACAAAGGCACCCAATGGATATTTTTCAAGAAAAGGCATTAAAAGTTTGAGCACATTTTCCGTACTGAAGGGATCAACCTTTAACCTTATCACACCGGGGTGTTCTCTCAATGGCAATATAACCCAATCACCAAAATGCTCGTCCATTGTAATCAGTGTCCTGCTTTCTTCTATTGCCATTGCAAGGATCTCATTATCATCCGCCCTTGACTGGCCGGTTTCGTATGCCCTTAAAACATCGTATCCTGCTATGCGAAGATCATCAGCCACCCGGGTAGGGAACATCTGGTCAAGATAAAGTCTGTGTTTGTCAGCCATGGGCAAAACGAACCTCTGCGTGATCCAAAGATTCTCTTGCATATACAAGGGCTGCATGAATGTCTTCCCTTGTCAGTTCAGGATAACCTTTAAGAAGGGCATCCCATGTTACATTTTCAGCAATCTGTTCCAGTATTATTGAAACAGGAATCCTGGTTCCTTTTATGACCGGTTTCCCGTTACATACACGCGGATTTATCTCGATTCTTTCAAAGGTATTCGTCATTTCCAACCTCCTTGACTCTAAAATGTAAAATATAATTTTCTTCCCGAGATATCAAGTTTTTAAGATTTAATCCTAAAGTTATAAGATCAATCAGAGAACCGTCTATGCCTGCCGCAAGAATGGTTGTTGATTACTGATTATACCACATCGACACAATCTTATTATAAAACCAATGGAGATTGTTGATCATTGCTTATCACCACCGATCAGTCTCACAACCAGATTAACCATAAGCTCTTTGTCAGCAGGCAGGCTTTCGGCGATCATGAGGGTGATGGCGGCAAGGCAGCCACTTCCTTTTGAGAGTTTTCCTGCATAAGCCTTTGTCTTGCGGTAATCAATGCTTCATGCAGCTTTTGTTTCAGAAGTCTGCGGGGAAGCAGTTTGGTCCAATATGCCGCCACGCGTATGCCGCTTTTTTCCAGCTCAAGCAGTTCAATCGTTTCCTGCTTCTTCCCGGCGCAGAGGATCAGGCCTATCGGTTGTTCTTCGCCGTCTTTGCGCTCATATTTTTCAAGCCAGCGCAGATAAAGCTCCATCTGCCCCTTGTATGCGGCCTGGAAATCGCCAAGCTTGAGATCAACCGCCACAAGCCTTTTGAGCCCGCGATGATAAAAAAGTAGGTCAAGGTAGTAATCGTCGTTATCAACCTGTATGCGCTTCTGCCTGGCCACAAACGTGAACCCTACACCAAGCTCCAGGATGAAATTTTCAAGTTCCCGCATAATTGCATCTTCAATATCTTTTTCGAGGTAGCGGTCTTTCAGTCCAAGAAAATCCAATAAATAAGGATCGCGGAACACCATGTCAGGCGTAAGTTTATCTTCCTTTCTTAATTCATCCAGTTCGTGCTTTATCAGTTCTCCGGGTTTTCTTGACAGCGCCGTGCGTTCATAAAGCATGCCGCCGATTTTCTTTTCCAGCGTGCGGGTGCTCCAGCCCTCGATGCGGCACATTTCGGCATAGAAATCCCGCTTGAGCGGGTCGTCTGTGGGTATCAGCCTGAGAAAGTGAGTCCAGCTCAATTGTCGTGTCAATGCTACGACAATCTGTTCATCATAGAATACTTCAGCGAATTGGATCATCCGGCGAAGGTTTTTATCTCCAAATCCCCTTCCGAATTCGGTTTCCAACTGTCTCCCCAGCGATGAGACAATCTTCTCGCCATAACCGGCGCGTTTTTCCTGAAGGATGTCCTTGAGAATGCGCCTGCCTATTCTCCAATATAAAAGCACAAGCGCGCTGTTGACCTGACGCGCCACATTCTGTCTTGCCTCTGTGATCAAGACCCGCAGGTCTTTGAGTATGCCGGTTGCGGACGTACTTGAACCGAGGGTCTTAGCTGGCAGATGGGATTTTGTCTTCTTTTCAGGCATGGCATTCACCCTCCCCTGATATTATAAACATCGGCACAAACATGCGGTAAAATCAAATAGAAATATGGATCATTGCTTATCCCCTCCGATCAACCTCACAACCAGATTAACCATAAGCTCTTTGTCAGCAGGCAGGCTTTCGGCGATCATGAGGGTGATAGCGACAAGGGCGTTATCTGCTATCAGTTTAATACCCTCAGCAGTGTAAAGCTTGCAGTTCTTTTCCATGAACCAAAGGAAAAGCGCGGCGGCTATGCGCTTGTTGCCGTCAACAAAGCTGTGGTTCTTCACCAGAAAATAAAGAAGGTTTGCGGCCTTTTCTTCAAAGCCGGGATATACATCTTTGCCCTCGAAGGTCTGCCCTATAGCTGCAAGTGAAGAATGAAGGCTCTTGTCCTTTTCCCTGCCGAAAAGGTTTGATGCGTCAAACCTTTCACGCATTTTTCCGATAACGTACGCGGCCTCTTCATAGGAAATATATTCAACCTTACGGGGTGTTGTCTTGAGCGGTTTGAGCCTCTTATGGTCGTAATCGTCCAGCACATCAAGCGCATAGGAATAGTCTGAGACGACTTTTAAAAGCGCCCTGGCCTCATCCGTCGAAACATCATTTCTGCTGATTATGTTTTCGATAAGCCTGATCGACTGTCGCAATTCTTTGAGCCGTTTTTCGTTTGCGGTGTAACCCTTTATCAGGTGCTCTTTGAGTACGCTTGTCGCCCATATTCTGAACTGTGTGCCGCGTAAGGATTTAACACGGTATCCAACAGAAATAATCACATCAAGATTATAGTATTTGATTAGACGGCGGACTGACCTTTGGCCTTCAATCTGAACTACCGAGGATTCCTCGGTAGTTGAGTTTTTTTCAAGTTCGCCTTCTTTGTATATATTTCTAATATGAAGACCGACGGTGTCCGAATCTTTATCAAACAGCATCGCCATCTGCTTCTGTGTGAGCCATACAGTTTCAGCATCAAGCTTTACATCGATCAGCGCGCGGCCGTCTGCGGACTGATAAATAAGAACTTCGCCGCCGGTGATACTTTTCAGACTATCCTTCCCGGTCTTTGGCATATGTTTTATTACCGCTTATTGAAAAAATAAATTTTCAAGCTCTCTTATCTCCGCAATCATTTGAAAATCCTTGTCCCTGTGCAGCAGTATGGCGTCATGTTCGATGGCGATCTGCGCGATAAGACAATCAATGGGCGCTTTAACAATCTTGCCTTTCTTCCTCAGATCGAAATATATCCTTGCCGCCTTCGTCCATGTGCCGTCATTGGCCTCAAGAAAAAACTGGGTACTGAAAAAGCCCTTGAGCTTCTTAAATTCAATATCATCCCTTGCGCCTCTCAATATTTCCATTTCAGTAAGTCTGGTGAACACTTCGATATCAGCGCCGATAAGGGCTTTATATTTCTTCAAAATAATTCCGGTTTTGTCCTTTAATACTTCAACAAGAACTGACGAGTCGACTACGATCACCTGTCAAATCTCCCGGTGCGCCTTTCCTTGACCGGATCGAACCCGTCCCGGAAAGATATCTTCCCGGCAAGGTCGGTTACGTCCTTGCGCTTGTTCATTTTCACATAGAGTTCAAGGGCGTCATGAATGATCTGCTTCTTGGTCCTGGCTCCGGCATACTTCGCAGCCTCTTCCATCAGACTGTCGTTAATATCTATATTTGTCCTCATGATCAACTCCTTTGCTGTCTTTTGTGTATAGCATACACATAAAATATGATATCTTCAATTCCTTAAAGATATCCATGCGCCTGCCGATGTTATTAAGGAACGCATCGCGTCTCTGTAACAAACACACGGAGGAAAGCATGTCAGATACAAAAGACGTTTTCGCTGATGTCAATCTCGATCCTCAGCCATATGAAACCATGGACTTCGATCATATCCTGGTCATAGGCAGGACATACGACGAATACAACGACATGTTTCTTCTCGACGACATCAAACCCTCTGACGGAAAGATTATGAACGTTGCGGGTGGAGTCAGCTCCTTTACCGCCGAAGCGGCCGACCGCGGGTTTACGATATTTTCGGGCGACCCCATCTATTGTCTGGAGCCCGACACCATTGAAGCAAAATGCGAAAACGATATAGAAAACTCGATAACCAACCTGACAAGGCTGCCCCACATGTTCAACTGGGGACATCCTCTCAGGGATATAGACCATGTCCGCGAAAACAGGAGAAAGGCCTACAAAGCGTTCCTTGAAGATTTCAGGAATAACCGCTGGCGATATCTGGACGCCTGTTTCCCGTTCACCCCGTTCATAGCGCCCGACAACTTTTCTCTCTCGCTCGTTTCACACCTGCTGTTCATATACGATAATTTCATCAACTATGAGGCGCACGTGAAGATCATAAAAGAGCTTCTCAGGATAACATCCGGTGAGATAAGGATATATCCCCTCGTCAACCTCCAGTTCCAGCCCAGCGAGATCGTGGAACCCATCATGAATGACCCCGGGTTCGAAGGTGTTTCTTTTGAAATACGCCCGTCACGTTACAACTTCATAAAAAACGCCGATTCGATGATGGTTATCAGAAAGCTGAATTAGCGCCGGGAAAGAAGCTCCCTGCACATCAGGCCGCATACCGGGATCACATGAGATAGCGTGCCGGTATGATGCCGTGCTTGAACATATCGTACAGCTCACGGATTTCCTCATCGTTGTAGATTGCAAGCAGCCTCAGTATCTCGCAGGCGAACTCGACGCTGCCAAGTCCGCTGGCCGTGATCAGGTTTCCGTCGGCTATTGCGAGCCTGTCCACATAGAAATCATCATCCGCATAACCGGGCAGCATGGCCTTCAGGTAACCTTTGGTGTTGCTCGTGTGCCTGCGCCCGTTCGTAAGCCCTGACCGCGCAATCTCCAGTGTCGCCCCGCATATCGCGGCTATAATGACGCCTTTCGCATGGAGCCTGTGCAGCAGCCCGGTCAAGTCTTCATGCGGCCCCTGCTCCCACATCTCCCCGCCCGGCATGATGAAGATCGCTGTATCTTCGGGTTTCACCCCGGAAAGGGTAATGTCAGGACTGATCCGATAGCCTCCCATAGTGGTAATGTCATCTGTGGAAAAGCCGACAGTCACGACATCAAATTTCTTGGACTTTTTTATTTCGCAAAGGGCAAGCGCAGGCTCCCAATCCGCCATGCCGTCAAAGATAAGCACATATGCCTTCAATGCCACAGAAAATCTCCTCCCTTCGGAATTTTAACGAAAGCAAAATACACCAGGCAGACAGACCAGTCGCCTGGTATTCCACGCGTAATCGTCCTGATCGTTCTACTGCGTGCTGAAGGCTGCGAGCATACCGTCCTTATTTTCAGCGCTGTAGCTGAAGGTGATGCCAAGTTTGCCCTTGGTGCCATTCAGCAAACCGCCCTTGCCCATATCCATCAGGCTCGCATCCCAGCCCTTTGACTTGAGACTCTGCACATACTCTTTTACTGCACCATCTTTGATGCTGTTGAAATATATGTTGAACTTCTTCATGCCGCCCTCTTCGGATGATACGACGCGCTCGATGGTCCCTCCGGTAAATCTGGGCACGTCGGCAAACATTTCCGCAGGCCAGGTGGAAGATGAAGCTATATCAACCTTCATATCCTTGTTTTCCACATGGACATCCCCCTTGTCGAGGTCGACTTTGGTATCCTTGCCCGTTGCCGTGCTCAAGGCATTTTCCATCATTTTTTCCGCCGTTACCTCCTCGGCTTTTTTGCCGCACCCGGCCGCAACAAAGGCGCAAAGGGCGATAACCGCCACGACCAATCCAAGCCATATCCTGACACTCTTCATATATCCTCCTTTCTCCCTTTCACTAATGACAAGAGAACTGATACCAGAATCAAAAGCGGCGCTTTTTTCTACAGCGCCAGAATCCTGTCCTTGATGCTCGAAAGGCTGGGCATGTCCACACCGAGTTTTTCGCCTGTTTCGACAACGTCCAGGTATAAGCGTTTCATTTCCGTAGCGTTGGCCGTCACATGCGAATGCGCCTGCGTCCGCGCATAGTGAGCTGCGCCTGTCAGCCCATCCCTCAAAAATCGCGCCGCCTCCTCGTCGTTCTCCATCCGGAAGACCTTCGTATCCGGATCATCGGTATAATCAACCCCGCGGGCCTTGAGCACTTTAAGTGCGTCCTTGACCGCCCTTATGATAAACACCCATACATCGAAAGGCGCATCGGCCCCGGGGAGCCCCCCCCTGCACAAGAACCGTCCCCTGCAGGCCTGCGTTCAGCGCATGATGCGTCCAGAGCCATGCCATTATGTCTTTTTTTATCACCGGGCTTATGCGGGCACGAGCAAATTCGGCCTCAATATTACCGAGAAGCACTTCAGGAGAGCCATCAAGCGCGCCTATCCTGTATGTCTTCTGGATGTTCGCATACATGACGCCGTCGCTGCCCATGGCGCCGCTGAATACGGAATAGCCCCAGACATATCTGCCCCTTGGGATCAGTTCGTCGATAACACCGGGGCCTTCCCAGTTGCCGCAGAACATCAGGAAGTCGGCACCGGGGACCTTGTCCATATATTCCCTGACCGCATCAACACCCTGCAGATGATTGGTCGCTACCATTACAAGATCGTAACCCTCTCCGGGCGCAACCTCGTCCACGAGCTTGGGCCTGTAAAGGGCGGTATAATTCTCCTGTTTTCCGGAGCGCATGTCTTGAACATCCATGTTAATGTCATGCGCATATTTTGCAAGCGAGCCCTTGCGGACAACATGGGTCACGTCAACACCGCCTTCGCTTAAGGCCCATCCGTGCATCAAGCCGACGTTTCCCAACCCGACAATCAAAATTTTCATATCATTATCCTTACAGCCGGAAGCTGCCCGGAGAGATCATGTCTCCTCATCTATATTGTATCTGATGACTTCACCCGTCTGCTCGATGAGCTTTTCAGTGCCTTTGGTATAAACGCTCAGGTCTTCGACACGCTTGAAAAGCGGCCACAATATTTCCGGCAGAGAATTGGGCGCTCCATAGAAAAACGTGTGATGGCCCTGAAGAAATGAGGTGCCGGAATAGCCTTCATGACTGAAGGCCTCGAGCAGCATTTCTATCGATTTTTTTTCATCCCTGCTTAATGAATGGTTGGCGTCGGATAAGATCGGATAGTCCACATCGAGATAAATGAGTTCTATATTTCTCCAGTCAAGCAGGTTTAACGCCTTCCTGAGGTCCTCTTCATCGCTGTCCATATCGACGTCAGGAAACTGCTTTTTCTCGACCATTATGACATCATCAACCAGGCCGTCGGCAAGCATCCAGAATTTTTCAAGCGCGCTTTCATGGACTATATAGCTTGCAAGATAAACCTTTTTGAAGCAGTTCATCACCCTGATATCGTCTTCG
>CAYNVT010000047.1:0-28670 GCA_964400685.1 uncultured Bacteriovoracaceae bacterium | reverse complement strand
TATATTCGCATATCCGTTCTGCGCAAAGAATACGACCATCGGCCTGTCGTATCCGAGCAATATCCACCCGTATGTGGTGGGCGGATGGGCCGAATACATGTACGTTCCCAAAGGCGCGTGGGTCTATAAAGTGCCCGAGGGCATGCCTGATGAATTCGGGGCCATGGCGGAGATATTCGTTGTCACCTCCACACTGGACAGGGCCAAGGAGTTCTCAAGAATCGAGTCAAGGGGTTTCGGGTTTGCCGACACCGTCGTAATCCAGGGTGGCGGGGCCATGGGCCTCATGCACATAGCCAAGGCGAAGATGCTCGGTGCGGGAAAAATAATACTCGTCGATCCCTCGAAGAAAAAGCTTGAAATCGCCAGGGAGTTCGGGGCCGATTATGGAATCGACATAAGCGCAACCACTAAGGAGGAGCGGGTTAAGATGGTCAAGGACCTCACAGACGGGAGAGGGGCTGATGTCGTCGTGGAAGTGGTCGGGACCGCTGAATGCGTAAAGGAAGGCCTCGAGATGACCAGGAGAGGCGGCACCTATATTGAAACAGGGAATTTCGTCGACTGCGGCGAAGTGGCGCTGAATATCCACAGGGACATTGCGGCCAAAAACGTGCTCCTTATAGGCAACACGAACCATCCCCATACCGGCTATTATCAGCACATGAACATGATGCAAAAATACTCCAGGGAGTATCCTTTCGAGAAGCTCATTACTCACAGATTCAAGCTCGACGACGCGCAGAAGGCTGTTGAGACCTCACTTGAGAGCGACCCTCTGAAAGTTGTTTTCGACATGAGAATGTGACTGACAAAGAAAAACCTATGTTTGATTTGAGCGTCAGCCTTTCTCCGATCAAGTCGCCGTTCAGTCCTCTGCTCTTTTCCGGTGACCTTGAAGAAGGTTTAAGGAATGTAAGCAGGCTGGGCTACAGCGGTGTGGACCTGAGCCTGCTCGATTCAGACGCCCTTGACCAGGACTGGATAATCGAAAAGACAGGAAGTCTTAATCTGAGGGTCTACACGATAGCTACCGGCCAGACATATTACAACGACGGCTATTCCCTTTACAGTGCTGAAGCAGATAAGCGGGAAAAGGCAGTTGTCAGAATCAGATCGCACATCGATTTTGCATCGAGGCTTGGCGCCATGGTAATAATCGGTGGCATTAGGGGAAAGATCGAAAAAACCGTAGACAATTACACAAAACGCAAAATTGAAGATGAAGGCAGATCTGCCATATTAAGGTGTGTGAGCTATTCCGAAGAGAGGAAAGTCACCCTGCTGCTTGAGCCCATCAACAGACATGAGACCAATGTGATCAACACTCTTAAAGAGGGGATCGAAATGATCGAAACAATCGGAAGCGCTTATTTAAAGCTGCTTCCTGACATCTTCCACATGAATATCGAGGAGAAGTCGGTTGAGGAAAGCATCCTTAAATATAAATCACACATCGGATTCGTTCATTTTGCTGACAGCAACAGGCATGCCCCGGGATTTGGCCATATTGATTTCAGGAAGATACTCGCTGCGCTTGTAAAAGCAGATTACACGAGCGCGATCGGTATGGAAATGTTGCCTGAGCCCGATGATGTCAGCGCTGCAAGGCAGGCTGTAGTATACATAAGAAAGCTCGAAGGCAAAATCATCTGATACGCTCTTTGTTCAAACCGGCATAACTGTCATCTGAAGATCCAGAAATTTTCTGTATCTTCAAAAGGCAGATATAGCGCAGATATGAACAGCTTGAGTATTTTCATAAAAATATGGATTATGTCCCGTAAAACCATTATAATCAGAAAATTCAATTTATTTTTGGAGGTTATTATGACCGATTTCAACAAAAAGACAGTTCTCATAACAGGGGCGGCTCATGGAATAGGCAAGCTGATGGCTGAAAAAATAGCCGGTCTTGGCGGGGCGCTTGTACTTTGCGATGTCAACAGGGAAGGCCTCGAAAAGACGGCTGATGAAATCAGGAAGAAAGGGACGACAGTATATGCTCACGCTTTTGACATTTCAGATCGGGAAAAGGTATATGAGGTGTCAAGGATCATCCTCAAAGAAACCGGCAAGATTGATATCCTTATAAACAATGCCGGTATAGTATTCACCGGTGAGATTCTGACACTTCCAGATGATAAGCATTTAAGGCAGGTCGAGATCAACCTCCTTGGAACCCTCTGGATGATAAAAGCCTTTGTGCCTGATATGGTGAAAAGAAATGACGGCCACCTTGTAACCATAGCTTCGGCCGCCGGTCTGCTGGCGATGCCCGGCATGGGTATTTACAGTGCGACAAAGTTTGCTTTGATGGGTCTGAATGAAGCACTCAGGAACGAACTCAAAAATAACAATTCAAAGGTCAAGACAACCGTTGTCTGTCCGTACATTATCAATACCGGTATGTTCGAGGGCATGAAAACGCCTTTCTGGCAGCCGGCGCTTAAACCTGAAGCAATGGCCGATGCTGTAATAAATGGTATTCTGAAGGACAGGAAACTCGTCGCCAAACCGCTGACCGTCTTTGCAACGCCCATTATCAAGGCGCTTTTCCCGCCAGCTGTCATGGATTTCCTTACAGGCATTACGGGTTTGAGCAAAGCTATTTATTCATGCAAGGGATTTACGGAAATTGATTTAAGCGAGGCATTAAAGGGCCCGCAGCATGTAGATATGAAGCCAGAAAAAAGCATGTCCAGAGGAGCTGAAGCCGGGCAAAAAGACATGCGGACTAGCTGATCAGCTAATAATTTTAAAAAACAGAATCAGAGGGTTAAAGTTCCTAAATAACAGCTCAACAGCTTAACCGCTTTTTGCTGCGCCGCGACGGACAGGTATGGAGAGACGCAGAGATGTGAAGATATATCTTCCTGTCAGGTTTTGCCTTTCAGCATCTCGTCTGAAGGAAGATTCTTATCCAGTATGAACTCGAGAATTTTGTCCCTGAAGCTGTCAGGATTGTCTATGAATTCAATTCCCAGCTGTGTATTCTGCAGATCATTTTCAGACCTTACCGAACGTATGATTCCCCTTCCAGTGACGTCTCCCTTGGGCAGATTTATCTTTATGTCAGGAAGGTTCATGCCGTCGATAACTGGAATTTCTTCTTCTAGAATCTCGGCTCCCATACCTTCGATACTTATATCCCATATTACAACAGGGAATTTCTTTGAACTGATGGGGTGTACGAGAGATGCCGTAAGAGGCTCGTCTCCTGTGATAAGGTATCTGGCCATGCTGCGGCGGCTTATATAGCTGACCTCTGTCGGCCATGTGGTTTCCAGGATGTTCTTGATGATATTCACTACCTTGACCGTGAAGATCATGACATTGATGCCCTTGAAGAGGTAGAATGTATAGGTCTTTCCGGCCTGCGGTTCGAACGGGAGTCTCAGTTCTGAAATCCTCACTATTCTGAGAACCATGTTGTTGTCATCAGGTCTTAAGTAAAAAAATTCGGCCGGGATTGCTTTGTTTTTACTCACCATAAGCATGTCGCCGAATCCGCGCGACCATCTCTTGATTTCGCTGAAGAGTTCAAAAATATTATCTTCGCCTTTGATGACACGTATGCTCTTGTCGTTGACATTCCTGAGTTTTGTATAGGCCTCGATGGGGGTGTCCTGGGGAGAAAATTCAATGCCCGCCCTTGACGGGACCCCCGGTCCCAGATAGGCAATCTTTCCTGTTATATCAGCTGCAATGACATTTCCGGCTTTTTCCAGGGTTTCAATGGTAAGCTCCTTGCCTTCCTTGAAATAGGAGAAACCGTCAGAAATCAGAATGCCCATACCGCCGATTGATATGTCAAGAACCGGCATCTTGACCTTATGCCTGTCGATTTTCACATTGGCATAGAGGTCATGTAAATTGTTTGTACTTCTTCGTCTGCTTTCTCGCTTTTCTTCCATTGAAGATATAATCGGATTGCCTGCACCAAAAACTTTAGCGATAAAATCATTTGTTTTATAATTATTTGAAAAATTATTTTTCCTTATCATAACCTGTTGTTATTCCTTGATCATTTCTCTTGCTATAACAATACGCTGAATCTCCGAGGTCCCTTCGTAGATTGTTGTTGCCCTTGCGTCCCTGAACAATCTCTCCACTTTATAATCTTTTGTATATCCGTAACCGCCGTGAACCTGAAGCGCCATATATGCCGCCTTGTTGGCGGTTTCCGATGCAAAAAGCTTAGCCATTGATGATTCTTTTGTAAATTTAAGACTTTTGTCCTTGCGGAAGGCGGCTGACAGCGTGAGCCATGAAGCTGCCTCGATCCTTGTTGCCGTATCCGCGATCATGAATTGTATGGCCTGGAATGAATTGATTGCCTTTCCGAACTGCCGTCTTTCTTTTGTATATGAAATTGCTTCGTCAAGGCAGGCCCTGGCAATGCCTGTTGCCTGAGAGGCGATGCCCACGCGGCCGCTGTCAAGCGCGCTCATGGCGACTTTGAAGCCTTCGCCCGGATTGCCGAGCAGGTTCGATGCGGGAACAACGCAGTCCTCGAATACCAGTTCAACAGTATTCGATGCCTTAAGCCCGAGCTTGTCTTCCCTGGTCCCGATTTTAAAGCCTGGCAGATCGGGTGTAATTATAAACGCTGAAAGTCCTTTAGGGCCCTTGTCCTGTCCTGTCCTTGCAATAAGGTTGATTATATCCGCATATTCTCCGTGGGTGATGAACACCTTGGTGCCGTTGATTATATAATTGCCGCCCTTGAGTTCCGCTTTTGTTGCCATGCTCCCTGGGTCAGAGCCTGCACCCGGTTCGGTGAGACCGAATGCGCCGAGCCTGGACCCTTCCGCAAGACCTGTAAGCCAGCGTCTCTTCTGCTCTTCGCTGCCGAATTTTAATAATGGTTCTGTCGAGAGGTTGGCAACCGACATGGTGACGGCGCTCGATGCACATGAATATGCTATCTCCTGAAGCGCAAGGCTGTATGCAACTGCACCGGCCCCTGAACCGCCGTATTCGGGAGAGACCATCATGCCGAGAAGCCCGAGTTCACCCATCTTTCTTATGGCGTCTATCGGGAATATTCCCTGTTTGTCCCAATCGGATGCATTGGGTTCGAGCTCCTTCCTGGCGAAGTCCCTCGCCATGAGCCTTATCATCGTCTGTTCGCTAGAAAGTTCGAATGTCATCAGGTCGGCCTATGGTATGTACAGCACTACAAGCAGTTCGGCCTTCTCGTCGGAGGGATTGCTGAGTGCATGGTGCAGGGCTGAATTAAAGTGAATATGCTCACCCTTTTCCAGATTGCTTGTATTCTTGCCTACAGAGATAGTGAGCTTTCCCTTGAGGACATACACAAACTCTTCACCGTCATGGTGGTATTCCACACCCTTGTGTTCCGTGTTTGGTTCGATCGTTACGAGGTAGGCGCCCAGGTGTTTGTCAGAGCCTGATTTTGTGAGCTGGTTATAGGCATATGAACCGGCCCGTCTTTTCTGGCTTTTGACGCGGTTGGAGGCCTTTTTACCGGCATCGTCTAGGGTGTCTACATCCACCTTAAGCGTCCGGCTCAGCTGAAGTACGAGTGCTACTGGAGGTGTAATCTCATCGCATTCAACCTTTTCAAGAAGGTCGGCGGGATAGCCGGTTTCGTGAGCGAGTTCCTTGATACTGAGGCCTCTGTCCTCACGATATGCCTTAACACTCTGGCCGAAAGACTTCTTTGTTTCCTTAGCTTTTGCCATTATCGGATTTCCTTTTAAAATTTGGGTTTCCGCTTTTCAAGCATAGCGGTTATCGTTTCCTTGAGGTCGTCCGAAGGAAGGATCATAGAGCTTCTGGCCGCGACATATTCGAGGCCGTCGGCTATGCTCTTTCCGCGGCAGTAATTCAGGACATCTTTTGCGCTTTGCACTGCCAGAGGCGAGCATGAAGATATCTCAAGGGCCATTTCCTTTGCAGCCGCAAGGAGAGATTCCTTATCGGGATAGACATCGTTTACGAGGTGCATCTCTTTGGCGCGGGCGGCATCGAAATATTTGGCCGTATAGGTGAGTTCGCGGGTATAACCCTGGCCGATTATGTGAGGCAGCCTCTGAAGGCTTCCGACATCCGCAACTATTGCAACCGCTGCTTCGCGCACCGACATTCTGGCGTCCTCTGAAGCCAGCCTGATATCACACGCGCTGGCCATGTCGAGCGCGGCGCCTATGCAGTAGCCGTGCAGTGCGCAGATGACGGGCTTGCTGCACTTTTCAATGCAGCTCATGGTATCCTGCAATGGGAAGATGCTCTTGAAGAGTTTGATCTTTGTAGCGGGTCTCATATCCCAGTCTTTCAGGCCGGGCACTTCATTTCCCATGGCCATGAGATCTATGCCTGCCGTGAAGTCCTTGCCTTCGCCAGCGATTATGATGCAGCGGATCGAATCGTCACTGTCGAGGTCATCGAAAATAGGGATGATCTCGGTCCAGGCTGCCGGTCCCATTGCATTTTTCTTCTCGGGCCTGTTAAGATAAACCCATGCAACAGGGGCTTCTTTAATAATCTTGTAGAAAGTATAGTTTTCACTCATGGTTACCTCCTGAAATTCAAATCAACAAATTAAGGGGATAAAATGGATTTGTCAAAAGGAAAAGATATTGCAAAAATTGCATGCAACAAATAAATTAATATGCTATAATTGCATCTGTCATGGAAAATTTGTTGCATAATATATTCAAACCGTTTTGCTTAAATGATGTATCTGTACGAAACAGGCTTGTGGCGCAGGCGATGGAAATCAACTCGGCGGATGCAGGTGGAGGTGTGAGCGAAAAGATACTTTCACGCTACAACAAGCTTGCCCGGGGCAGGTGGGGAATTGTTTTTCTAGAGGCTATATCAGTTACTGATACCTCGCTTGCCAGAAAGCACGGCCTTGTCATGACACGTGAAAATTTTGGCGGATTCAAAAGGCT
Source organism: uncultured Bacteriovoracaceae bacterium (assembly GCA_964400685.1). Lineage (GTDB taxonomy): Bacteria > Desulfobacterota > Desulfomonilia > UBA1062 > UBA1062 > DATCTV01. Next base: position 21,744 of record CAYNVT010000047.1, on the reverse strand, counting down.
TGTTGAAGAATTCAAGGGCAATGATGACAAGGCTCTTATCATGCTCCAGCTAACTCATGCGGGAAGAGTTGCCGGTGATTTTTCCACAAAGGCCTGCATTTATAAGGACAGCAGTACCGATATCCCCGAACTTGGCGTAGCCGAGTTAGACAGGATCAAAGACGACTTTATCAAGGCCTGCGGGCTGGCCCGTGAAGCAGGTGCTGACGGTGTGGACATTAAGGCATGCCACGGATACCTCCTGGGCGAGATGCTGAGGCCCTTTAACAGAAGACGTGACATGTATGGTGGAGATGCCGTGAACCGCGCAAGACTGATCTGCGATATAATAAAAGAAGCAAAAAGTAATTATCCCGGTCTCATCATCGGCTCACGCATTTCATTTTACGAGGGCATACGGGGCGGATGCGGTACATCATCTGCAAAAGAGGTAATCGAGAATCCGGATGACATAATCGAAACAACCGGCTTTATCGTCAGTGCAGGGGCCGATTATATAAATGTCTCGGCAGGCATACCTTCTGTTACTCCCAAACTGACGCGTCCCGGCGAAGACGGCATATTCAATATGTACTCTCATTTCAGATATGCGAAAGTTCTTAAAGAAAACTTCCCGGATACGGCCATAATCGGCTCCGCATATTCGGCAGGCTCAAGCGCTGCCGCCGGATTTGCGGATGAGAACATCGGCAAGGGCTATACGGACTTTGCCGGATTCGGCCGCCAGAATCTGGCTGACCCGCTTTTCCCTCTCAAGCTTGCCGAAGACCCGGGTACGATCAAATGGTGCAAACTGTGCGGCGGCTGTTCGAAACTTTTAAAGTCAATGAAGAATGTGGTTTGCCCACTTGAGAGGGAATAGTGATGAAAGGCCGAAAACTGTCGACACTTGCTGATGTAGCCTTAAGCTGCGGCGTCTCGGCCAGCACGGTTTCGCGTGTATTGAACAATGCACCCGGCATTTCCAGCGATGTCCGGCAGAAGGTGATCGAATCCCTGCAGGAATATGATTTTTCCCCAAAAAAGCGAAAGAGGCATATGTCAAGGACACAGCTCAGACTCCTTATTGTCATACCCGATACTGACCAGACCTCAACAAATCCCTTTTTCACCATGACAGAACTGATGTCTTCAATAAACAGTGTATTCAGTGGGACCTGGAAAACGCTGGAGGTGACAGGCTATAACGAACTCGCAGATGTGATGCTAAAAAAAGATATTCATGCAGACGGCGTTATATTCGCTTTCGGTTCCGCACAGAAAGCGCTTCTGGAAAAGCTCTACCGGAAAGAGATACCTTTCGTTTTTCTTAACAGAACCGAAGGGAACTTTGTCTCATGCAATAACTTTAAAGGCATGCTGAAGCTGGCCGGATATCTGGTATCAAAAGGAAAAAAATCTATCGGTTATCTGGGATACCCGGACAGCCCTGTCAACCGTGATAGACTCAGGGGATATTCAATGGCAATGATGGAGTCCGGGATGTTTAATATCGAATTTATCAGAAGCAGTGCAGGGGTAGACGGTATCTGCGATGCCGACGCCCGTTATTTTCTGAAAAACTGTGACGCCGTGATGTGCTTCAACGATAATTTTGCAATAAGACTGATCTCATCGATAAACAAACTGGGAAAATCGGTGCCCGGGGATATATCGATAACCGGTTTTGACGATTCTCCAATGAGAAAGCTGTTCAGGCCTCTTATCACCACCGTGAGTCTGTCGACCTATGAAATGGGTTTTTACGCCACCAGATGGCTTAAGGATAACATTGTCCACAAGACTAACAGGACGCTCAGGCTTGAGGTCGAGGGCGAGCTTATCGAAGGAGAAACGGTTAATTAAGCTGATAAGCAATTGAAAAGATATCATCTGAAGAGATGAATGATTCAACAACTTAACAACTGATATTATTACGGAGCTAAAGAATGGATGAAAAGAAGACCGCACTTGTAACCGGTTCGACGTCAGGCATTGGCAGGGCCGTTGCATCAATGCTCGCAAAGCTGGGTTATCATGTGATCATAAACGGCAGGCGGGCGGCTGATGAAGCAGCAGGTCTTGTTGCAGAGCTCAAATCCATCTCGGGGGGATGCGTCTATGTCAAAGGTGACATTGCAGAAGAAGAGACCAGAAAAAAGATAATTGAAGCCGTCGGAAAAGCTGGAGGACTCGATGTCCTTATCAATAATGCTGGCAGGACGACATCTGGCAGGAAAGATATGCTCTTACTTGAAGAACAGGATATTCTTGATGTCTTTCAGGTGAACCTTATCGGGCCCATGCTGCTTTCATCCGCAATTGTCCCTCATATGAAAAACAGGGGAGGGCGCTCATATATCATCAACATCGCATCCATTTCTTCATATACCGTTAGTACGAACAGGGCCGACTACTGCATCAGCAAGGCCGGTATATCCATGATGACGCAGCTTTTCGCCGCCCGGCTTTCAGAGGAGAATATAGGAGTATTCGAGATAAGGCCTGGTATAATCTCAACCGGCATGACTGCCCCGGTACAAGAAAAATATGACAAACTCATTGCTGAAGGCCTTCTTCCAATGCCCAGATGGGGAAGGCCTGAAGATGTCGCAAAGGCGGTGGAATCAATCGTACTCGGATATTTTCCATATTCAACTGGTGAAATTATAAACGTGGACGGCGGCTTCCATATCAGGAGACTGTGATAAGAAGGAGACAGTAGATAGTAGACAGGAGACAGAATGAAGGAAAAAATCAAATCAAATATTGCAGCTGTAAGGAAAAAAGCTGCGCGCAAAGATAAGTTATTTTCTGTCTCACCACTCACCACTGACCACTCACCACTATTTTTCAAAGTCGCCATAATCGGCTCGGGCGCAGCATCGCTTAATGCTGCAGTCAGGCTTAAAAGATTCGGCATCGACGATATAGCCATAATAACAGAGGGCGCAAACCTCGGGACATCTGCAAACACCGGCTCCGACAAACAGACATACTACAGGCTCAACCCGTGCGCCCCATCCGGCGACAGCGCATATAAAATGGCTCAAGACCTTTTCTCGAGCGGCGCAATGCACGGCGATACCGCACTGATCGAGGCTGCCCTTTCATACGAGTCGTTCGCACACCTGTGCAGCCTTGGCGTGGAGTTCCCATTCAACGAATACGGAATCTACCCTGGCTACAGGACAGACCATGATACCGCGTCCCGGGCGACCTCGGCCGGACCACGCACCTCGATCATGATGCATGAAAAACTCCTTGCCGAAGCAAAACGTCTTGGCGTCATCATCCTCGAAAATATGGAAGTTATAAAAATACTTACTGACAATGACGGATTCAACCTCCCCCATTCACCTTCTGTCCGTGGTGTCGTTGCGTTGGATGGAAGCAACAGCATGCAGGTGATACTTACTGATTATGTAATCTGGGGGACAGGCGGGCCTGCGGCATTGTACGCAGACAGTGTTTATCCCAGAGAGCAGACCGGATCTCTCGGGATTGCGCTTTTGTCCGGCATCAGGGCTTGCAATCTGACAGAAAGCCAGTTCGGTATTGCGTCAATAAGTCCCAGGTGGAACCTTTCAGGAAGTTTCCAGCAGGTGCTTCCTGATTATTTTTCATGCAATGCAGAAGGAACGGATAAGAGACATTTTCTGGCCCAACATTTTGAAAACTGGCAGACAATGTGCGGGATGATTTTTCTTAAAGGCTATGAATGGCCGTTTGATGTGAGGAAGGTGCCGGGCTCATCGATGATTGACCTGCTGGTTTACAGGGAGAGGGTGGAGCTTGGCAGGAAGGTATATATGGATTTCACCTGCAATCCGGTTTATCCCGGAAAGAGGTTTTCCATAAACGGACTGCCGAAGGTTGCAAAAGAGTATCTTAAAAAATCAGGGGCTGTTGGAAGCACGCCAATAAAGCGTCTGATGAAGATGAACATGGCTGCATATGAGCTTTATCTTTCAAAAGGTGTAGACCTTAAGAAAGCGCCCCTTGAGATAGCGGTATGCAACCAGCATTTAAACGGCGGGCTTGCTGTGGATAAATGGTGGGAGACAAGCATAAAAAATCTTTTTGCCGTAGGAGAGGCGGCGGGGACTCACGGCATATACCGCCCCGGGGGCAGCGCTCTTAATGCTGGCCAGGTCGGAAGTCTGAGGGCGGCCATGTGTATTGCGCACCGGATCAAGACTGCAAAAAGCGCCCGGTGTGGAAATGCTGTTAACATTGAGGTGTTGTTTGCGGACATTAAGAGTGCGCTTCACTCAAATAAACGTATAAACCCCAATGAAGAAAGGTTGAAAATTCAGAAAAGGGTATCTTCTGCTCTTGGAATAATAAGGAGCGTTTCAGGGACAAAAAAGGCCATTTCCGCAAATTCGGGACAGCTGTATAAACACTTCTCATCCGGAGTTAAAGAAATATCAGAGGTTAGGACGTGGCTTAAGAACATTGACCTGCTTATCGCTGAAAAGGCCATGCTCGATGCATCGCTCAAGCTGCTTGAAAACCTCAGGCAGGGGAGAGGGTCCTTTATTTATAGGGAAAAGAGGAATCAGGATTTCGGCTATGTTCCGACAGATGAAAAATTCAAAGACCGGCTCAGTCAAGGCAAGGAATTAACCAGTAAGGTAATCGAAACATGGTTTAACAAAGCAGGTAAGTTTCACAGCGAATTCGTCCCGGTAAGGCCGGTGCCAGTGCCCGAGGACTGGTTCGAATCCGTATGGGCAAGGTTCAAAAAAGGGGAGGTGTTCGAGTCATGAAAAAACATGTTCTTCTTATCTCGGCAGGGCTGATTCACCCGAGTGTGTTAGCAAGAAAAAGGCTTTTTGATATAGTCTCGGGGATGTGCACGGTTGTGCAGACGCCTTCCATTGAAGGCGCCTGTATATTAAAGCGCGGAATTTTCGATGCGGCTGTGATCTACCTTCATAGGCAGAAGATTAGCGATGAGGCGCTGTTTGCAATTGAGAGTTTTACGGCGCATGGCGGAGGACTTCTGGGTTTGCATTCTGCAACCGCGTCTTTCAAGCAGTCGAGAGGCTGGTTCAATCTCATTGGAGGCCGGTTTGTTTCCCACGAAAAGATCATCCCCTTCACCTCAACATTTTCAGGTTCTGAAATATTTACGCCCGGATCTTTTACCGTGAGTGATGAACTTTATATACATGAAACCAGGCCCGGTATAGCGGTATGCTATTCGACTGAAAAGGATGGTAAAGAGATACCTGTCGTGTGGACACAGAATTACGGCAAGGGCAGGGTGTGCTATATAGAACCGGGCCATGTCGCGGCTTCACTCGAGGTTCCTGAAGTGGAGACGGTTATCAGAGAAGGTCTTTCATGGGTTTGCGGGGGATAAGATGAAGAATAAAATGAATATTGCAATTGTCGGTTGCGGAGACATAGCTAGGTTTACAGCAATAGGCTTCATACTGAACAGCTGCATCAGGACGGTTGCATGCTGCGATAAGAATATGGACAGGGCGAGATCCTTCAGCCGGTGGTTCAGGATTCCCCAATATTATTGCGACTATTCCGAAATGCTGAGAAAGGCAAAGCCGGATGCGGTCTACCTTGCAGTGCCGCATTTCCTTCATACTCCTATGATAAAAGAGGCGATCGCAGACGGCAGGCATGTGTTCTGTGAAAAACCGGTGACGACCAATATGGATGACGCTCTGGACGTATGCAGGCTGGCGGAGAAATCCCGGCTTAAACTCGGCATCAATTATCAATACCGCTACGACAGCGGCTGCTATGCCATGGCCCAGGCTGCGCGCTCAGGTGCGATGGGCGAAATCCTCTATGGCCGCTGCAATGTACCCTGGCACAGGACTGAAAAATACTTTTCCGCATCCCCATGGCACAAATGCCTTGAAACCTCCGGCGGAGGGACACTTCTGACGCAGGGCAGCCATGCCCTGGATGTGCTTCTCTGGGCCTGCGGTAAAGCGCCGCTTAAAGCGACGGGGATGACTGCGAGGAAATGCTTCAGGGACGTGGAGGTTGAAGACCTCGCCATGGCCGTTATCGAACTTGAAAACGGCATACTCATCCAGGCAGCTTCATCAATGGCCGCCGCATCTGAACAGAAGGTTACAATCGACGTCTACGGCAGCAGGGCGACCGCTGTTTATTCGGGATTTTCATCGCCTAAAGTGCGGTTCGTAGGAATAAAGCCTTCTCATTATGAGGTTCCGGCCAAAGGTCTTCATGCGCTGTTTCGAAGTATTGAAGGCTTCAGGGCCTGGGTTATGGAAAATAAGCCTTTCCTTACCCCTGCCTCAGAGTCCCTTCCTGTTCTCGCCGCAATAGAAGCCGTTTACAGATCAGCAGCAACCGGGAAAACCGTGGAAACGGATACGAGATTTCTGGAAATGATAAATGGATGAAAATTCGTATGTGTGACGAAATAATTTCATCAATGTAGGAAACAAAATTGCCAGAAGCGCGATGTGCTTGAATGAATCAGTAAAAGCATTGAACGCTGTCCGGCGCATCTATGCGACTATAAAGGATTTTCAGATATAGTGTAAAGAATTGGTAACAGGTGTATAAGGGCATGGATGTTGCAAAAAAAATAACTAAGGGCAAATGCGCAGTTTATCTGGAGGTTTATATGAGGAAATATTTCGGTTTAGCTTTTATTCTAACAATAATGGTTATCATAGGCTGTTCGGGTAACGACAATTCCGGACCGGATAATCAATACCTTGCGCCTCAGGAAGATTCCAGCAGCATCGCAGTCCCTGTTCCGATAACCCCGAGCGAGGGTTATCAATTGCGCAAATCTCAGTATATAAACGACGCCCTTTTAAGTGAGGGCCTTTATGCGCAGGTCGTTCATGTTGCAAAGGGAGAGCCGGTAACAGAAGCGCCTGTACTTGCAGCGCTCGCAAAGGCCGATGCCAGGAAGGACTGTGCCGATTTCGGGCTGAATGCGATCATCCGAATGCTGTGCATTGACAGAAGCACGAACTCGCTGCCGACAGAGCTGCGGGATAAGATGAAAGCTACTGTTCTCAACTTCAGATACTGGTATGACGAGCCGGGCGAAACCGAAACGATAACCACGACCGAAAACCACCAGATCCTATTCAACACGGCAGAACTCCTGGCCGGAAGGCTATATCCCGATGAGACATTTACAAATTCAGGCATGACCGGCCTTCAGCATGTAGAGCATGCACTGCACTGGGTCGATTCATGGCTCGGATTCAGGGGCAGATTCGGGTTTACCGAATACCATTCCAACATCTACTATAACGAGACCATGCCCGCACTTATCAATCTGGTGGACTTCTCTGACGATGTCGAGATATCGACAAAGGCCTCAATATTGCTCGACCTGATGGCCTTTGATTTTGCATGCAATTATTTCAAAGGCTCATACGCTACTGCCCATGGCAGAACCGAAGACGGCAAGGAAGTCGGACTCGGCCCGGACAAACTTCCAAACAGGGAGTCAACCCATGAAACGGCATGGCTCATGCTGGGGATTGGCACTCACCTTGATCCCGGCCATTTTACTGCTGCCTTCCTTGCCACCAGCAGCTATGTGCCTCCGGCAATACTCGAAGAAATTGCAGAAGATGCGGCGCCTGCAATTGAGCACAAAGAGAGGATGAGCCTGTCTCTCGACGATGCAGCCAGCTTCGACGTCGGTTTCTCGAAGGAGGAAGATATCATATACTGGTGGACGATGACAGGCATGGTCGCTCCCTACGTGGTTGACGGTTCCATCATATTAATGGACACATACGACCTGGGCGCCGATGTAAGCAGCGATCTCGGGATGAGCGACGACGATTTTTCCACCTTCATCAAAGTTTCATCAATTGCTCACCTGACTAACCCGACAGGATACAGCAAAATGCTTGGAGACCTGACGAGAGGGATTATGCTCGAGTCGCCGAATACATATACTTACCGCACGCCCGACTATCAGCTCTCCGGAGTTCAGGACCATCAGAAAGCCATGTCCAGCATGCAGGAGCTTATCTGGCAGGGAAGTCTCGACATGTATGCCACGGTTTTCACGAACTCGGGACCCACTCTCAGGGGAGAAGAATATGTGGGCGGCTGGAAACCGAGGGCTACTCTTTATAAAAACATGGGCATAATCCAGTATGACCGCAATCTCGAACTGCCTCTGATCGAGTTGTTCATGCTTGCCATGGGGCCGGAATACCACAACCTTGCCTATTTCCCGAAATGGGCTTTCGATGAAGTCATAACGAAGGGCCACTGGGTGTTCGGCCGCAAAGATGACGGTTATGTCGGGCTTTATTCTTTTTTCAAACCGTTCTGGCAGGATAACGGTATAGAACTAAGAGTTCCGGGAAAGCAGAATTTTTACATCGTCGAGATGGGGAGCATGTCCGAGAACGGTTCATTCGAAGCGTTTACAAGCGCCCTTACCAATGCTGAGATAGATGCCAAAATAAAATGCAGAGGCTTTGACATAATGTATCAGTCGCCGTCACAGGGTCTTGTCAGCGTCGGATGGGACGGGCCCATGACAATAAACGGCAGCCCTGTGGACATTGGCCCTTACAAACGGTTTGACAATAAATACTGCTCTCAGGAATTCGGTACTGAAAAGACAGTCATCGACTTTGACGGAAAATCCCTTGAACTTGATTTCGCAAATGCGATGAGGACCTATTACGAGACAGGGTCCGGTCCGAGATAAAAAAGGATTCTATCCCCCAAGCCCCCTTTATCAAAAGGGGGTTATCGATTAGCGGATTTGTGATATGCTTTCAGCATCTCCCAAATCCGCTAATGTGTTATATAATAGTATCAGGAGGTTAAATGATTGATATGAAAGATTCCGCACGGAAAACCGCCTTATTCTTGTTATTGTTGACAGTGATTCCTGATGTAATCCTTATGATCTCCCTTTGTACTGGATACATTGTTCCAAATCAAAATTTTGAGAAATATGGAATACGATGGAACATTGTTATGTTGGACAAGATATTGTCTCCATATTCAATGTTTATCCTTTGGGTAGGATTATGGATAAGATGGCTGAGCGAAAAAGATATGGAAAGGTTTTTTAAGATCATCTGGTCGGTTTCAATTATTGAATACTTTGCATACCATATTATTGGTTTAATCTATTCATCAGCAAATTTGGAACATTTTAAAGGAATGCATCTTCTTTTTATTCCATTGTTTTTATCGTTTTTAATCGGTTCTGTCTGGGTTTGGATAAAATCAAAATACTTCAGCCCAAGAACAATATCTGGAACTGACTTGGAAGGCCATCATGAATCATTACATGACAGTAGGCTTCAGGGGTATTGCAATCGGCTTTATACTTTAGATAAGTTCCTTGCAGGTTTTCCATTACTGCTTATGTTGATTTTAACAATATCAGATTATGTTTTATTCAAGACTCAGATAACTGTCAGTTATATTGCAGGTTCATTGGGGGTTATCGCAATTCCCTTAGTGTTTTGTTTATTGAATCTGTTTCCTCTTTTCATATTAAAACGACGTCTGAAAGATAATGTATCAGGAAGTGTATCTGATATTCTGATGGGTGTAATTATTTCCGAAGCATTATTGATATTATTGCTAATCGGTTCATACTGTTATGTTGTGTTTTTAATGGCAGTAAAGTTTAGAACTTTTTCTTCGGATTACTCGATAAACGATTTGATTAATACTTTTGTATCCACTACTTTTGACAATTCATTTATAATGATTTCTTTGAGCTTTATTCTAACATATATGGGTTATAAAATTGGACTCATCATAATGAAAAAACAGTCAACAAGTATAGAGCAGAACAGCTGATAGATATATTTTTCAATCAATATCCAGGCTCAGTTTTATGGCTGTGCTTACGGCCTGCATCGTATCCCTGCCGACCCTGCCAATTTTTTTCATAAGCCTTTCTTTACTGATTGTAAGAATCTGGCTGGTCTTGATTATTGACGGTTTGTCGAGGCCGCTCTCGGCGGGATTGATTTTGACATTCATCGGGTAGATTTTAACAGTTGTGGAAATGGCCGCAATAATCGTGGTGGGAGATTTTTCATTGCCGATGTCGTTCTGTATTACAAGGGCCGGTCTTATTCCTGCCTGTTCGCTTCCCCTTGACGGGTTCCAGTTCACCAGCCATATCTCTCCTCTTTTGGGATGGCTCACTTGACAACCTCTTTCTGCGCTCCAAATGTCATATCAGCCATCTCGCCGTCTTCTTCGGCCATATCTTCATAACCTTTTGCCATCAGCTCTTTCGTTTTCATTTTAAGCCAGTAGTTTAAGGCATCTTCCGCTATGCGGCTTTTGGGTATTTTATATCTGCTGCTGGCGCTCTCAACTTTTAAGAGGATCGACTTGTCTATCGTGAAGCTCACCTTACTTTTCGTCATCATAATTAGTCTCCATATTTATACTACTAATAATCGGATAACATATACGTAATAATTGAGTTGATTGCAATTCTTAAATGTTTGATTAGTTGGGTTCAGTGAAATATCGCTTGACTCAGATCAAAGTCAGTTTGATTGCATTGTGTAATAATTAAATCAAAAAGGTGGATGATATGACGGAAAATGCTGTGAAAACGGAATTGCTGGCAAAGGCAATCGAGCTTAGCGGTCTGGCCGCCTATCAGGAGCACTCGGTTGTGAGCAGAGAGATCATCAGAAAGCCGACAGGCACGGTAAGCGTTTTCTCCTTTGATGAGGGCGAAGGGCTGAGCGAACATACCGCACCATTTGATGCCCTTGTTTATATCCTGGACGGTAAGGCTGAAGTCTTCATCGACGGCAGGCCGCATCAGGTCGGCCAGGGACAGATGATAATCATGCCCGCCGACCACCCTCATGCGCTGAAGGCAGTCACAAAGTTCAAGATGCTGCTTGTTCTCATTAAATGAGAATAGCTGAGGCTGTTCAGCCAGTCAGCAGAGAATATTCATGAACTATTCCCGGCAGAACTTAAAATGCAGCAGTAACCGGAAGTCATCTTTTTCGGTTAACATCAAAAAGCGCACCCTGGATGATCGGGGTTATGTACATGCCCTGGTCCAGGTTGAAATAGGTCCCTTTGGAGCATTTGCCGGCCTTCCTGAATTTTCTTGCATGTTCTTCCGACCGGAAGAAAACGGAAAGCCTTCAAAACGAGTTTATGATGCTTGGCTCATCGAGCCTGTCGAAATCAACCATGGGTGCGAAAGCAACGGGTTCGGCCCCTGCGGTGAGCACCCTGTATTTCATGGAGCTGTCGACCTCAATTACTAGAGGCTCTCTACAGCACGCACATTCTGTTTCAATTGTCACCGTAAGTTCAGTGTTTTTCAATAGCCCCTGCACGAAGGGCGCAGCAAGCGCGTCAACCGCTCAGGCGGCGTAGATTCGCTCTCCTGTGCTGAATGTTAGTCTGTGAGGCGTCTTGTCGGCAGTCACCGGGTATGCCCAGGCCACATTACCGTCAGAGTTTCTGAACAGGAAGGTCATATGGCGTTCGAGTTCAGCCAGGATATCGTTCACTCTTGCGATGCCGATGCCCAATGACTGCGAGAAATATTCCGACGTCAGCGGCGTGCCTTTTTCAGCAATTCCTGTTACTGACAGATCACGAACTCTGTGATGATCTTCAGTCATGAAATCGAGCCTGAAGGCGTTTTCTTTCGCAGCGCTGCCGACCTGCGCCTTCCAGGCGAAGCCAGGCACCCGCATGATATATTTCCAGATACCCAGGAGAAGTGCGTCCTTCATATTTGACCTCCATATCGGTTTCGAGGGTAACGATATTTTTTTCTGATGAAAAGCTGTTTTTTTAATAAAGGCGAATTTGCGGGTATACTGATTATGGGAGTTCGATGCTGTTTACTTAGCAGTAACAAATATTTATGCCGGGAGGGGTTTTATTCCGATTTAGCTGACATGACATTTTCAGAATACCTGAAATTCGAGCTGGCCGACTCCCTCAGGTTAAGGCTTGCCCTGAAGACATGCATAGCATGCCTGATAGCCGAACTGATTGCATACGCATTTAACCTTGAAAACAGCTACTGGATAGTATTCACCACATTTCTTTCAACGCAGCTCACCATGAGGATGACAATAAGCAAAGGGGTTATCCGCATAGCCGCAACCGTCATCGGATGCATTGCCGGATTTCTCGCCGTGTATGCATTTCAGGGGCAGCCCTTTGTCATCGCAGTACTTGGCTTCTTCTGGGTATTTGTAATGTTCTATATAGGTATGAACGGGATATATCCTTTCGGCGCACTGCTCGCGGCATTTACCCCGCTGATTATAGCCTATTTGGGAGATGCGTTGATAGACCAGGCATTCAGCCGTTCCTTTTTGAGGATGCTGGATATACTGATAGGCGTGTGCATATCCTGGGCGGTCGTATATTTCGTCTTTCCGGTGAATGATGAAGAGGTGCTTACAGAGAGCCTGGGAAACCTTATAAAAAAGAACATCTACATTTCATTAAATATCCTGAAGGGAAACTCAGGGATCGACATTGAAAAGGAAGTATATGAATTCCGCAAAATGGTGAAAAGGGCTAATAATTTCATACAGAATTCCAATATCGGACAATCATCCTCAGTAGGTCAGGATCAGTACAGGCTCGCTGTTTCTTTATGCAGGGCCCTGCTTTCCCACATGCTTCATCTGCACAGGATTATGTCTGAACAGTATTCCCGGGAATGGGATGCCGATTTTGCCGGTTCTTCCTTCCTGACAAAACTTACTGATATGATGGAAGAAATACTGCACACGCCTGCAGAAGATGTCATCGTTTACCTTTCGGGACACGGAGATACTCTGGCGGGATTTCAGTCGCACCTCAACAGCGAGATCATAGAACCTCACGGCTGGCTTGCGCATAAAGGAAAGAGCAGGGAGCTTATTTTCAGCAGAATAAGGCTGCTGTTTTATCTTGTTAAGATTCTCCTTGAACTCTCGAAGATGTCCCGGAACAGGATGAAAATTGAGGTACCCGCTTCATCAGCGAGCGAGCCGTCGCTGAAAGAGGGTATTTCAAGGTTGAAAAGGTTTAACTCTGAAGCCGCGGCAGGCGCGTTCAAGGGTGCACTGTCGGTTTTTTTATCCGTAATCCTCTGGGTAATACCATTTAAGAGCATGCAGGCAATGGTGCCTGCAGTCCTGGTTTCATATACTGGATACAAGGGGCAGTCACTGAGAAGATTTATTTTTCTGGCGTTGGGCGTGGTGACGGGCAGCTTAGCAGGTCTCGCCTTTTTTTATATTTCCGGACATGTAAATCTGTTCATGACAGGTGTTATCAGCGTAATACTTTTTGTTTTTTCCTATATCGGTTTAGGCGAGGAAGACTGGAGTGCAATCGGAATCAACGGCGGCATAACATTCATCATTTGCATAGGGCCTCTGGCCGGCATGCCAGAACACTACAGCCTGATCATGAAAAGCACTGCGGGGATGATATTCGGTGGGCTTATGGCTACGCTTATCATGAAGTTCGTCCTTCCAGTCAACTTGAGGCATATGTTGGAGGTCTCGATTGGCGGACTTGCGTCGATTTATATAAAGGGTTTCGACATAATCAACGGCATAGTTACCGGAAAGACAGATTCCTTCGATGAGATGGATGAAACCTGGACAAGCCTCAGGAGGTTGACTTCGGGCTACATAGACCTTTTGCGAGACCTGAAATGGGACATGCTTTTCCTTGATAAACGGTTCAACAACCCGGCTCTTGACGAAGATGCGGTCTATTATATCTACCGCAATTTCGTATCGGTCTTTTTTATATTGAAGTTCATGGGAGGAGACGGTTTGAACAGAAACATTGAAAAGTCGGTTGGTGAAGCCATGAACCTTTTAAACATGGTGCATGATAACTGGAAAAATCTGCTTAAAGGAGATGCTGTAAGCGACATCGGTACCCTTGAAGAAAAATCATCCATGCTCTGGAGGGAATGTGAGAACCTTCTTGAAAAAGAAACGGCTGACAAAGCCGCCGCCATAGACAGGAAGGGCCTCCTTTATCAGGAGATATTCCTCTATGACCTCTCTTCTCTTATCAGAAAAATGATCGATGTGATCAGGCTTTTTATGGACAGTCCTGAACTCATAAAAGTGTTAAAATCCGATTGGGTATAGGAAAAACCCTACTGCGAAGGGAGCTCGAACCAGATATCGGAAATAAAACCTCTGACATCGGGCTTGAACAGCTGTTTAGATATTGCAGGTGCTTTTCCTGAGCAGCGCCACTCGTAAACGGTTGTCCGTCCGGTCACATAAGCTGGTATATAGTCCTCGTCCGGATTATTCTCGCAATAATCCCTCATGGCCTGATCCGGCGTTTTTCTCAAATCCGCTTTTTCCATGCAGGGAAGATTTGCTCCAATCATGCAGACATAGACTTTTCTATCCATGCAGCGCCAGAACGTGGTCTGTTTTATATAATCGGAAGGCGTATTGCCGCCTAGCTTCATGACTTTGCGCATACCCCTTATCATTGAGTCTGGAACCTTTTCTCCCTGATATCTCTTATCCGGAACGTCTATCGTTCCGGCGCAGTTACAGTAGCTGAAAGGGTCTGTGTAAGTATTGTTCTCAGGCATTTTCGGGGAAGAATGCTTTGGCGAAGCCGGACCGTAAGCATATGCCGTGACTGATCCCGAAATGATTATCATGGCGAGAACAGCAAATGGTATTAAAGTCTTTTTCATCAGCAGGTTCTCCTTACAGGGATACCTTCCTTATCAAGATATTCCTTAATCTGGCGGACCGTGTATGTGCCATAGTGGACCATCGAGGCGATAAGAGCGGCATCAGCGTTGCCGGCAGACAGCACGTCCCTTAAATGTTCAGGCCTTCCTGCGCCTCCTGATGCAATGACAGGAATGCCCACGTTATCCGAGACCATCTTTGTTATCGTAAGCTCGTAGCCTTCATTTGTACCGTCTGCATCGATCGAGTTAAGGCATATTTCGCCTGCACCCAGTTCTTCCGCACGCTTCGCCCAGGCCAGCGCATCTATGCCCATCGGTGTTCTGCCTCCGTTTATGAACACTTCATAGCCGCATGGTATTTTCCCGCTTACCCCGACATGTTTGGCATCCATTCCGAGGACTATGCACTGGTTTCCGAAAACGCGGGCCCCTTCAGAAATTATTGAGGGGTTTTCGACAGCCGCACTGTTCACGCTTACCTTTTCAGCACCCGCGTCAAGCACGCGATACATGTCATCCATGGTTCTGAGTCCTCCACCCACGGAAAAGGGTATGAATATGTTGCGGGCAACTTTATCGACTACATCTATCATGATGTTCCTTTTGTCTGATGATGCGGTTATGTCGTAAAAAACCAGTTCGTCCACACCCTGCTCGTAATATTCCTTCGCCATTTTTACAGGGTCTCCGATGTCGACGTTGCTCAGGAACTTTACCCCCTTTGTCGTCTTGCCATTCCTCACATCAAGACAGATGATTATTCTCTTGCTCAGCATCAACCCTCCGTTAATGTCATCTCGACAGGCCTCTGAAAACTGATTTTTCGCAGAAAACCGGTAAAAATACAATAATTGAAATTTCATTTGATATCAGGGCAAAGGCGACGGGTTCTTTCCCGGTAAAATGTTTAACAAAATACGGGTCAAAAAAGCATTAAAATCTTGGTTGTTTTTTACTCAGCTTTCTCTGATTCTCCATGTTTGAATACAAAGAGCTTGTTTCCTGAGAAATTGATGAGAGTGCCTCCAATGATACCCATGAAGGCTGCTAGAAGGTAGTATTTGTTGAAGAAAGCGATATGTTCGTGAAGATAGACGGAAATGGAAAAATTCACGATAAAACCCAGCAGTGATACTATGAAGAAAGACATGTATTGCCGGTGGATGTTTCCCCGAGCTGCTTCAGGGAAGGTAAACTTCCTGTTCAACAGGAAATTCGATGTGACGGCAAAAACATAGCCGATTACACGTGCAGTGCGAAACCGGTATGGTGTGGAGATAATGCCTGAAATCATAAATGTCTGCATTGACAGATAGACTATGGCGAGATCGACTAGAGTTCCGGACCCGCCGATGAGGCAGAACTTGATGAACTGAGCAAAGGTTTTGTATTTGTATTCAAACAGCCTTTTAATGTGGATAAGATAATTTATCTGTTCCTTCAACGAGAGTTTGCTCTCCCCGAATTCCCTCTCCCGGAATTGAATAGGGATTTCCGATATGCGCTTCGGGGAGGCCTTGACTATCATTTCAAGGCCTATTTTGAATCCGAGGGGATTAAGCATCAGCCCGGGCCTTAAAAGCTTCCTGTGAAAAGCAAAAAAACCGGCCATCGGGTCCGAGACACTGGTAAAAGGTCTGGCTATTATTTTTGATACCAGGGCATTGAGCTTTCGATACCAGTTGAAATGCGGGGCGGAACCGCCTTTGACGAATCTGCTTCCGATAATGAAATCATATTTATCATTCAGTATCGGGGTGATGAGCTCCGGAATTTTAAAAGGCGGGTGGCTCAGGTCGGCATCCATGACGACAATGATCTCACCCTTTGCCAGGCCGAACCCTGCAATTACTGCGGAAGACAGGCCCCGCTCTGATTCTCTCACTTTCAAGCGTATATTGTATCTATCCTTGATCAGCTCCACTGCTTCAATGATGCCGTCTTTCGAATTATCATCAACAATTATGATTTCATAAGTGAGCCCGGCATCCTTCATGGCCTTATCAATCTGTTCGGATAATGGTGTTATATTTTTCGCTTCTTTGTAAGTCGGTACGATTATGGAGGCATTGATTTCGTTCATATACATCTTCTCAACGAAGGCGGTCATTTTTTCTTCAAAGGTGACTTATGCCAGAACTCAAGCACTTTCTCGAAAGGAACCGCCCCAGCCCTTAAAAAAACTGGCTCTTTGCCTGTGAGATCAATGAGTGTTGACGGCAACCCTCCCGGGATTTTCCCGCCGTCCAGGAGCGCATCGATATCGAGGCCGTATGAAAGTATATCTTCCTTGCAGCTGGCGGGTCTCATCCCCGACGGATTTGCCGATGTCGATATGATGGGGCCCAGAAGCACTGCAAGTTTTGATGCAAGCGGATGGGGAGATACCCTTATTGCGATTGTTCCGTTCTGAACATACCAGACAGGTTCATGAAGACTGGGATTGATTTTCATGACAGCACTTAATGCCCCGGGCCAGAATTTATTAAGCAGCAGTTCCTGTCTGGAATCTATTTCAGCAAGGGCCTTTGCCTGATTCATTCCCGAAGCAAGCACTATCATGCCTTTTGCCGCGTCCCTGCCTTTTATATCAATTATTCGCTCAATCGCCTGAGTGTCCGTTATCGGGCAGCCCAGGCCGTAAACCGTCTCGGTAGGGTAGGCGAAAACCGTTCCCTGTCTTTTATTTACTAGGGCTGCTGTTTCTTCGGCAGAGGTGGTGATAAACATCCTATGTGTTTTTCACCTCTTCGTCGGCGGCCAGAATGGTTTTTTTCTGGTCTTCCCTGAATGACGACAGCTTGTTTTTGAGAGACGGTTCAGCAAGGGCCAGCATTTCCACTGCAAGCAGCGCCGCATTCTTAGCGCCTGCCTTGCCTATGCCTACTGTAGCGACAGGAATTCCCGGGGGCATCTGAACTATAGACAGCAGGGCATCGATCCCGTCAAGGGACGATGCATCTATGGGTACGCCGATTACCGGAAGTGTCGTGAATGATGCGATTACCCCCGGCAGATGCGCGGCCATGCCTGCGCCGGCTATGATCGCAGAGAATCCCTTGCCGGCTGCGGTTTTAGCGAATGCGGCGACCTCCTCAGGGCACCTGTGTGCTGATAGAATCCTCATCTCTGTCTCGATCCCGAACTGCTTGAGCAGCGCGGTGGTCTCTTCCATTACCGGCAGGTCTGATTTGCTTCCCATAATAACTGCAACCTTCATTTCCCCTCCTTTTCAGGGCGTGATAACTTCGCATACCGTTGTCGCTTCCTTGCCTCGTCATTGCGGCTTCATAAAAAGCTGTTAAGTTATTAAACTGTTGAGCTGTTAAGCTGAAACTTTATGGTCCTCGATTCTTCTTAACAGCTTATCAGCTAATTCTACTCCTTGGCCTGCGTTGTTCTGATAATCATCTAAAAGGCAGTTTCTGTAAAGAAGTAATGTTTCTCCTTTAGTGTACGTCGGTATGGATTTGCATTCAAATAATACGTATGTAGGGATATTGAACAGGGATAACCAGGAGAAGATTTACCACAAGAGGCTGCCGAACGATCTGCCGAAGATCGTGTATGAGTTGGAGCCTTTCAGAAAAGACATAAGAGCCATTACGGTAGAAAGCACTTTTAACTGGTACTGGCTCGTGGATGGGTTGATGGATTCCGGATACGAGGTCTGCCTTGCAAACCCTGCTGCGAATCATCAGTACAGCGGGCTGAAGCATTCGGATGACAAGAACGACGTGTTCTGGCTGGCCCAGATGCTTTCTCTCGGCATCTTGAGGAAGGGGTATATTTATCCTAAAGAAGAAAGGCCTTTGAGGGATTTGTTCAGAAAGAGGACTTTCCTTGTTCATCAAAGGACCTCGAATATTCTTTCTCTGCAGGGACTGATCAACAGGTGTACTGCAAGAAGAATCAACTCATGTGACATAAAGACTTTTTATAAAGAGGAAATGCTGGTTTCATGAATATGGCTGGGACGGCAAGACATGAGGGCGTTTGGCTTGAAACCACCTGTTCTGATTTGTCGGCCGTTCCTTGCCATGCTTTGACAACCGCCATTGCAATGAGCTTGAAGGCGTTGGCTAAAAACCACAAGACCTGTGAAAATAAATCGGACATGGCAATGAACCGATGCTTTTTCTGGGGCGTTAAGCCAGGGGTTGGGCTGCCTCTCATCCCGGAACTTCCTACGAGTACCGGTCTTCGGGCAGCCCCGAATAACCTTGATCCCGATGGGTGACTGGTGCGGATCAGGCATCCGTAGCCAATAATAGAAAACTAGGCGGCGGCAAGTCAGGGTATGGCAAAAACAGCAATTATCGCTATGGCTGCACCCTGTAAGCAGAATGCTCAACTACTTCTGCTAAAGGAAAAACATACTCTCTTGACAGGAGCCTTTTAATGGGTGACACCTTAGGTTTCAAAGGTATGAAAAGGTTTAGCTCAAAAGCTTATCAGCTTAACAGCTCAACAACTTACTCAAAAACAACAGTATGCGATTTTCTGACTTCAAGGCCTACAGCCCCAGCCCCTCGTCGCTTCCGGTCATTATATTCATGCACTGCACCGCCGCGCCGGATGCCCCTTTGCCCAGGTTGTCAAGGCGGCACATGATGCATGCCTGTGTGTCATGGCCGAAGACGAAGATATCGGCCCTGTTGGTGCCGTTGTTGACCTGGGGATCGAGACAGCCATCGTCTAGCGCGCCTTCTCCGCCGAATGCGGCGACCTGAACGAACCTCTCGCCCGAGTAGTATTCCGAGATAATCGCATGCAGGTCTTTCGCAGACAGCTTTTTCTTGAGCAGGTTCAATACAATGGGAACGCTCACGATCATTCCCTGGGAAAAGGGCCCGAGAACGGGGTTGAATACGGGGGGGCCTGCAAGTCCGGTGGCCTTTGTCATTTCGGGAAGGTGCTTGTGCGTAAGCCCGAGCGCATAAGGTCTGCATCCCTGCATCCTTGCATCGCCCGCCCTTGCTGTTTCATACTGTTCGATGAGCTTTTTGCCGCCTCCGCTGTAGCCGGTAAGGGAAAAGCATGTGACCGGATAGTCCCTGCCCATGATGCCGGAAGCGACAAGCGGATAAAGCCCCAGTGCGAAGCCTGTCGCATGGCAGCCCGGGACGCTTACGAAGCGGGACATCCTTATGGCCTCTCTGTGAGAAGGGCTGAGTTCCGGCAGACCGTATGCCCAGTTTTCAGCCGTCCTGTGGGCTGTCGAGGCGTCGATAATCTTCGTGGTACTGTTTTCAAGGAGCGCAACCGCCTCTATCGCAGCGGCATCAGGCAGACAGAGGAAAACAACATCCGCTTCATTGATCATCGCCTTCCTGTAACCTGAATCCTTGCGCCTTTGCTGATCGACCTTTATCACATCGAGATCGGGCCTGCCTGCGAGCCTCTCGTTTATCTTGAGCCCTGTCGTACCTTCAAGTCCGTCGACAAATACCTTCATGTAAAATCCCTTTTTTTCACTCCTGTTTAATCAGCCGGTCATAAGCGTATTCGGCTTTATATTTATCTTTTAATGGTTTCATTCTTGTCCCGTCAAGTTAATCCGACATAGTGTGTGTGCATGTTTTTCATCAAAGCGGAAACAGTGGAAACATGATTTTTATGAGGATGTTGAAGTTGCTTTCATCTTTTTATATATAATCTATCGGTTGCATTCCCCTCAGGCGGGTGTACGCTGTTTGACAAAACTGATTAAAACAATTTTGAACAGAGGTATGGATGAACGGGAAGGAAAAAGCAAAACAAAGACAGGCGCCAGTCGGGTTGACAGGCAGCATAGCCACCGGAAAATCGACGGTTTCAAGAATGCTTGCCGAACTCGGGGCGGTTATAATTGATGCTGATAAAATCGCCTTTGACGCAGTCCTTAAGGGCAAGCCTGCCTGCTGTAAGATAATCGATTATTTCGGCGAGTGTATTCTTCAGGAAAACGGCGAGATCGACAGAAAGGCTCTCGGCGAGATCATCTTTAATAACCCTGACAAGAAGCAGGTGCTCAACGGTATTGTCCATCCTGAAGTGTTCTGTGAAATGGCAAGGCAGATTGATGATGCCGTAAAAAAACCCGGAGCGGTAATAATTCTCGATGTGCCGCTTCTGATAGAATCGGGTATGCACAAAGACATGAGCGATGTGATACTTGTCTATACGCCGGAAGATATCCAGCTTGAAAGACTTATGGCGAGAGATAATATCGACAGGGCCGCAGCAATGGCCAGGATTCGCTCGCAGATGCCGGTCGATGAAAAGAAAAAATATGCCACGATCGTAATAGACAACAGCCTTGATGTGAACGAGACATATGTGCAGGCGGTAAAAGTTTTTAACATGTTGAAAAACCGGTGTGCCGATGTTGACTAGACTTAAAATAACTATTAATAGAACCCAATGTTTAAACCATAGGGACGGCATTAAACGAGAGGTGGATTATGGACAGAAATGAACAGGTTCTGGTAAACAGAGGCCTTGCCCAGATGCTCAAAGGCGGGGTTATTATGGACGTTACGACGCCGGAGCAGGCTAAAATTGCCGAAGATGCGGGTGCGGTAGCCGTCATGGCGCTTGAGCGCGTTCCGGCCGACATTCGCGCACAGGGCGGAGTCGCCAGGATGAGCGACCCGACTATTATCAAGGCGATCAAGAAAGCAGTGACGATTCCGGTCATGGCAAAGGCAAGGATAGGACATATCGTTGAAGCACAGATCCTTGAAGCGCTTGAGATTGACTATATTGATGAAAGCGAAGTCCTGACCCCTGCTGACGAGGCCAACCATATAGACAAGCATGCATTCAGGATTCCGTTCGTATGCGGTTGCCGCGACCTCGGCGAGGCGTTGAGGCGCATAGGCGAAGGCGCAGCCATGATACGCACAAAAGGCGAGGCAGGCACCGGCAACATAGTCGAAGCGGTCCGCCATATGAGGACGGTCATGCAGCAGATGAGGCGCGTTATCAATATGCCTGATGATGAAATCTATACGTATGCCAAGGAAATAGGCGCCCCGGTCTGTCTGGTAAAGGGCATAAAGGCC
>CAYNVT010000046.1:0-28689 GCA_964400685.1 uncultured Bacteriovoracaceae bacterium | reverse complement strand
TCCCCTTATCAGTGCTCTTTGATGCATCAAAATTTACAACAAGCGGAGCATCCCCTGAGTCCGTGTCGGCTACAATTACCGCCTGAGGCTTGCATGAAGACATGAAAGCCAGGGCAATCAGTACGGCAATCAGGGAATTCCTCCTCGATACATTATATGAAACCATTAGACCTCCCGCACAAAACCACAATTAATTTATTTCAAGTATGCTTATTCATACTATGCATCTTCTGCGCTGTCAAGGGGTTGTTGTGAATTTATGAGGAAACAGTGAAAATTGATTCATTAAAGAGGTTAATTACAGGGTTCCGGGCACAAGCAAAACGTTTACCCTGATCCACAATGGACTCCTGTAGATGACCCGAACAGCTATCTGCAGGTGAGAGCTTCAAATGATTTGATATGTTATATAACTTGTTTTCGGGGCCATGGCCTCACTGTTAACAGGAAAAAAACTCTATCATGGCGTCTGCCACTTTTGACCTCTCCTTATCGGCAGTAATCGCATGGTAACAGTCATTAAGCATTATGATCTTCTTCTTTGCCGAGGAGATGCTTTCATAGATTCGTATCGCGCTCCCGGGATGTATGAAAATATCCTGGGTTGACTGCATGATGAGCATCGGTGTTTTGATTGTCGAAAGAAAACTCTTCTTTCTTATAAGGCTCATCAACTCCAGTAATGAATATGTTGCCGGTATCGAGTTCCTGCCATAGCTGAAATGAGGTGCACCCTGGGGCTCTTTTACATCCTCGCCGGGCGTTGATGGCAGATCACCTATCATCTGCGCCAGAGGAGTCCTTCCAAGTAAGGGAAGTAAATATCTCGCAGCAAAAGGCTTGAACCAGAGAGGAGTTGAAAAAACTGCACATGCCTGAATAAGGTTTCCATGAAGCGATGCAAGCATAAGTGTCATTATCCCGCCCATTGACTGGCCTGCAACATATACATTTTCATGTCTTTCAGACATTCTGACAAGTTCTTCCGAAACAGTACCAACCCATTTATACCAGGTTGTATTATTCAGATCCTTTATGCATGTTCCATGTCCGGGCAGAAGCGGGGCTTTCACGGTATAACCCGCTGCATTCAGTCTTTCGGCGAGAAACTGCATTTCTGAAGGGCTTCCTGTCAGACCGTGTATGAGCAGGCAGGCCCTGTCTCCGCCCTTTAGAAAAATCGGTTCAGCTCCTTTCATGATTTGCATGGTTCACCCTCCTTTCCAGTTTTTCTTGCAAACATGAGAATGATTGAAGCAACAATCGCAAAAGCTGCACCCATTACGAAAGCGGAATGGCTGCCAATTTTTTCCCATACTACACCGAATATAACCGAAGCGGGAAAAGCTGCAATACCTATGGCCATATTATAGAGGCCATATGCGCCACCGCGGTTTTCCGTTTCCACCAGGTCGGCAACAAATGCCTTTTCAGTGCCTTCACATAATCCGAAGAATAATCCGTATGCAAAGAAAAGAAACCATATTGAAAGCGTATTTGATGCGAATGCAAAACCAAGATAAACGAGCCCATAGATGATCCAGCCGGCAATTATTACAGGTTTCCGGCCAAGCCTGTCAGAAAGCCAGCCTCCCGGAACTGAAAAAACAGCTTTACTTATATGAAGCACGACCCAGATTACCGGAAGCATTGCAATGGCAATACCAGTATCCCTTGCCTTAAGCAGAAGAAATGCATCTGTCGAGTTGCCGAGAGTGAATACAATAACGGCAAAGAGAAATATCATGTATCCCCTGTTTTTTATTGTCCCGGTATATATTATACTTTTTCCGGTAACAGTCCTTTTTTTTGGTTTCTCAATGACAAGGAACCAGGCAAGTGCGATTGTTATGATTCCGGGTATTGCGGAAAGAAGGAATACCGTCTTTATTGAGACCCCGCCTATTTGCATAAGCGCTGTTGCTATCAGCGGACCTATTATCGCACCCGTATGATCCATGGCTCTCTGAAATCCGAATGCAAACCCCATATTTCCAGTCGCTACTGAATCGGCCAGCAAGGCATCCCTGGGCGCACTCCTTATACCCTTGCCTATGCGGTCTGATACCCTGAAAACAAGAACCTGCACCCAGGAGCCTGCTATGCCTATCAATGGCCTGATTATGTTTGAGATAGTATAACCGAAAGCAAATACGGGTTTTCTCTTTCCAATTCTATCTGAATAAGCGCCTGAAAAATACTTGAGCAGAGATACCACTGTTTCCGCCAGACCCTCAATGATACCGATGGAAGCCGCACCTGCATGAAGCACTGCTGTCAGGAATACAGGAAGCAGGGGATATATCATTTCGCTTGCCATATCGTTCATCAGGCTTATAAAGCCCATGCCGGCAATATTCCGCTTCTCCTGCGTATCTAGTTTTCCTTTCATATTTTTGCTTCTATTCTTTGACTGATTCTGGGTCAATACAATTGCCTTTTTGAGATTATAAAAAACATATATATTACCTTTATGCAGTTAAGGATTAACAGGTATCTTTCTCAATGCGGAGCAATGTCAAGGCGCGCAGCTGACGATGCAGTTGCTTCAGGAAGGGTTTTAATAAACGGCCATACCGCTTCACTCGGCGAAACAATAGACCCTGAAACCGATGACATAAAACTCGATGGAGAGGCTCTTCATCAAAGCCGCAAATATTATCTGGCGGTTTATAAGCCTAAATATATGATCACCACAATGAAAGATCCTGAAGGCAGGGCTTGTGTCAATGATTTGATCCCTGAAAAATACAAAGGGGTCTTCCCGGTAGGCAGGCTGGATTTTGATGCAGAAGGACTTTTAATCTTTACCAATGACGGCGAGATGGCAAATTCAATCCATCATCCAACGCACAATATGGGAAAAGTCTATATTGTTGATTTAAGGCCCGAAGCATCCGCCACAGCGCTTCATAAAATGTCCGAAGGTGTAGAAATTGACGGTATAATCACAAGACAGGCGCTTGTTGAAAGGATTAAAGATGCAAAAGGCATAACTACTGTCAGAATAACCTTAAAGCAGGGCCTGAAAAACCAGATCAAAAAAATGGCTGAAGCTGTCGGGCTTAATGTTATTTCGATTAAAAGAATCGCTATAGGCCCGATATCGCTCGGAAAGATGAAACCGCGTGAGATAAGGGAATTAGGGGATCCGGAAGTCAGGGCATTATTAAATATTCAAAAAAAGCAGAAACTTACTTGACTTAACCGTCAAGGACTTTATATTTCTAATCAATCATTTTATTCTGGAGGTAAGCTGTGAATAAGTCTGAATTAATTGAAGAACTGTCAATGAAACTGGCGCTTCACCCGAAGAAATCGGAAACAGTGGTCAATACTGTGTTCGATTCCATCATCAGGTCCCTGAAAGATTCTCAAAGGGTCGAAATCAGGGGATTCGGCAGCTTCATGATCAGGAATTACAAACCATATGTGGGAAGAAACCCGAAAAGCGGCGAGAAAATCAAGGTAAGACCCAAGAGTCTTCCATTCTTCAAAACCGGAAAGGACATGAGAGACAGAGTCAACTCAGCTCAATAACAATCCTGTTTCAGGAGCGTCTAAATATTGACGCTCCCACCTTTGCTGTGCTACCGTCCTGTCAGAGGAAAATAATGCACAAGCACAAAATCGATAACATAATCGGTAATTCAGAGAAAATGATCAAGGTGTTTGAACTCATATCGAAGATTGCATCCACAGACTCCACCGTGCTCATCCTCGGAGAATCAGGTACAGGCAAAGAGCTTGTGGCAAGAGCCATCCACAGAAAATCAAGGCGCGCCAGCCTTCCCTTTGTTCCGGTGAACTGCGGGGCAATACCTGAAGAGCTGCTGGAAAGTGAATTGTTCGGACACGAAAAAGGGGCCTTTACAGGTGCATTCAAGATGCATACGGGCAGGTTTGAAATAGCAGCGGGAGGAAGCATTTTTCTCGATGAAATATCCGAGATGAGCCCGAATCTTCAGGTCAAACTTCTAAGGGTGCTTCAGGAAAAGGAATTTGAGCGTGTCGGCGGCATTAACACCATCAAGGCAAACGTGCGCATAATTGCCGCAACAAACAAAAACCTTGAGGAAGAGCTTGATAAAGGACGCTTCAGGGAAGACCTTTATTACAGGCTGAATGTTATTCCCATCATCCTTCCCCCGCTTCGGGAAAGACCGGATGATATCCCGGCACTCATCAGGTTTTTTATTGAAAAAAATGTAAAAGAAAAATCTATGGAAGTACTCGAGATAAACAGGCAGGTCATGCAGCACCTGATAAACTATAGATGGCCCGGTAATGTCAGAGAGCTTGAAAACCTTATCGAGAGGCTTTCAGTTCTATGCGACGGCAACCCTGTTACCGATGATGACCTGCCGGAAAAAATACTTTCAGGCCACACGCAGGACACCGCCTCATCGCTGGGGTTTATACTTCCTGATGAGGGTATCGACCTTTCCGATGTCGTCAGTGATTTCGAGAAAAATATTATCATACAGGCGCTCAACAAGTCAGGCTGGATAAAAAACAGGGCAGCCAAGCTGTTGAACCTGAACAGGACAACCCTTGTTGAAAAAATCAAAAAGCAGGGGATACAATCTTAAACGGAATATCCGGCTGTTTTTTGGCAGTCCTCATGTTTCTGGCATAAAAGTTGTATTAGTATAATTTGTGAAAATAATAAAAGCAAATAAGCCTGCTTTGAAAATCGCCCTTACAGGTGCATTAATACTGTTTATATTGGCATTTTTGAACAATACATGCCTATCCGGCACAATCAGTCAATCGAGCGAAAGCGTCAAATATTCCGGCGTATCAGACAGGATATACATCAATGTTTATAAAACATTTGAAAAGGGAAATTATTCATATACGGCAGCAGCCCTTGAAAAACGAAGGGGAAAACTGAATGATTTCGAGAAAACCCTTCTTTCGAGAATCTATTGGGCAATGTATTACCCTTACTTTCAGACAATGGCATTAAAAGCCTGTGACCTGATGGGAGAGGGCTTAAAAAACATGCCCGACGGAAAGGACAGAGACAAGCTTTCAGCCGAATATGCATATATGCTCAACAAGACATCCAGACCAGAAGAGGCCATAAGAATTATAAATAGATTAACTTCTTCCTCTGATAGTGAACTGAGATTTACAGTCTATGTGCTTAAAGCTGACAGTTTTAATATTCAAAAAAAATATAACGATGCCTATGTGCAGGCAGTACAGATAAGCAGAAAATTTGATTTGAACAAAGTCTCGGATCCCCTACAGGCGCATTATTATATTATCCTGGGAGATGCATACTACGGACTGAATGAATATTCGAAAGCTCTCCAGATGTACAACAAAGCCATTTCGCTCGATAATAACATCAACAGAATCAGTCCTGATGTCTTCCTGAAGGTAGGCTCAGCATTATTTAAAACAGGCAATCCATCAGACGCTGCTGGTTTTCTTGAAAAAGCCGTCAATCTGGGGGTTCCTTCTTCAAGGACAGAGGCACTTATCATGCTGGGCGACTGCCTGAACGTCCTCGGCAGGCAGGATAATGCATATGCCCTTTATTATGAAGCCTCGATAAACAGATCACCCGGAGCGGTAGCGGCTATGCTGCGAATAGCTTCGATCATTGAAGAGCGAGATAGGGTTTCAGATAAAACACCGTCCAGCAAAAAGTACGAGCAGCTTACTGCCATCTACAGAAAAGCCATCTCCGAATATCCTGACAGCCTGCCGATTGTCGCATACAGCATGGCAAAGACCAATGCCAGGTATGGCAATATGATTGAGGCCTTCAAGATGTATTATGAGGCATGGATAATCACCCGCGCCAGTGACCCTATTCATACATATTCAAAATCAGGGGCTCAACGCCTTCTGGAAGACCTTGCATCACAGGATAACGGTAAATGGGACAGCGTAATATTAAGTGCATATATGTCCTATGAAGACAGCATGTTTAAAGACCTCATGAGCCCTGAACTGATAATCAGACTTGCTTACCTTATGCTTAAAGAAGGTTATATTGACGATGCATCAAAGATGGCAGACAGAATTATAAGCACGGGATCAAATGAAATAAAAAACCGGGCAGTTCCCCTGCTCGTTAAGATCGAGATAAGAAAAGGACATTTAAGCAAAGCGCTTCAATTGACCAATGTCTGTCTGAAAAATCCCGATAATGTCCCTGAAATCCAGACCATGAGAACAAAGAAAGCGGAACTGCTAATGATGCTCGGAAATTATAAAGAAGCGCTCAAATATCTCGAAAATCTGGGATATGATGAAAACGAGAGCCTGAGCCGGCTGCGCTTGATGGCCGATCTTTATAATATGGCCAATGATACACGCAAGGAGATGCAGGCTTACGACAGCATTATAGGGCTTAAAACTTCTGCTTCTCCGATTATCGATCGCACACTTTTTATAAGGGCATGCAGTCTTGCCGAAACAGAACCGATGCGTGCAAGAGATTTATTTTCAAGGTTAATCAGGGAATATCCGGCTTCACCGTACCGGACAAGGGCAGCCTTGCTGCAGGAGGCGATATCTAAAGAGCGGGATTATTTTAAGACCGTGCAGGTTTTTGAAAAAATCATAAAATCAGGCAACGATGCCGCATCAGCTGCCGCCGCAAGACTTATGCTTAACGAAATTAATATCGAAAAATCATTGGAAAGATATTTCAAACCTGAAACCGAAAGCGTCAAAAATCCTGCACTTTCAAAAAGCACTCTCAAAAAGGCTGGCTGAAAATGGCTTATTTGCTCGTTATACAAACATGGTACGGCAATTGCTTAATAGTAATCAATGGAAAGCAATATGGAAACGACAATGGATAGACATACTGAAAAATTTGCAGCCGGAAATGCTGTTGATGGTGTATCAAACAGCATGTCAGTATCATTTTTTAAAAGGTTTCATTACATCAGCATGGCCTTGATCGTCTCGCTCACGGTCCTGGTCATCGTTTTTGCAATGCTCTTATTCATGTCAGTAAATACTACCAGAGTATCCGCAGGCGCAACAGGAAGACAGAATTTTGATACAACCCCTAAAATATCAAACCAAGGCGTTGAAGCCAAACAGATGATTGAAGACAGTCTCGAGGAAAGGGCTCAGGATATTCTTGACAGGCTTCTGGGGCCTGGCAAAGCAATCGTTACCATTATTGCCGATATCGACATGGAGGTTGTGAAGAGGGTCCGGGGAATGGAAGCACCAGGGTCTTCTCTGTCATCCGGCAGGAATGGGGCTGAGATCAATCAGGATATCGTAACCGAATATATTCAGGCCCCGGGTGAGATCAGGAGGCTTTCCGTATCGGTAATCGTCGATGGAACTTATACTGAAGACAAATCAGGGAAAAAGGTATTTGTCCCTGCTACAGAGAGCGAAATGAGGAACATTGAGACCGTACTCAAGCAGGCTCTCGGATTTGATGAAACCAGGGATGATAACATTGCCGTTACATCAATGCCTTTAATTAAAAAAACCTCTCAGGATTATGAGGGCGGTTTTCCCGGCGGCCGTGCTTTCTTTTCATTGCCGGCCCTTTCTGTTCTAATTGCTGCAACACTTGCCTTGTTGCTTGGCTCTTTCATATATTTAATGAGAAAAAACCGAACCGGACTTCATATGATAAGCAGCCCCACTATAAAGCATGAAATTACGGAACACACAGCTGCACAAAAGGACAGTACACAGGCAAAAGCCTTGATTTCCGAAAACGCTGATAATGTCAAAACCAGAACAACAGATGTGGAAATCCATAAAGAAGACGATTCCGGTCCGTTTGCTACGTTGAACCATGTGGATGTCTCCATTCTCTCAGATTATCTTAAAGGAGAGCACCCTCAGACGATAGCGGTTGTTTTATCACATCTTCCGGGGAACAGGTCCGCAAGGATTCTGGGCGCCATGCCAGAGAAAATACAGGGCGAGGTTATATTAAGGATGGCCAACATGGGAATAATCCCAAGGGTGGTCATAGATGAACTTGAACAGGTACTCAAAAGAGACATCGAAGCAATGGGTGCATATGAAGGAAGAAAGCTCGGAGGCGTTGATTATGTTGCAAGCATAATGAACCATCTGGATATAAACACTGAGAACATCATTTTCGCATCCCTTGAAGATGTCGACCCTTTGCTAGCAGACAGGATCCGCCAGAAGATGTTTATTTTTGATGATATAATGGACATAGACGGCCGTGGAATCCAGACGCTTCTTAAGGAGATTACCAATGAAGATCTCATCCTTGCACTCAAGACCGCCAATGACGAATTGAAAGAAAAGATATTCTCGAACATGTCAAACAGGGCAGCTGAAATGCTCAAGGAAGATCTGGAATCGCTCGGACCGGTAAGGATAGCCGATGTAGAAACCGCACAGCAGAATATCATCCGCATCGCCAGAAAACTGGAAAGGCTCGGAAGGCTTGTAATTGCAGGCAAAGGGAGGGAGGATGTGCTTGTCTGAGAACAAAAGCATCATAAAAATCCTTTTAGCGCTGATTGTTGTCTGCAGCTTGGCCATGCTTCCTTCCAGCCCGTATGCAGATGAAAGCACGGCAGCAAAACCGGCCGTAAAAGTCCTGCCGTCTGACCCCGAAAATGAATTTTACAGTTTATTGAAACAGCGCGAAGGGCTCAGGGCTGATGAAGCGGGCCTTAAGCTCCTTGGCAGGGAAATAGACAACAGACTTAAAAAGCTTGAACAGGCCGAGTCGCGCATACAACAGGAACTGAAACTTATAAACCGTGTAAGTGATGCAAGGGTCAGAAGACTGATAAGGATATATTCGGCAATGGATTCAAAATCCGCCGCACGGCTTATGGAAGGACTTGAAACCGGACAGGCTGTTGATGTCCTGGCCGGGATGAGGGATGACGTCTCAGGACCCATACTTGCCAGTATGGATGCAAAAACAGCCAGCCGCCTTATAAAGCTGCTGGCTGCATATAAAGGTCCTGCCGGTCCGGCGCAATAAATTCAGGCTGGACTTTTTATAAACTCACGGATTTCTTTTTCCAGCCACCCGGTCCACGCCTCAATTCCTGATCCCGTCCTGGCTGAAAGTGAAAATATTTCTATTTCAGGATTAAGCTTCTTAACCCTTTTTTCAAGTATCCCGGCATCAAAGTCGAACATCGAGGCGCAATCCGTCTTGCTAACTATCAGACAGTTGCAGACTGTAAACATAAGCGGGTATTTAAGGGGTTTATCATCTCCTTCCGGGATGCTGAGGATCATGACGTTTCTGATTGCGCCTGTATCAAACTCTGCAGGACAAACCAGATTGCCGACATTCTCGATTATGATGAGGTCAAGATTATCAAGATCAAGGGCATCGAGTCCCTTTTTGACCATTGATGCATCAAGGTGGCAAAAACTGCCTGTCCTCAGCTGGACCGCTTTCACACCCAGCTTTGCAACCTTTTCCGCATCTACTACTGAATCTATATCCGCTTCAATGACTGCAATTCTGAATCTGTCTTTTAATGATTCTATTGTTTTCAGAATCAGCGTGGTCTTTCCCGCACCCGGAGACGACATGATATTTAAGAGGAATGTCTTTTTTTCCCTGAGCAATTTTTTCAGTTCGGCGGCAAGGGAATTGTTGTCGGTCATTATATCTTCTTTGAGCTCAATAAGACGGATCTCTTCCATCAGATGACCTCCATGTCTTTAACATGGTATTCCCTGCCGGAGACCATTGACCCTTTTTCGCTGCCGCATGCAGGGCAGCATGCATCACTAAATTTTCTTATGTCGACAGGATATACTTCAGCACATGCATTGCACCTGATCGTAACAGGCGTCCTTTCAATTTTCAGCTTTGCACCCTGAGCAATCGTGTCCTTGCTCAAATAGTCGAAGTATCTCTGAATCCATTCATCTTCAAGATCGCTCATCTCTCCAATCTTTAATGATATGGACACTACTCTTTTCACTCTGGCATTCGCCCCATGCTTCAGCACAATATTCAATATGCCCTCTGTGACCGGAAGCTCATGCATGAAGGATCCTTTTTTTACTTATTCAGATAATTTGCAATAATCAGCTTTTGAACCTCGGTTGTTCCCGCCCCTATCGGGAACACCTTTGCGTCGCGCATATATCTTTCTACAGGAAATTCCTTCATATAGCCATAGCCGCCGTGAATGTGCACTGCTTCAGCAGTTACACGATTCACCATTTCGCATGCATAGAATTTGACCTGGGCCGCCAGCATCCTGGCTTCTTTGAAATTTCCCTCATCCCAGCATGTAATACCCTTATACGCCAGAAGCTTCGAAGCCTCAATTTCGACCAGCATGGTAGCAAGCTTGTCCTGTATCATCTGGAAATTGAATATAGGCTGACCGAACTGCTCCCTTTCCTTTGAATATTTGAGCGCCGCACTGAAAGCCGCTTCTGCTATACCTATCGCCATGCACGACCACATGAAGCGCTCCAGATCGAGACCGGAGAACATCGTTTTAAGGCCCTTGCCTTCGATACCACCGAGAAGATTTTCGACAGGAACCCTGCAGTCTTCCATGATGATCTCACCTGTAGGCGATGAACGAAGCCCCATTTTGGAGAGTTTCCTTCCAACCTTGTACCCCGGAAAGTCCTTCTCAACAATGAATGCGCACAGGCCTGCAAGCCCGAGTGCAGGGTCGGTCGTTGCATAAATAAGCGCCACGTCGGCAATGGGGGCATTGGATATGAAAGTCTTGGCTCCGTTCAGGATGTAGTAATCGCCCTCTCTTCTGGCCCTTGTCTTGAGAGAAATTGCATCCGAGCCTGCACCGGGTTCGGTAAGACCCATGCAACCCCTCAAGCTGCCGCTGGCAATGGCTGGCAGATATTTATTTTTCTGTTCTTGTGTTGCATTTCTTGCAATGTTGTTTGCGCACAAAAGGGTATGCGCCCCCAGGGTTACTGTGACGCCTGCATCGACCTTGCTCAATTCCTCGGCCATAAGGCCGAAAGACAGGTAGTCAGTAAGCATGCCGCCATATTCCGGCTCCACTCCCATTCCGAGAAGTCCGATGGGTTTCGCCTTTTCCCAGAGCTGTTCATTGAATTTTTCGTCACGATCCATTTCTTCAACAAGGGGGGCGACTTCTTTTTCCGCGAAACGTTTTACTGTTTCCTGAAGCATCCTTTGTTCCTGGGTAATGTTAAAATTCATTTCTTCCCTCCGTTTGCTTTTTTTACTACAAATCTAACCCATTAATTATAATAGACAATACTGTGGACATAACTCAACAAATGAAAGGTGGCAATATTGAAAATAATTTTTCTTAGAACCAAATCAGGCCTAATCGGCCCCTGAAACATGGCAGGAATTAGCGTCTGCCATGAATAGTATTATTAATCCTTACTCTGAGCCTCAATAATTTCTTTTAACTTACCTATTGAATTCTCAAGCTCAGGAAGAAGTTCGGGACTGATAGCGATACCTTTTTTTGAAGGTTTGTATTCGCCGTTGTCATCCTGGTAGTATACCCTTAAATCTACATATTTCTTACCTTTGTAAGTGCTTACCGATACCCTGATTTCTTCAAGCGCATTTTTCATAAACGAATGAACAAGAATGCTTTCGTCTGCCATTGTCGCCCCCAATAGAATAATGTCTTAATGGTATTGTTTGAAGTTGTCCGATTTGTCAATAGATGCCTTGCAAAAATATGGCTGCTTTGTTAGTAGATTGTTTCTGTGCCGGAGTGGTGGAACTGGCAGACGCGTCGGACTCAAAATCCGAAGAGGCTCAGCCTCGTGCGGGTTCGATTCCCGCCTCCGGCACCAGTTTTTTTAAAAAAGTTTTAGAGATATTTTTATCAATATTGAACCTGTCCATTCATCATATACCATTAAAACCTAATATTTATCGCCGACTTGCCGATATGCATTAATATGGCGCGTAAAATTATCAAGATTTTATTTAATAAAAAACAATATGTTGATTTAAGAGCTGCAATTGAGGTCATGGCCTGTGTGTTGAACACGTGCAGGCAGGCATGTTTATTGGGTTCTTAAGACACACGGGAATTAAGCATAGTGAATTTGATGGGTGGAAAGATTTATAAAATGCCCGGATAAAAACCTGAAGGATGGTGGATGAAGGAAAAGACTGAAGAAAAGCATGAGCCATTGAATGCTTCAAGTTTACGAAAAATTACCGAAGAGGCGCTTACCGGAAAGGCAGGCGGCATAATGCTGGATACCCAGGCAAAGAACGCACGGCCATTTGACGAAAATGCAGAATTGTCTTTTACACCCGGACATGGGCAAAATGAAGAAACGCTTCAGGGACCCGGAGGAAAAGACGAAAACATCATCGAGAATATCCAGGATGGTTATTTCGAGGTCGATCTCGCAGGCAATTATACTTTTTTCAATAAATCAATCTGTGAAATGCACGGGTATTCAAGAGAAGAACTGATGGGCATGAACAACCGGCAGTATACAGATAAGGCAAATGCAAAGAAATCATTTGAAGCCTTCAACAAAATCTACAAAACAGGAAAGCTCGGCAGTATTTTTGATTATGAAATCATAAGAAAAGACGGCACCAGACGGCAACTCGAAGTCTCGGCTTCATTAAAAAAAGATGAATCAGGCAAACCAACAGGATTTTACGGAATCGCCCGAGATATAACCGAGAGGAAAAAAACTGAAGAGACAATCCGCCAGTCCGAGGAAAGGTACCGTACCATTCTCGATGAGATGGAGGAGGTTTATTTCGAGGTGGACCTTGCAGGTAATTTCACTTTTTTAAACGATGCAGTTTGCCGTCTGTTAAAATATCCCAAGGAAGACCTCCTCGGAAAAAGCTTCAGAATTCATGTCCATAAAGATGACATCCCTATTTTGTACGATGCCTTCGGCAAGATATACACCACAGGCAAGACCATAAGAGATATACGCTACAAGGCTGTCCTCAGTGACGGAGCAATAGGCTTTGCCGAAATTGCCGGCCTTCCGCTGCTGAACCATAAGGGAGAGATTATCGGTTTCCGGGGGATCGGCCAGGAGATTACCAGGCACATGCAAATGGAAGAAACTCTGTGGCAGTCCGAGGAAAAATACAGGAACATTGTTGAAAACATCCAGGACGGATATTTCGAGCTCGACCTTTCAGGCAGTCTCACATTTTTTAACGAATCAATCTGTAAAATACACGGGTATTCCAGAGAAGAATTGATGGGCATGAACCACAGGCAATTTGCAGACAAAGAAAACGCCATTAAAGCGTTCGAGGCCTTCAATAAAATTTACAATACGGGAATATCCAACAATTTATTTGATTATGAAATCATAAGGAAAGATGGAACCAGAAGGCAGGTTGAAATATCGGCCTCTCTTATAAAAGATTCAGCAGGCAACCCTATAGGGTTCAGAGGCACTACGCGTGATGTAACAGAGCGGAAGAAAATGGAAGAAATGCTGCGCCAGTCCGAGGAGAGATACCGTACCATTCTCGACGAAACTGAAGATGCGTATTTTGAAGTGGATATAAAAGGCAATATAACCTTTTTGAATGATGCTATCTGCCGTCTTTTAAGATACCCCAGGGAAGAACTTATGGGAAAAAGCTTCAGGGTACATGTGGCGGAAGAAGACCTGCATATCGTATATGATGCCTTTGCGATGATATACAGTACAGGCAAGCCCGTGAGGGATATCCGCTACAAGGCCGTCCGCAGGGATGGAACGACGGGATATGCTGAAATGACAGGGTTCCCATTGCGAAACCGGAACGGGGAAATGATCGGCTTCAGGGGGGTGGGCCGGGAAATAACCGAGCGCATAATCGCAGAAGAAGAAAGGGCCAGACTCGAAAGCCAGCTCATGCAGGCCCAGAAGATGGAATCCGTCGGCCGTCTGGCCGGAGGCGTGGCCCACGACTTCAACAACATGCTCAGTGTTATCCTGGGGCGTGTTGAAATGGCGCTGATGAAGATTGACCCTGCCCAGCCTATTATCGCATCTCTTCAGGAAATCCGCAAAGCGGCCAACCGCTCGGCCGATCTCACGCGGCAGCTGCTTGCCTTTGCCCGTAAACAGTCTATCGCCCCTGTAGTGCTGGATCTGAATAAGACCGTTGAAAGCATGCTTAAAATGCTCCAGAGGCTTATCGGCGAGGACATCGATCTGACCTGGCTGCCTGGAGATGGGGTCTGGCCGGTATTGATGGATCCTTCCCAGATTGACCAGATTCTGGCCAACCTGTGCGTCAATGCCCGTGATGCCATCTCAGGAATCGGCAAAATATCTATTGAAACAAATAATGTAACCTTCGATGAAGAGTACTGTTCAATGCACCTCGGCTTTGTACCAGGTGATTATGTGCGGCTTGCCTTAAGCGACAACGGATGCGGCATGGACAAGGAAACATTGGCAAAAGTCTTCGAGCCATTTTTCACCACAAAGGAAACCGGTAAGGGAACCGGCCTCGGAATGGCAACTGTCTACGGGATTGTCAGACAGAACAACGGTTTTATAAATGTGTACAGTGAACCGGGACAGGGAACGACTTTTACTATCTACATGCCCCGGCATGAAGGTAGTGTAACTGAAACGCAAACAGATGCGGGGTCGGAATCATCCTCAATCGGCATCGAGACCATCCTGCTGGTGGAAGACGAACCGTCAATACTTAATATGACGGCGATGATGCTCCAGAACCTGGGATATACAGTTCTGGCCGCATCCAGCGCCAGGGATGCCATTCTAATGGCTGAAGATTACGCCAGCCACAATATTCACCTGATAATATCCGACGTTGTCATGCCCGAGATGAACGGGCCTGACCTGGCCAGGAAAATTCTCGAACTTTATCCGCACCTCAAGGTACTTTTCATGTCAGGTTACACTGCCGATATTGTCGCTCTTCACGGCGTCCTCGATCAGGGAATGCATTTCATCCAGAAACCTTTCTCTGTAAGCGCTCTGGCGGCAAAAGTCCGTGAGGTACTGGAGAGTAAATAGGCAGCAGTACCCCATATATATTAAAAGAAAGATCTCCCTGCAGGCCAGGAATATTCTGTCATTGTTTCACAATCCCTTAATTGCAAGGTTTCCCCTGCCCAGGAGGTCATGCAAGTGAACTACCCCGAGGAACTTCTCTTTATCCATTACCAGCAGAGACGTTATCTGGTGCTTTTCCATCATATCAAGCGCCTCAATGGCAAGCATGTCACCTGATATTCTCCTCGGATTCTTTGTCATGATATCTCTTGCCGTAAGTGTCGGGAGCGCACTGCCGTGCTTCTCGAGAGCGCGCCTCAGGTCACCATCAGTTACTATGCCCTCAATCGAATCAAGCCCGCCGACAATTGTGAGCCCCAGCTTTTTTGCGGTCATCTCCTTCAGTACGGTATCAACACCTGAGCCGCCGGATACGAAGGGAACCCTTTTACCGGTTATCATCACATCTGAAATATTGGACATGAGCTGTCTTCCCAGGGTACCAGCAGGGTGAACACCCTTGAAGTCTTCCCTTCCGAAACCCTTGACCTCGGAAACGACAACAGCCAGTGCGTCGCCAAGCGCCAGCTGCGCGGTAGTGGAGGTGGTCGGCGCCAGGCCGAGCTTGCACGCCTCTTTTTCAACGCGGCATGAAAGCACTATGTCGGAAGCCTTTGCCAGCTGAGAATCGATGTCTCCGGTCACGCCTATCAGGGTTATCCCGAAGCGTTTCAGGAAAGGCAGGAGATCTGTAATTTCCCTGGTATTCCCGCTGTTGGAAAGGATAATGGCGACGTCATTCTTTGCTATTGCACCGAGGTCGCCGTGAAGCCCGTCAACAGGATGAAGGTAGATCGAGTTAGTGCCCAGACTTACTAGAGTTGATGCTATCTTTTTTGCCACTATCCCTGATTTGCCCACGCCTGTAAGTATGAGCTTGCCTGAAGAAGAGGCAATCACTTCCACGGCCCTGGCAAAATTTTCATCGACCTGCGCGAGAATGCCTGTTAGCCCTTCAATTTCAGCAGCAAGGACCTCTTTGCCCGCTTCAATTATCTCTTTTGCCGTCATATAATCCTCCCGATAAGATCATAGTCCGTCGACCTCAGAAGTTCAACCTCAGCGAAATCTCCAAATGCTGCGCTGCCCTCATTTATCATTGTCATACCGTCGACATCCGGGGCTTGAAAATCGGTCCTGCCTGTAAGCAAAAGCCCGGTTTCGGGATGGAAGCCCTCAACAAGAACCTTTTCCCTCCTGCCTGTAAGCATCTTCAGCCGTTTTTTTGAAACCTTTTTCTGCAGACTCATTATCCTTTTCAGGCGTCTTTTCTTTACAGCTTCGTTTATCTGAGGCATCGCGGCACTTGGTGTACCGGGCTCAGGCGAATAAGCAAAAGCGCCCATTGACCCGAATATGCCTGAATCCACAAGTCCGATAAGCTCCGAAAACGCCTTATCATCCTCCCCCGGGTGTCCGACCATAAGCGTGGTCCGTATCCATATCCCTGCATCATCAAGCATGGCAAGTGAACGCTCAACCGCCTTCCTGCCGCCTTTCCGGCCCATTTTTTCAAGCACATTGTCCGAGATATGCTGTATCGGAATATCCGCATACCTGCATACATTCGGATTTTCCATTATCGTTTCGACAAGCCTTTGTGTAAGTGATGCCGGATGGATATACATGAGCCTTATCCAGACATCCCTGTTAAGTGCGCTTATTTTTTTTACAAGGCCTGGCAGGGCATCCCTGGCACCGGTGTCTTTACCATAGCTGCCCAGATCCTGCCCTATAAGGATAAGTTCCCTGGCGCCTTTTTTGATAAGGTTTTTACATTCTTCAATAATCAGCGTCTCCGGTTTGCTTGCAAGCTCGCCCCTAAGCGAAGGTATCAGACAGTAGCTGCAATAATTCGAGCAGCCTTCGCTCACTTTCACATATGCATACCCTCTTGTCGAAGTGAAGGTCCTCCCTGTAACAGAGCCGAAAAGAGGCATCGCACATGCTTTACCCTTCATAATCATGCCGGGCAGTTTGTCGTATGTGCCGGGCCCTGCAAAAACCTTTATTTCAGGAAATTCATTTTCGAGCTCTTTTCCGTACCTGCTTACAATGCAGCCTGTGCAGACAACCTCTTTCCCCCTGTCAATCCATTCAAGCATCGTGTCAATCGATTCCTTAACAGAGGACTCTAAAAAAGCGCATGTGTTTACAATAACGACATCTGATTCGCCTGCGTCATTCACTATTGAAAATCCGGCCCCTGATAATCTCTCGCAGATATATTCCGAATCAACAAGATTTTTGGGACACCCCAGGCTGATAATTGAAAAGCTCTTTTTCGCTTCAGTCAAACGGGGAATTCCTTGGTATTACGACTATGCCTGAGGAAGATACATCAAAGCGCTTTCTGTCCTCTTCTATGTCATAACCGATTGTCATATTGGGCGGTATGTTCACGTCCTTATCCACGATAGCGCGCCTTATTTTGCTGTTCCGTCCCACAACGACGCCATCCATCAGATAAGATTCGCTTACCTCCGCATAGCTGTTCACGCGGACATTAGGCGAGATTATCGAGAGCTCGACCTTGCCGCCCGAGACTATCGCACCACCGCAGACAATCGAATCTAGAACAAGGCCTATCCGCTTTCCATCGGCGCCGCCCGCAAATACCATCTTGGCCGGAGGATAGGGGCTGAAAACCGTGTGTATGGGCCACCTCGGGTCATACAGGTTGCATTGGGGGGTAACCCTTACAAGATCGATGTTCGCATCATAGTATGCCTCGAGCGTACCTATGTCGCGCCAGTACGGCTCCTCCCCTTTCCTGCCCATCCCTGTGAAAGGATAAACAACCACTTTAGAATCTTTGGTCATTTTGGGAATAACGTCCTTGCCGAAATCGTGTGAGCTTGAACTTCTCTTGGCGTCTTCGACAAGATTCCTTACAAGAGCGGCGGTGTTGAACACATAAATGCCCATTGATACAAAAACCTTTGTCGGGTCATCAGGTAGTGTATACGGATTCTTTTTGGGCTTTTCCTGGAACTGGATTATCTCCATGTCGGAATTGGCCCTTATGACCCCGAACTGATCAGCAGTTTCGACAGGCATGATTATTCCGCCTACTGTCAGGTCGGCCCCTTTTTCCTCGTGGTAGCGGATCATCTCCCGGTAATCCATCTGGTATACATGATCACCCGAAAGGATCAGCGTATATTGAGGCATGTCCTTCTGGAGCGTGTAGATATTCTGGAAGACTGCATCAGCCGTTCCCTCATACCAGGAATCTCCAACCCTCTGCTGCGCCGGGATGCTGTAAATGAATTCGCCCAGCGGTGCAGAGAAGAATGGCAGCCATCCAATCTGTATATGCCTGTTCAGGGACAGTGATTTATACTGCGACAGTACGTATATCCTTCTCAATCCTGAATTAACGCAGTTGGAGAGCGTAAAATCTATAATCCGGTACATCCCGCCGAAAGGAACAGCCGGTTTCGCCCTGTCCTTGGTCAGCGGATAAAGCCTTTCTCCCTTGCCCCCTGCGAGTATTACTACATCGACATCTTTGGGATTCATGCCTTATCTCCAATGAGCTCTTTTATTTTAGCCTTCAGTTCAGTCAGATCATGAGATTTTACGACATACGCATCCGCCGCCATTGCCAGAGGATCGTTCTTGTAGCTGGAGTATGCCGTATGAATGATTATCGGGATACTAAGCCTTGCCTTGAGCAGATGACCGATAGCATCGAGCCCGTCCATGTTCGGCATTCTCAAATCCATTATTATAATATCAACACTTATAAGCCCTTCCTTTAAAAGCGAAAGGGCCTGCTTCCCGTCAGACGCAAGAATTATCTCGTAGTTTTCTTCTTCGAGCTCATCTCTGATAAGGGTTTGCAGTCTTTTATCATCCTCGACCAGTAGGATTTTTTGCATACGGATATATTAAGGGATAAGTATAAGGTAGTCAATGCGTTATCTGTTTATCATACTTAAAATTCACCTCGTTCAGCCGTCTCAAAACACCGGTCTTATTTGTGACAATGAGTTGTTGACCAGGCTCCTTATTTCAACCTATCATAATGATCATGAAAGAGTTTATTGAACCAACCTCATACATTAACTGCGACAACCCTGACATTCTGAGATTTGCCTTGGAAGCAAGCGGAGCAGCAGGCAGCAAAAAAGATCAGGCCGTCCGCCTCTACTATGCGGTACGCGACGGGTTTGCCTACAACCCCTATTGCCTGACCCTTGACAAAGCCCATTACAGGGCAAGCTACGTACTCGAGCGCAGGGAGGGTTTCTGCATTCAAAAGGCCATCCTGCTTGCAGCTGCAGCCCGTGCCCTGGAAATACCCGCACGACTCGGCTTCGCCAATGTTCGCAACCACCTTGCGACAAAGAAGCTTCTCAAGCTCATGAAAACCGATCTGTTCGTCTTTCACGGATATACGGCCCTCAATCTTGACGGGAAATGGGTCAAGGCCACTCCGGCATTCGACATCAGACTATGTGAACGCTTCGGGACTCTTCCGCTGGAATTCGACGGCAGCGCTGATTCCGTTTTTCACCCGTATGACTCCTCGGGCAAGCGCCATATGGAATATGTGCATGATTACGGCATATTTGATGATTTCCCGTTCGATCAGATGCTTTATGAGTTTGAGAAATACTATCCTCATCTTATGGATCACCTTTCAGGGGAAAACCGGAAGTAATTGGATTTATCCATGAATTCAATACCATTATTATTTAATATGCATTAAAGGACTACCCTATGAAAATAAGTGGCCGGTGGCATTCAGAAGGAGGGTACAAAGAATTTCTGGCGCTCGCAATCCCTCTCATTCTGAGCACCTCGCTCTGGTCGATTCAGCATTTCGTAAACCGCATGTTTCTTACCTGGTATTCACCTGAGGCGATTGCGGCAGCCATGCCGGCCGGGCTTTTGAACTTCGCCATAGTCAGCCTGTTCATAGGTACGGCAAGCTATACAGGGACTTTCGTGGCTCAGTATAACGGCGCCGGGATGAATTCAAGAATAGGTTCGGTCATATGGCAGGGAGTATTTTTCTCCGTCATCGGCGCCGTAATAAGTCTTGCACTTATCCCCTTTGCCGGCCCCATCTTTGACATGGCGGGTCACAGCCCCGAAGTCAGAGCCCTGGAAGTGACATACTTCAAGGTGCTCTGTCTGGCATCATTTCCCATGATAGCATCTTCCGCCATGAGCGGATTCTTTTCCGGGCTCAGCAGACCATGGATCGTGTTCTTTGTAGATATAGCCGTGACAGTCATAAACATAATCCTCGACTACTGCCTCATCTTCGGTAATCTGGGATTCCCTGAACTGGGAATAAAAGGCGCGGGCATCGCCTCGGTCATTGCCGTAACAGTTGCATTTTTTTCCTACCTTGTCCTTATTTTAAGACCACAGGAATCAAGGCTTTACGGTATTGCAGCAGGGTTCAGATTTGATTGGGGCCTGTTTTCAAGGCTGCTCAAATTCGGCTTCCCGTCGGGTATTCAGTTTTTCATAGACATGGCGGGTTTCACAGTCTTCGTGCTCCTGGTGGGAAGACTCGGCACCATAAATCTAGCTGCAACCAATATCGCTTTCAACATCAACACTCTGGCCTTCATGCCCATGCTCGGCGCAGGCATTGCGGTTTCCGTGCTCACAGGCAAATACATAGGCATGGGAAGGACGGACCTCTCGGAAAAGAGCACATTCTCCGGGTTTCACTTCACGATGGTCTATATGGGGATGGTGGCCCTGCTCTTTGCAGTTAGGCCCGAGATTTTTGTAGGCATTTATTCATCAAATGCCCATGGGCATGACATGGTTGAGATATCAAGGCTGACCGTGACCCTGCTAAGGTTTGTCGCCCTTTATTCGCTCTTTGACGCGGTAAGCATAATCTTCTCTTCAACTCTGAAAGGTGCGGGGGATACAAGGTTTGTCATGGTGAGCATAGTTATTTCTTCACTATTTGTTCTCATAACGCCTACGTGGCTTATATTGAGGCTGGGCGGAGGCATTTATGCCTGCTGGATAATCGCCACAACCTATGTAATCCTGCTCAGCTTCATCTTTTACTTCAGATTCAGGAACGGGGCCTGGAAGTTGATGAGAGTGATCGAACATGTACCTGTCATCCCAGCCATATGCGCCGAAGTTCCGGACGCCAGGATTGAATGATTTAGGATCAGCTGTTATTCGAATTAACATGTCCCCCCTTTCCTTCTGGTACTTCATTGTTAAAATATATGTATCCTTGAATATTTTTTAATAACTTATCCGGGGCAAGTGCAAATTGACTCAATAAAATGGAGGTGGGCATGTCAACGTTCAGTCTGGATGAGGATCAACGGCAGATTCAGGATTCGATGCGCCGGTTTGCAGCGGACAGGATGCGTCCTATTGCCAGGGATTGTGAAGAGAAGGCCCAAATCCCTGATGAATTCCTGGCAAGCTCATGGGATCTGGGGCTGGCTGCAAGTTTCATTCCTGAAAGGTACGGGGGTTACGCGTCTGCCAGATCCGTACTCAACAACGCAATCATAGCCGAAGAACTGGCCTATGGAGATCTGTCCCTGGCAGCTGCTGTCATGTCGCCGTTTTTATTCGTGCTGCCTGTTCTGGAGATGGGGAGCGATGTCCAGAAGGAGAAGTATCTCTCCCCATTCTGCGGCAGCTCATACACCGCAGGTACACTGGCGGTCATGGAGCATGCCATTGGCTTTAATGTTTCAAATATCAGGACAACGGCTGTGCGAAAAGGAAGGCAATACCTCCTTAACGGAAAGAAGTGCCTGGTCCCGATGGCGGACAGGGCACAGAATTTCATTGTTGTCGCTTCCACTGTTTCAGGCGGCGGGACAGAAGGCGTCGAGGCATTCATTGTGGATAAATCTCTTAATGGTGTTACTGTTGGGGAAAAGGAAAAGAATATGGGGATAAATGCCCTTGACACCTTCAGTATCGATTTTCAGGATTGTCGTGTGGGCTTGGAGAACCGTCTGGAAAACCTTGATTATACAAGATTGATCGCATGCAGCCGTATTGCCCTTGCGGCAGCTGCAGTGGGAGTCTCTTCCGCATCCAGGGATTACTGCATCAATTATGCGAAAGAGCGGATCGCCTTTGGTCAACCTATCGCCTCCAGGCAGGCAATTGCATTCATGCTGGCCGATATGGCCATAGAGATCGACGGTTGCAGGCTTTTGAACTTCAAAGCGGCATGGACGGCGGATCAGAAAGACAACCCCATGCGCCTTGCACACATCTCAAAACTGTATGCATCCGAACAGGCCTTCAAGATAGCGGATTACGGAGTATCCATCCTCGGGGGGCACGGGCTTATCCGTGAACACCCTGTCGAGCTGTGGTTCCGGAACGCCCGCGCTTTTTCCATGCTCGAAGGCATGATGATGGCGTAATTTTTCATAAGGAGGGGACAAGATGATAAATTTTGAAACGTCTGAAATAATTGACCAGATAAGGATGATGTTGAACGGAATGGTGAAGA
The DNA here is from genome assembly GCA_964400685.1 of uncultured Bacteriovoracaceae bacterium. Lineage (GTDB taxonomy): Bacteria > Desulfobacterota > Desulfomonilia > UBA1062 > UBA1062 > DATCTV01. Next base: position 6,188 of record CAYNVT010000046.1, on the reverse strand, counting down.
ATATTGTCCGGCCAGTAGCCCGTTACTATGATGACCATGAGCATGAACGCGCCGTGGAGCTGGATGCATTCAAACCCGTCATGCAGGCGGGCATGGGCGGGGGCAAAAGAAGCAAAAAGGAAAAAAAGGAGATCAAAGAGACTGAGGACCGCATCGGAAGTAATGCGATAGGCATTGCAGGGGCCGAGGAAATGTCCTGGGGTGATGTGGGGCTTATGCTGGCCATGCCCGGCGGAGGTCTCGGTAACGCAGCCGTCAATGCCGTAGCAACCGATGAACAGTATGAAAGGTTCGGCATGAAGTATTGTGCCATGGCGATCACCGAACCGGGATGCGGTTCGGATGCGGGAGCGGTCTCTGCAACTGCAGTCCTCGACGGAGATGAGTATGTGATCAATGGTGAAAAGATATTCGTAACCGACGGAGAAAAATGTGATGCTGTCGTGGTGTGGGCAACCCTGGACAAGTCCCGGGGCCGGGCTGCTATAAAATCCTTTTTGGTGGAAAAAGGGACCCCAGGCTTCAGGGTGGAAAAGCTGGAGAAAAAATGCGGCATCAGGGCATCAGATACTGCAACCCTTGTCTTCGAAGACTGTCGTATTCCAAAGACGAACCTGCTGGGTGATCCCGAGATAAAGCCGGAGGGCGGATTCAAAGGCGTCATGCAGACATTTGACAACACCAGACCTCTTGTGGCTGCCATGGCCGTGGGATGCGCCAGAGCCGCATATGAATTCACCAGGGAAGCCCTTGCAAAAGAAGGTATCGCTGTCTCTTATAATCGCCCCCCATTGGAACAGAAAGCCGTTGAGCGCGATCTCTTATGGATGGAAACCCAGCTTGAGGTTATGTGGCTGCTGGTTGAACGGGCCGCATGGATGGCTGACAACGGCAGGCCAAATAATCTCGAGGCCTCCATGGCCAAGGCCAAATGCGGTAAATACGGAAACATCATTGTGCAGAAATGCGTGGAGATGCTGGGACCCATAGGCTATTCCCGGGAATACCTTCTGGAGAAATGGATGCGGGACAACAAGGTCAATGACATCTATGAAGGGACCCAGCAGATCCAGATGCTCGTCATTGCCCGCCGCATACTTGATTATGGACGCGGCATGCTGAGTTGATGTGGGTGCACGCCAGGGCCCACCCTGGAGTGAGCCTTTAACAATAATCTTTGTTGCATAAGGAACTTCAGCTGATCTTACCTCTTTGGAAACCAGGGAATAAAGATGCTCGTCCGTTTTTTATATCCGGCGAAAGCCGGGTTGTCTTCCATCAGTTTTTCAGTCATGGGAATCCCTGAGACGAACAGAATCATGGAACTTATTGTCAGTGGACCTATAATGGATGCCCATCCCCAGGGCACCGACAAAGCCAGAATATATATGCCCCACCACATCGAGACCTCACCGAAATAGTTTGGATGCCTTGAATAATGCCAGAGACCCTTATCCATAATCTTTCCTCGATTCCCTCTATCCTCGATGAACCGGTCGAGTTGCCAGTCGGAAACCGATTCGAATACAAACCCCATCACCCAGATAAGCAAGCCAAGAAGGTCCAGGAAACCCAGATCACCTGCCCCATAGGTGTTTATGAAAAGCACGGGGGAAATGTTCAACAGCAGGATGCCCCCCTGAAGAAGAAAGACCTGGAGATAACTCCGGATGACAAAAGACTTGCCCCATTCCTCGCGCCACTTCCGGTAACGAATATCCTCCCCTTTTCCCCTGTTACGCAGATAAATCCTTATGGAAAGCCTGAGCCCCCAGATCGATACAAGCAGGCAGACAATAATCTGCCTCAGAGAAAATGAGCCCTCAAGGACAAGCGTCGATAAGGCCACGAGTATAAACCCCGGTCCCCAGGCCACATCGGCAATACTGTTATCGCGCAATTTGAGAGCCAGCAGGAATAATATTGTCATATAGAGGAACATTATCAGAGCAGCGACCGAAACTGTATGAATCAGTTCCATATTAATACCTCCAGAATAGAGGAGCAGGCCGTTCACTGCTGCTTTTTTCAGTCTTTATCCAATTTCTGCGGGACCTTTTTGATTTTATCCGTATCATAACCTATTTCTGAAAGTTGCTTCAAAATCGCCTGATACTCGGCATCGGGTATTTCAGGTGAACGCGCCATAATCCAGACATAATCAAGTTTTGAACGCCCAACCACAGTCCTGGTGTAATCCCTGTCAAGATATATGATCAGGTATTCCGACTTGAACGGCCATATAAACTGCATATCCCAAACAGAATTTGATTTTTTATCTCTTATAAACCCTCTCGGATGATAGGTTTTGAGACGGCCGTCAAAGCTGTCTGCATTAAATGTGAAAGTCGTAGCAATCGAACCGTCCGGATCGAGTTTATAGGACTCGATTGCGTTGTGGGCGCCCTTTTCAAGAAACGTGGGAATATTGGCGATTACATACCATGGCCCCATGAAACGCTCTATTTCAACATTGGGGACTGTCGCGAGTTTTGGCGGGCTTGCACACATGAACAGGCCTAAAAAAGGGAATACCGCTAACAAGCATTGCCTTTTCATAAAGCACCTCTATAATGGAATCATAATACTTCCTGTATGGATTGTCGAACGGTTTTCGAAATTTCTGAATAGTCGATTCGTTCAGGATAAACAGGTTTCAGAAATGTCAGCCTTGTTCTGCCCGGACGAGGAAACCAGCTGCCGTAGGGCATCAAAGCGTATGAACCGTCTATCGCAACCGGAACCACAGGTACCCCGAGTTCCCTGCTTATAATGGAAAAGGTCTTTCTGAATTCGCCGAGATTTCCGGTACGGGTTCTTTTCCCTTCAGGAAAAATAACCACGCTGCAGCCGGACCTGAGGACTGCTGTGAGTTTCGCAAACGTATTCTGCAGGTTGCTGTGAGCATCCATCATGATGATGTTGGCCCCCCCGGTTAAAAGCCTCACGAAACCGTTGTGATAGACCTTCTTGTCCTTTGCCAGGAAAAATGTTTTCAGAAGTAAGCGGTATGGAAGCGCCCTTATGATTATCGGCACATCCATATAGCTCTGGTGATTGGCAGCAAATATGCAGGGGCCTTCCGGTATATTTTCGAGCCCGACAACCTTCAAACTGTGGTAAAATGATACGAGTGGGCTTAGAACGCCGCGCAAATAGATAAAGGTTTTCCCCGGAGTTACCCTTTCCTCAATTTCGCTTAGAATAATATGCTCCCATTCAATCGGGCTCTCTTCAATGCGGGACTTGTTATCCCTCACAAATTCGGCAAGCCTGAGCACGGTCGGATATTTTATATAATCGATGCAAGGTGTCTGGATGCCAAAAACCTTTTCAATATAAACAGACAGCTGGAGCCTGTCCAACGAGTCCAGGCCAGTATCAAGGAAGAGATTGTCCATAGGCATGACATTCTTTCCGGTAATCCTTTCAATGAATGAACTGACAAGCTTGAATTCTTCAAAGGCCGGGGCCTTATCATAATTAAGATTTTCTTTCTTTTCCTCAGTCGCTTTTATGAGGTAACGTTTCAATTTCCCCAAACGGGTTCTGGGCAGCGGTTCCCTGATAAAAGTAATCTTGGATATCTTTTTAAAACCGGCAGCAGTTGCGTTGTACCTTTCGGAAATAATTTCCCTAATATTATCAACAAAGTTCACAATGTTTTCGCGTCTCAGCAGGTCAAAATCCGGCAGTACAAGGGCAATAAGCCTGCCGTCATGCTGCACGATGCCGATTTCGCTGATTATCGGAGAAAGCCCGAGAATACTTTTTTCGATCTCCTCGGGATTGATATTTTTTCCGTTGGGCAGGACTATAATCTCATCACAGCGGCCTGTAATATAAAGATATCCCTTTTTGTCAAACTCGCCCTTGTCTCCTGTGAAAAACCACCCGTCACGCAGCCTCAGGGAAGTATCATCAGGCCTGTTATAATATCCCTTCATGACATTAGGTCCTTTGACTGCAATCTCACCATTGATGATTTTTACCTCGACTCCCTCCATTACAAGGCCTACCGAACCTGGCCGTACAGCATCGAACGGGTTGAATGCAACAAGGGGAGAGGTCTCGGTAAGTCCATATCCTTCAACCAGTTTGAAGCCAAGCGCCCTCAGGTCACGCTCCACTGTCCTGTCAAGTTTAGCCCCTCCTGTCAGATATGCATGAACAGATCCTCCGAATGCACGATTCACTCTGGCAAATAATATCCGACTTAATGTTACATTCCCGATTGCACGGGAAATATAAAACAGCAGCTTTGCTGAAAATGATGATGAAACCTTAAGCATCAGGGCACGATGAAACATCTCGTAAAGCCTTGGCACACCAAGAAAAACTGTAGGCCTGTGCTTCTGCATTGCTGATAGAATCTCATCTGATGCAAGGCTGTTTATGAGAATGCTTGTCGAACCAATATAAAGAGGTGCTATTACTGTACCCTGCAGCGGGAATATATGATGGAAGGGAAGAAGGGCCAGAAAGCGGTCCCCGGGTGTAATCATATTGAGTTTTCTGATGCCGTTGATGCTTGCCAGAAGATTATTGTATGTCAGCATGACCCCCTTGGGTTTGCCAGTAGTGCCGGAAGTATACAATATAGTAGCGACTTCATCGTCGTCAGCCTCTTCCGATATGTGCATTTCACCCGATCCGTTCATACTGACAGATTCAAAGTTAATAATTCCGGGATGATAATCTTTAATTATTGAAACTGCCTTTTCAAGTGAAGCCGCTGTCTGAGAGGAGCAAAAAATGACTGATGGCCTGCAATCATCAACTATGAAGGATATTTCATCAACCAAAAGCCCGGCATCAAGGGGTACGGCTATTGCCCTGTGTCCCCATGCTGAAAAAAAGGAATATATCCACTCAGCGCAGCTCTCGGCTATAATTGCAACACGATCACCCGGCTGAACCTGATACAGCCCTTCAAAAATTCTTATATTTTTCAGAAGCTCTGAATATGAAATCTCATGATCTTTGCATATCAGAGCAGTTTTGCCATGGTCGCTAAGCTTCATAAATGAACCTCATGAAAGAGCTTGAGGCAAACCATCAGGCTTTCACATGAGCCTCAAGGGTTCAGTGTCAGCCTGTGTTTCGCTCCTGCTTCCACCTGCTCCCTGGTCCACAGCATGTGCCGGTATTTGAGCTTCGCCCAGGGCTCGATCTGATCGCCGTACCATTTGCTACCCGGGTGACCTGACGAGCCTGTAGAGTTTATGCTAACGCATTTCGTCAGGTCGCTCATATCCACGATCATGCGCATGGAAGGTATGAGCCCCACACTGAAATCGCCCTTGCTCGCGTACCAGATATTGTTGTTGAGACACTCTGTGCTGCCGCTGGTGGCTATTGGCCCCTGGTTGACAAGAGATTCCAGCACGCCGATCTTCGAAGCGCCCAGAGGGTTGCTGACAAAGGTGGCCTTGTGAAGTGCACCCCACTTCCATTTGCTGCGGTCGTTTCCGAGAGACGCCACAGCAGCAGAATACCCCTCGCTGAACGAGCGGGTCAGGATGTCGTTGCGATTCTCTTTGATTCCCGCCGTAGTCAGGTCATCCCACCAGTCGTTGAGAGGGTCCTTCATCAAAAGATTGAGAGCCCACAACTCCTTGTCGAGGCCGTCTGACTTGAGAATGTCTCCCAGCTGGTCCTGGAAAGTGTTTTTGAAGAGATACATGCAGAACTCCATATAGAGTGCGGCCTGGGGGCTGTCCTCACCCGTGAAGCGATCCCACTTCATCAGCCAGTCTCGCGCTTCCGCAAGAGCAGGGTCGTTCAACTTTAAACTGCCGAGATAAGGCAGCAGTTCGTTCGCCGAGAGGCATTTGTTGTCGCTCTGCATTGCCTTAAATGTATCAATGGTATTGGGCGCAAGCTGTCTGATGAGCTCATAGGCGCGCTCTGAACGGTAGCCGTAGACCCACTTGTTGTATTTACTGCCGAAATCGGCGTTGACATCAGGACCTAGTTTCGAATCCAGCATTGCAAAGTATTCGGGAGGCGCTACCTCCTGGTTGCATGCGACAATGAAGTTTCTGGCCGGGTTAATAAGATGGGGCATGAGTTCGAAGGGAACATATCCCTTCCATTCATATTCCGATGTCCATCCCGGCACCGGCACCTGTCCGGTATGACCTTTCACTCTCACAGGTATCTTTCCGGGCATCTGGTATCCTATG
>CAYNVT010000045.1:0-30000 GCA_964400685.1 uncultured Bacteriovoracaceae bacterium | reverse complement strand
GGTGCTCCTGCTTGATGAGCTTGAGCGCTTCCTTGTATTTGCCTTTGGCGATGAGGGCGATATATCCCTGTACGCTTATATGCGTTGGACAGGTCGCTTTGCAGGGAGATGTGCCACGCTTGTCGATTGCAAATCCGCTTGGTATAGCCTGCGGAAAGTGGCGGTATATCGCCTTCCTGTCGTTCAGATTTTCGTTGAAGTCTGATGGAACCGAGACAGGACAGACGTTTGCACAGTCACCGCAGCCCGTACATTTTGACAGGTCGACATAACGCGGGGCTTTTGAGAGTTTAACCTTGAAGTTACCTGGTTTGCCCTCTACTGATTCAACAGTCCTTCTTGTCAGTATCTCAACATTCGGATGACGGCCGACTTCAACTAGTTTGGGAGAGAGGATGCACGCCGAGCAGTCATTTGTCGGGAAGGTTTTGTCAAGCTGAGCCATGACGCCGCCGATAGAGATCCCGTTGTCTACGAGATACACTTTCATGCCTGAATTAGCCAGATCAAGCGAAGCTTGAATCCCAGCAATACCGGATCCGACTACCATTACCGCGCCTATTTTTTCACTCTTATTGGTCACCTGTTTCACCCTCTTAGTCAGTAGTCTTTTTTGCGAATTGAATGAAGATTCATTTCTATAACGGAAAAAATAGAACACGAAAAATTTAATCGTGTCAAGGTATCTTTAGGCCAGGATACATCATTTTTTATGTCATACAAACTTATGGTAATATTGATATCGCCGGCAATGCAAATGATTTCTAAGACATTTGAAATGACAGGCTGAATAAAGATAAATATAATTGAACTTACTAATTACGAAGCCGGTGGTGAATATGAATATCGAAGCTGTTTTGAATGGATTCAAAGGGATATCTGTTGCTGTAATCGGTGATTTCTGCATCGATACATATCTCTTACTTAACGGTGATACCGTAGAAATTTCCGTTGAGACCGGACTAAGGACGAGATCGGTAAAAGAGATGAGGTTTGAACTGGGGGGCGCTGCCAATGTAGCCAAAAACCTTTCCGTTCTGGGCGTGGGGAATGTATCTGCATTCGGAATAATCGGAGATGATGTCTATGGCAGGGAAATGTGCAGGCAGTTTGATTCTATGGGGATTAATCGTTCGGGCCTGCTTGTGCAGAAAGCGGGCTGGTCAACCAATACCTATACAAAACCTTACAGTGATTTCTGCGAGGAATCAAGGATTGACATAGGCAATTTCAACACCCCGGACAGGGGCATTTCAGAAAATGTTCTTTCAAAATTTGAGTCTGCATTAAAGAATATGGACGCTGTGATTATAAACCAGCAGCTGCTTTCAGGCATCAGCACAAGTTGGTTCAGAAAACGCATAACCCGGATAATTAAAAAGCATCCTGAGACTGTATTCATTTTGGACAGCAGGGCTTACAGTGACGAGTACGATGGGGCAATACGCAAAATCAACCTGAGCGAGGCCGCAAATGTTCTCGGTTTTAATCTGAAAGAGCCTGTGGATGAAGATACGATAAAAAGAGTGTTGAATGACCTGCATGATAGATGGAAACAGACCGTTTTCATAACAATGGGGGAAAACGGTATCGCTGTCAGAAACGAAGAGAGTCTTGAACTGATCAAGGGAATCAGCACGTCAGGTGCAATTGACACTGTCGGTGCAGGAGATGCCATTATTGCCGGCATTGCAGCATGCCTGGGGGCGGGCATGGGACATCATGATGCCGCGCGATTCGGTAATTTCTGTGCAGCAGTAACTGTAACCCAGCGTTTTACAACCGGTTCTCCTTTTCCTGATCAGGTTCGCAAAGTCGGATGCGATCCTGACTATATTTATAACCTTGTACTTGCTGATGATCCGAGAAGAGCGAAAAAATTCGAGAATTCGGAAATAGAGATTATCTCTGAGAAAAAGATCGGTTTCCCCGTGCATGCGGTATTTGATCATGACGGTACAATATCAACACTTAGAGAAGGCTGGGAGAAATATATGCGGGAAACCATGATAGAATCGGTTTCCGGCGGCCAGCTGGAGAGTCTTCCCGTAAGCCTGTATAATTCGATATGTCTTGAGGTCGATAAGCTGATTGATTCGACAACCGGCATGAGAACTATCGAGCAGATGAGAGGCCTGCTGAAACTGATAGATCAGTTCGGAATAGTCGGAAAAGAAGACAAACTGACAGAATCAGGATATAAAAGGCTTTATCTTCAAAGGTTGAAATCGCATATATCAGGAAGACTCGATGGCGTATCGAAAGGAATATTCAGCCCTGATGATTTTACCGTGAAAGGCGCAATAAGCTTTCTCAGGGAGTTGAGCAAAAAAGGGGTGATATTATATCTGGCATCCGGGACAGACGAGGCTGATGTCATTAACGAAGCGAATCTTCTCGGATATGCAGACCTCTTCAAAGGCGGAATTTTCGGGGCCGAAGATTCGGATGAAGAAGATCCCAAGAAAAAAGTGTTGAAGACTATCCTTAATAGTATCCAGAGTGAAGGCTCTTCAGGAATTGTTGTGTTCGGAGACGGGCCGGTGGAAATCAGGGAAGCAAGAAAGAGGGATTTGATGGCTGTCGGGATTGCGAGCGATGAGGTCAGGCGTTTCGGATTTAACTATAAGAAAAGATCGCGATTAATTCGTGCAGGTGCGGATTTTATAATTCCCGATTATTCAGATATCAGACTTGTTTTTTCAGCGCTCGGGTTCGGGATATAAATATGGAGTTAAAAGATCTTTTCAACAGATCAGGTCTGAAATTTTATCCTTTGAACATGCGGTTCAACAGAGTGGAAATCGAATCTGAAAAGATAGACTCTCTAAGTGATATTCCGTTCGTTTCAGAAAAGACCCGTAAAACAATAGAACGTGTTGCAGGGGCGATCAGGGAAGCCAGAAGTTCAGGCCGTCCGGTGATACTGGCTTTCGGAGCGCATGCAATAAAGAACGGCCTCGGGCCGCTCCTTGCTGAATTTGCTGAAAAAGGCTGGTTTACGCACCTGGCAACGAACGGCGCAGGCGTGATCCATGACTGGGAATTTTCGTATCTCGGCATGAGCAGCGAGAACGTCAGGGAAAATGCCGATAAAGGCATGTTCGGCATGTGGGAAGAGACTGGAAAGTTCATAAACCTTGCCATTATCTCAGGCGCGTACAGAGGACTCGGTTATGGTGAAGCCGTAGGCGCAATGATTGCGGACAATGGCATCGTTATCCCTGATGAAGATGAGCTTCTCAAGGCGATGACTTCTGACAATATGGAAAAAGCAGCTTCAGCAGCGGATTTTATTGATACTATCAGAAGGTCGGGACTTAAATCCGGGCATATGAAGATTGATCACCCATACAGAAAATACAGCCTTCAATACAGGACATTTCTTGCCGGCGTTCCTTTCACTGCTCATCCGATGTTCGGTCATGATATAATTTATACACATCCGATGAATAAGGGTTCTGCAATAGGAAGAACCTCGGAAAGGGACTTTCTAAGGTTTGCAGGGAGCGTCAGCAGGATTGAGAACGGCGTCTATCTTTCTGTCGGCTCTGCGGTGATGTCTCCCATGATATTCGAAAAATCGTTTTCAATGGCACAGAATATCTCGATTCAAAATGGCAGTCATATCAAGGGCCACAAAATATTCGTTGTGGACCTGTCTGAGAGCTCATGGGACTGGAGGGAAGGGGAGCCCCCTGAAGACAATCCCGCATATTATATGCGCTACCTTAAATCTTTCAGCAGAATGGGAGGGACAATGGAATATATAAATGCAGACAACAGGGCTTTTTTCCTGAACCTGTGGGAACTTCTAGAAGGCAGTAAATAAGGAGATGTGCATGGATGAGAGGAATATAGTTCAAAAACTTCATTCATATAAGGAAGAATGGAACAACCACATCAATAATGAACTTCTGCCTTTCTGGTTCAAAAGGGCTATGGATAAGGAACGGGGCGGGTTCATAACCCAGTTTGACAGAAACGGCAACGATGCGGGCACTGATGAAAAATCTCTTATTGCGCAGGCGAGAATGACTTATGCCATGAGCGCGGCTGCCAGGTCTGGCTATCAGATCGAGCGTGCACTTGAGTTTGCACATCATGGAGCCAGATATCTGATAAGCAAAATGTGGGATAACGCGAATGGCGGTTTCTTCTGGATGACCGACCGTAACGGAAAGATTATTGTAGACAAGAAAATCGTATACGGCCAAAGCTTCGCCATATATGCGCTTTCCGAATACTATCTTGCCACAAATGACAAACTTGCGCTCGAATTTGCAAAAAAAACATTCGAACTCCTTCTTTCAAATGCAGCTGATATAAGATACGGCGGGTTTTTTGAAATGTTCAGCAATGACTGGGTTCTGGCCGGTCCTGGGTCTGCGGGCGGCGACAGAAAAACGCTGGATGTCCATATGCACCTGATGGAGGCATTAACAACGCTTTATAAGGCTACAAATCTCGATCCGGTAAAAAGAAGGCTTGAGGAGATTATATCGCTGCTTACAAAAGTGATCTATTCACCCAGAACAGGGGCGGGAAAGCCGCAGTTTGCAAAAGACTGGAAACCGGTACCTCAGATTAAATTCGATATAATCTGGGGATGGGACAGATTTCAGGGTGAGGGTGTCAAAGCGAATGCCGATGACAATTTCTCATACGGCCATGACATGGAGTTTCTCTGGCTTCTTCTTGAAGCTTTAAGGGCACTGAAAGCAGATGCTGGAAAGTATAAAAAGATATTAAATGCGATTGCAGGCCATGTGCTGACCTATGGTATTGATCATGAATACGGTGGAGTCTATGTTGAAGGCCCGATTGACGGACCCGCACATGATCTGCAGAAGGAGTTCTGGCAGCAGGCTGAATCACTGATCGGATTGCTTGACTGCTATATGCTTTTCAAGGATGAAAGCTTCCTTGATGCTTACGATACTGTCCACAGATTCGTGTTTGATAAAATGATTGCCCATGATGTCGGTGAATGGCTGCCGCTTCTTGAAAGAGATGGAAAGCCCATATGGACACATATGGGCACTTCATGGAAGATAAATTACCATACCCTGCGTTGTGCCATCATGTGCGTAAAAAGGATAGATGCACTTATCGGGATGAAACTTTCATCAAAGTGATATTGATGACAGGCGTTCTCCCAGTGTCTTTCTGCATGTGCTGGATGAACCGCAAAACAGGTTTTTGTTGGTAAGCATCCCTCGTATTGAGATTATGTTGGCAAAATCATCGAGCATATTTTTAAGATGCGGAAAATGCAGGCTTTTTGAAATAAGATCATCGTGGAACATATCATAGTACATCAGCAGCAAATCCAGACAGTCTTCTTTTAATATCAGCAGACATTTTCCTGATGTATTAACAGCAGTTATGTCCGAGACCAGTCCGCCTTCATTCATGCCGTAGTTTTCGCACCACCAGTGCCACTGTAATCCATAATTCTTTAATATCTCGGGAATATTATAGGGACTTGTACGCTTGACAGATTTTGATGTCTGGATGGATTTAATATACTTCAATTTTTTTATGTCAGTCATGGCTATAAGATCAAGGGGGCTGCAAAGTTTTGGCCCATAAGCTTCCAGCACTATTTCGTAAAACATGATAAAATAACTGATATTATCGGATTCGCATAATAATGCGATACGATAGTCCTGGGTAATGCCTAATATTCTGTAGAAACCCGAATCTCTGTTCAAACAGTACCTGAAACCCGACCGATAGTTTTTTTTGTATGCCATATCCGACGATTAGCAATTAATATGCCAAATTTGAAGTGAGATAAAAATCAGAAAAAACAAATAATTATAAAAAATATTGCAATGGAAAACCTATAGTAAGGAAATAAAATAGAATAGCAAAGTAGATTATGTTTCCACGAAGAATCAATATTGAATTTTTGGATTGCTTTATTTGAAATTAATGATAATTTAATATATTTAATAAATATAGAGAAAGTCTTATTAATTTGGAGGTGAACATTATGAGGAGATATTCAGGGCTTTCATTGTTTATCGTGATAGTTTGTATGATATTCGCAGGATGTCCCAAGCAGAACTATGTGCCTTGTTCGATTCAGATTATCAGTCCTGTCAGGGGAAGTGTGTTGCCTGCCGATGCGGGAACGGTAACAATAACCGGCCGTGTAATTAAAGGAGATAGCGATCCTTTAACACTTAAGGTCAACAGCAAAAAAATCGTTTTTGATCAGGCAACAGGTAATTTTACATATTCATTCCAGCCCAGCACTTCATCGATATTCAACACGGTTGTGTTTTCGATCATGGACAAAAAGCTTGTGACCAACACCGAAAGGGTATCATTCCCGGTGGGTCAGTCTATGAAGGTAGGAGATGCCGGGGCTGTTAATGATGCTTTAAGAGTACATATGGACCAGGATCTACTGGATCTTGTAACAGCTCAGGTAGGTGACGTGTTAAACTCGGTGACCAGACCCCTTATCTATGGGCCAGTTGAAGACAATGAGCTGCTTTCCATGCTGGGAATTACGGAACCGCTGCTTGAGAACCCCATATATGTAGATTTATATCCCTTTGGCGATCTCTATATAAATAAAGATGAATCAAACCCCAGATGGAATGGTCAGATTAACATAGGCAATATAAGCATTATTCCCGATATCGTTGCCGGAAATAAGATAATGGGTTCTGTTATTATTGCCCCGACCGAAGGTGTTGATCCTGACAGACCTGCTGCTCTATACATTCAGGGGTACCATTGGAATGTCGTACAGACCAATCACTTTGCATTGAGCATAAAGGAATTGAGGGTTGAGGATGCCGAGATATCCCTTTACATGAACGAGGACGGTACTATTGGGGCAAAACTGGATCTGACCAAGGGTAATATCGTCATCGGCCTGATAACTACCGATTATGGATATCTGACAATGCCGAACTATCTGCTGACTGCACTTATCAATGTTGTAATCAAGCAGTATCTTATGGAAAGTCTTTCCATCAGTTTTGACCTGATGAACGTATCCGATCTGAATTTGAATCTGCTCGACATCGATGTAGCAATATGGCCTATGAATTCCAGCATCTTGACTACATCCGACGACGATCTGAATCTGGATCTCGGGATATCGGCGGCTTATACCGGCCTGACGCCATCAGTCCCGGGTCTTGATACTTTTCTGGCAACTCCGGGGAATATAATGCCGTCACTAGATAAGGTTGCGGACGAGAACATAATGATTGCAGTCAGCGATGACATGATGAATCAGACAATGGTTGCGCTGATACAGACAGGCCTGTTGAGCAATCTTAATCTGGATGACCTTATCTCTTCACTTACATCTGAGCCTGCGCAGATGAGCGTATCATTACTGACCCCTCCGGTCATGGATTTGTCAGGCAAGAAGACTTTGATATTAAATAACAAGGTAACCAGTATGGGCTGTGTTCTGGTTAGAGACCTGCTTATCGAGGTAAGGCTGAAGGCCGGCAGTATGCCCCTTGTCCTAAGACTCAATATCGATGCAGATGCTTATCTTCAGCTTAAGATCAAGGAAACCGGGAACATAGGCATAACAATAGATCCTTTAAGAACAAACTTTAACATAAAGATTCTGTATCTCAACGGTTTGAACACATCGTTGGTGCCCGGATTCGGCAGGCTTATATTTAACGCGGTACTTCCGCCGCTGCTGGATTCGATGCTTGACATAGCTCCGCCTGCTATTGATCTCATGGGAAAGAACATCAGTATTCAGGTCGTAGGCACCGAGGCGAAAGACAACTTCCTGGTAGGAAGGGCAAAAATAGTGGTCAACTGAAACAATGCTGAATAAGCTTTAGAGAAAATGAAACCCGCTGGTCTCTGTCAAAAGAACCGGCGGGTTTTTTTATTCAGGTGAAGAATAACAGCAATATTGTGTCTCAGAAATGATTACAAATACTTATTCGAACTGTGATTTGAATTCCTGAAAAGAGGCCTTCAACTCTTCAAGCTCTTTTCTTATTGCTGCGAGTTCCGTTATGATCTCATTTGAGGCAGACGGCATGACTGATTCTGAAAGGACCTGGCTGCCGGATTGAATTTCCGGTTCTCCGCACAGGAGGTGTGTGATGCGCTGCTCTTTCTGTCCAGGTTGTTTGAGAAGCCTTACAATCAGTTCTTTCTCAAACAGGATTTCCATGGCGGTATTAAGGTCTTGATATGAGTGAAAGGTATGCATTTTTTCAGTATTTGTCCTCAATTCACCCGGGGTCTGGGATCCTCTGAGCATGATAACGCAGATAATTGCAGCTTCGGGATTGTCCAGACCGTGTGTTCTTGAAAAATTTTCTTCATATTTTGGTGTCCGTCCGAGAGTGCTCTCCCAGGCAAGTCTTTTATCCATAAGACCTTTAACAGCCGAATGAACGCTGTCTTCGGAATAGTCAGTTACGGGATTCCGGCTTGTTTTCTGGTTGCAGGCGAGAGTCAGAGAATTGAGCGTAAGCGGATAATAGTCCGGAGTGGACAGCTTCTTTTCAATTAATGAGCCGAGTATTCGAACTTCAATATATGTAAGAGGATTATTCATCGAGCCTCTCTGACGGCATGCTCAAGTCAGCACAATATATCGTTGCCAAGCAGAGAAAACCATTCTCTGGCCGCCTGTTCTGAGGATATTCCTCTGCTTTCGTTTTTTCTTACTTCTTCCCTGTAATTTTCAATAAGGCATATCTGTTCAAACATGATTTTTGATGTATCGATATTGTTGTCATCGTGAAATTTAATGCCTACTTCGTATGATGAATCGGAATGATGGCACCATATGACAGAGGCAGAGGCCTTGAATAACGGATTTAAATAGGGGATGTGAACAACAATCTTCATCCCTGACTGGAAAGGATAATGTGATTTGAAAGAAAGTCCGCTCAGGCTGACATTTCTGAGCTGTCCTGTTTTATGACCATGCATCCCGTAGCCATAATATCTGAGAGGTATTTCGGTGTTGCGTCTTGCATGCTGTCTCATAAAAGCTTCTCCCGTATGCCATTATATCAGTAATGTTATCATCGGCATTATAGAAATAAAAAAATAATGTTTTTTCAGGTTGTGAAATGAGAATCCATGATGTCCGATTCATTCGACCTCGACTGACGTTTTTTTTGTTTTATAGCTTTTTCAATTATACCAGAAAGCGATTCGACGGTCTGCGTCTCAAAAATGGCTGAAATAGAGATTTTTATTCCGAATTCATCTCTGATGCGCGATATCACCTTTGTTGCGCCAATAGAGTTTCCACCAAGCTCAAAAAAATTATCATATCTTGTTAAATCATTTTTTCCCAGCACTTCGGAAAAAATTCCAAGTAATAATATCTCGGTCTGAGACTGCGGTTCAAGCTTCAAATCCATATCAACGACTGCGAACGATTCCTCATCTGGAGAAATTTCATCCTTAAAAAGACCTTTGATGTAGTCATTTCTCAGCCTGTATCTTTTAATTTTTCCGCCCGGGGTAAGCGGTATTTCATGTATCTTTACAATTGAAGACAAGCTGAATCCGAATGACTTCTGCAGTCGTCTGTTAATATTTAAAAGCATTCTTAACAGGTGCTGTCTTGATTCTCCAGACCTTGCAAAGAGGATCACCTTTTCCAAGCCTGTTTCAGCATCAGTTATTCCGCAGACTGCATAATGAAGGAACCTGAACCCGGGGATATTCCTGATGTATTCTTCTATATCGTTTGAAAATATATTCCTGCCGTTAATAAAAATTATGTCTTTATGCCTGCCCGTGACGACGATTCTGCCGTCTCTTATAAATCCCATATCTCCTGTTCTCAGCCATTCACCGCAAAAAAGATCAGCATTCTCATCCATTTCGTTAAAATAGCCTGATGTAACATTCATC
Organism: uncultured Bacteriovoracaceae bacterium; assembly: GCA_964400685.1. GTDB lineage: Bacteria > Desulfobacterota > Desulfomonilia > UBA1062 > UBA1062 > DATCTV01. The sequence goes on along the minus strand of CAYNVT010000045.1, from coordinate 20,109 downwards.
CCCTTGATTTGAATATGGCCGATCATGTTCTCATTCAGAAGATTATCATTATCATCAGTTATCCTGACTGTCATATAGGAGACGGGATATCCCAGGTCTGCAAGTTCGATTGAGAATTCATCATCTGCCGTATCAATGGCAAGGCTTTTATTTATTAAAATATTTCTGTCTATTTTATGAAAAAGGGGGACGGAATTGATAGGCGGCATTGATATCTGAAGGGACGCTTCGGACATCCCGTATGCCATTCTGATGGATTCTTTCTTAAGCCCGAACCGTTTGAACTTGTTAATAAATGAGCGTGTGACTGAGGAGGATATCGGCTCAGAACCATTATAAAGCGCTTTTATTGAGGAAAGGTCGATGTTCTTAATGTCTTCATCTCTCACCTGGGAAGTCAGCCACTGCATGGCAAAATTCGGGCAAGGCACATGTGTTGCTCTGTATCTGTCAATGAGCTTAAGGAACAGTGAAGGGTTTTCTATAAAGGTTCTGGTCGAAAGGTTTACCTGGTTCATGCCCGTTAGCATAGGTGAGATGTGGAAACCGATCAGCCCCATGTCATGCGAATAAGGCATCCAGTTAACGAAACTCAGTTCATCAAATGCGATATCCATCTCGGGTGAGATTCTGTTCCCCGTTATGATTTCCAGAGACTCAATCAGACCGGATGCTTTAGTGCCCGGCCTGAAAATCTTAAGACCGGATAAACGTGAAACGATCCTGGATATGGTTCCCCTGCCGTGTTTATTCAACAGGCGGTTCTTCAAAAGAAACAGGGAATAGCCGAGTACCGGTCTCATATCATTCGGATCAGAGCTCAAGGTCATGACGGCTCCGGCGTCTATTGATGAAAGAAGATTGGCCTGAGAAAGAATGACACCTTTCGGGTTGCCCGTGGACCCTGAAGAATATTGTATCAATACCGGTTCGTCCGGGCCTGTTCTATAAAGGTCGCTGTCAGGATGGCTGCTGAGAAGTTCGACAATATTGAAAAGATCTACATTTGCAAGGTCTTTAAAAACCTCACTTCCCTGATCTGTAACAATACAGAAATCATTAATAACCCTTGAGACTCCTGCAAGCCTGTCCATGCCTTCAGGTATTGGATAGCCGTTAGGAAGAGGCAGTGGCACAGGGACAAAACCGCCCAGGATTGAACCCCAGAAGGCTGAAAGAAACAGAGCAGGGTCTCCCAGCTGCAGGATCACTTTATTGCCGTGTTTAAGTCCTTTTCCTCTAAGTCCTGAGAGGACACATTTCGAACTGTGCATAAGGTCCGTATATGACTGAAGATGCTCATTCCCGATTTCATTGACGTGGATGATTCCATTGTCCGGGCCAAGTATGCAGGCTGCACGGATGATGTCTGACATCTTCGTAATTAATGGGGGTATAAGTGATTTTTTTTGAGGAACAGGACCGGAAGATATCGCCTGCCGGTTGCCCGTCTTCAGAATTTCTTCTATCTGCCGGTTCTTATATGCTGGAAGAACACAACCTTGAATCATAAATCCTCCTTAACAATAAAATATCAAATAAAATTTAATAAGAGAGATCAGCTGACTGCTATTATAACTCTAAATTTGACTGATTAAAAAGGTTACTTTTCAGAAAAAGTATTTTCATCGTCCTTATTTGTGTTTTATTGTAACAGGCGAGAGAATTCTCAGGTATACGTACAGCACGACAATAGAGATTACAAATAAACCGGAAATAATATAAAAGATATCATCAAGACCCATATGATCCATGATAAGCCCGCTTATGCCCGGTCCTGCAATAAATCCCAGCATGTTTGTGATCGTAAACAGACCCATTGAGAGACCTAACCCGGTATCCCTCGTGAGGCTTATCAGGAGAGCGGATGATGAAGGTATTACCAGAGCAATCCCGATGCCTGAAACAATGCCCAGTGCTGCAAATGAGAGAAAAGAAGAGCAGCTGGGAAGCAAACCTATACCGGCTGCAATAATAAGCAGACCGGATATTATCATATGAGTTTTGTCGGTTTTGTTTGCAATATAACCGGCAGGCGTCAGGCATATGCCTGCGGTAAGTGAGAATATTGATGCCAGCAGACCTATCTGGGGCTGGGAAAGGCTGTGCTGGTTTGCCAGTACGGGCAGAAATGAAGTAAGCCCGCCTTCGCCGAGAGAAAGGATGAATGAGCATGTCAGCAATCCCTGTATTGGACGGAATGAGAGGATATCTGTTATACTTTTTAATCTTATGCCGGGGCTGTTTTTAGATTCTCTCTTTGAATTTTCTCCCGGCAGAAGGGTGCAGAGAAGAAATGAAAAAAACAGAATAACCGACATGAGGATAAACGGCATGTCAGAATTTGAATTTCTTGAGGCATAACCTCCTAATGTCGGGCCTATCCCCATGCCGAAAAAAGTGAATGCATTGAATATCCCCATGGAAGAAGCTTCCCTGTCTTTTGTTGAGAGGGAGCCTGCCCACGCAAGGGAAGGTGCTATTACCATTGCGCTTAAAAGTCCCTGGACAAACCTCAGGAGTGCCAGATTCCACGGGTTCTGAGTCATAAGGTATAAAAGGGAGACACCGGCCTGAATTCCGAGACCTGTTGAAATGAGCAATTTATATCCGTATCTGTCCCCCAGCCTCCCTGCAAAGGGGCTTGCAAGCATCAGAGAAATGAAATAACAGGATGTTATTATGCCGAGCATCGTTCCGCTTATGCCGAGCGTTTCCATGTAGAGAGGAAGGACCGGGGCCAGGATATTCATGCCTGTCATGGCTGAAAAAGAGCAGATGCATAAAATTGCAAATACACGTGACATAAGAAAATCCATATCCTACAAAGAAAGTTTATTGCCAACCACAAATTACTCATTAATGTTAACTTAAAATAAAAAACAAATTTGTAAGAAACCATTGGAGGGAAAATCATGGGCGTTGAAATCTCTATTATTTATCAGGGTGATCTTCACTGCACAGCAGAACACTCTCTTTCCGGACAAAGAATCATCACGGATGCACCGCTCGACAATGGCGGCAAAGGGGAGGCCTTTTCGTCGACGGATCTGGTGGGAGCGGCACTTGGAACATGCATCATTACTGTTATGGACCTTGTTGCCAGGCGTTCAGGAATCAATCTTGCCGGTACAAAAGTGCATGTAGTCAAAGAAATGACATCAATTCCTGCAAGGCGGATCGGCAAGCTTTCGGTTGCGGTTGCTTATCCCGAAGGTCTCAACCTGACGGAAGCCGACAAGACGAAACTTGAAAAAACAGCCCACACATGTCCTGTTAAACAGAGCCTTCGTCAGGATGTCGAGGTGGAGATCAATTTCAGTTATCCATCATAGAAAATTTTCTGACAGATGAAACAGGAAAGAGAAGCGTATGGATATAATAAGTCTGTTTGAAAATAGCGATCTTTTTGCGGGAATGGAGGATGAGCTTAAAACCCTTCGTGCCGCCGGGTCCGTAAAAAACATGTCACACGGCGAACTGCTTTTTACTGAAGGTGAACCAGGAAAATACTTCTATCTTCTTATTGATGGGGGAGTAAGGCTTTTCAAGACGTCTTCTTCAGGGCAAGAGGTAGACATAAGGCTTATCAGACCAGGAGAAATATTTGCCGAACTGATATTGTTTGAAAGGGATACGTATCCCGTAAGTGCAATGGCCGTTATGCCGAGCACTGTATTTGCCGTTAACAGGGATGCCTTTAATGCCCTGCTTTCAAAAGAACCCTTCAGAAAAAAGTTCATCATCAGCCTGATGCAAAAGCAGCGCTATCTTGCCGAGCGCATCATGTACCTGATGTCGTATGATGTTGAAGAGCGGTTTTTCCGTTTTCTCCTTGATCATTACGGACATTTTGAGGAAATTCAAATAGACATACCGAAGAAAGACATCGCATCGGCGATCGGAACAATACCGGAAACATTTTCAAGGCTTATCGCAAGACTTAAAAATCACGGGGCAATAGAGTGGGAGGGAAACTGCCTGAAAGTCAACCCTGAATGGTGGGAGATGTACAGGGATGAATAATTGGCACGAAGGGTTACAGCTTCTCCCAGGTTGTACCGGAAGCCGAGTCCTTTAACTGTATGCCCTTATCCTTGAGCATGTCCCTGATTTCATCGGCGCGTTTAAAGTCCCTGTTTTTCCGTGCGGCATTTCTCTCATTGATAAATGCTTCAATGCCGGTTTCAGTAAGGCCTGCATCCCTCAGGCCTGAATGCCTCATCTTTTCAAGGAATGCAGCAGGCTCTTCTTCGAGAATTCCGAGCACATCATTAACCAGTCTTATTGCGTCTGCCATTGATGCCTTATCGCTTGCAGCGAGAGATGGAGTTTCGTCTAAGATTTTGTTGGCCGAGGTTGTGAGTTCATGAATGCATGCGATCGCACGTGCCGTGTTGAAGTCGTCGCACATGGCTTCATCAAATCCTGTCATGAAAGATTGAATCGCCTCAGAGAGCCTGGATTCCCCGGATGTTTCCGCTGAAAGGTAAACACGCTTAAGCATCTCATAAAATCGTATAAGGGTCTGTCTTGATGTTTCGAGAGCTTCTTCAGAATAATCGATAGGGGTTCTGTAGTGGCTTGATACGAGCATGAGCCTCAATACTTCGGGGTGGGTGGTCTTGGTGATCTCCCTGATGGTGAGGAAATTCCCCAGCGATTTGCTCATTTTCTCGCCGTTGATTGTGACGAAACCATTGTGTACCCAGTATTTGACGAAGGTCTTTTCGTATACTCCTTCGGACTGGGCTATCTCGTTTTCATGATGCGGGAACATAAGGTCTTTGCCGCCGCCGTGGATGTCAAGCTGAGGCCCTAAATAATGCGTGCTCATGGCTGAGCATTCTATATGCCAGCCGGGTCTGCCCAGCGACCATGGGCTGTCCCATAGAGGTTCTCCCGGTTTGCTCTTTTTCCACAGGGCGAAATCAAGCGGGTCTTCCTTGCTTTCATCGATATCAACCCTTGCCCCTGCTATCATCTCTTCAAGCCTGCGGCCGCTCAGGTAGCCATAAGGCCTGAATTTCGAGACCCTGTAATAAACGCTGCCGCCCGATTCATATGCGAGACTTTTTTCAATCAAAGTTTTGACCATTTCGATAATCTGCGGAATATGCTCGGTGGCTTTGGGTTCTATGTCGGGCTTTTTAACCTTTAGAATATCCATGTCTTTTGAAAATTCATCGATATAACGTTCTGCCAGTTCCTGTGAAGAGACACCTTCCTTGTTGGCGCGGGCGATTATCTTGTCGTCGACATCCGTGTAGTTTCGTACATAGGTCAGGTCGAAACCCTTGTGGCGCAGAAATCTTGATATTACATCAAATACGATCTGGCTTCTTGCGTGTCCGATATGGCACATGTCGTATACTGTCATCCCGCATACATACATGCCGACTTTATCACCGTTGATCGGTTTGAATTCCTTCTTCTTCTTTTCCGGTGTCGAATATATTTCCAGAGCCATATGTCCTAATCCTTCCTTTCTTCGAGGAGTGCCACTGCCTGGGCTGCGATTGCATTCGAGCTGCCGATCTCGCCAAGACCTTCATATGTCCTGAACTTGATCGAAACCTGAGTTTTGCCTATGCCTGCTGCTTTAGATACCATGTCCGTCATTGCTTCACGATATCCCGATAGTTTCGGCTTTTCGCAGATGCAGTTGCAGTCAATGTTGGAGATTGTGTAGCGTTTTTTTGCAATTTCGGCAATCGTTTCAAGCATCCTGATTGAATATATGTCTTTCGTCTCCTGTGAACTGTCAGGGAACATGACGCCTATGTCACCCATGGCCAGGGCACCTAGTATTGCATCGCATATTGCATGTATTATGACATCACCATCGGAATGGCCCAGAAGACCTTTTTCATAAGGGATCGTTATCCCGCCCAGTACAAGCGGCCTGCCTTCGACAAGTCTGTGAATGTCAAATCCTGTTCCGATTCTGAAAGGCATAAATCGCCTCCGCTAATATCATGTCTTCGGGCAGCGTTATCTTTATATTGAAACGCTCCCCTTCCACTATCCTGACTAAACCGCCTGATTCCTCGATAAGGATGCTGTCATCGGTCGGTATAAATTCTCTCCCCATGACCTTATTATGTGCATCCAATATCTTTTTCATCTTGAATGCCTGGGGTGTCTGGACAGTAAAGAGATGCTCACGCGGAACAGTTTTCCTGATAAAACCGTTTTCAGATATTTTTATTGTATCCGTTACAGGCAGCACAGGGATGCATCCATCCGCACCTCTTGTTCCCTCGATCACTTTTTTTATAAGCTTCTCTGTCACAAATGGCCTGACACCGTCATGAATAAGTGCAATATCGCAATTTCCTGCGGCATTAAGACCATTCATCACAGAGTTATGCCTTGCCTTACCGCCTGATACGATTCTGATATCATTCTTGAATCCCATGAGGCAGGACTGAACTTCATCGACATCTTCTTCGGGCACCACAACAACAATCCGGTCTATGTAAGGGATGTCAAAGGCTTTTACTGCGATCTTGAGAACAATCTCACCTTCGAGATTTATAAACTGTTTTTTTCCGCCGAATCTTTTGCCGGTGCCCCCTGCTACGACTATTGCACTACTGGTTTCCATTCTTTGAAGAGGCGAATATCATACGGCCTGCAGGAGTCTGCAGGATAGAAGTTACAACTGCTTCAACTTCCGTGTTCAAAAGGTTTTCCCCCTGTTCGATTACAACCATTGTTCCGTCGTCGAGGTAAGCGACACCCTGGCCCTTTTCCTTGCCCTGCTTTGTAACGGTAACAGTGAGTGTTTCTCCAGGCAGAACAATAGGCTTAATGGCATTTGCAAGAAGGTTTATATTAAGGACATTTACACCCCTGATCTGTGCTACTTTATTAAGATTGAAATCATTTGTAAGTATGTCGGCATCCAGTTCTTTCGCCAGCGAGATAAGTTTCGAATCGACCTCTTTGACTTTGGAATATTCAATCTCGCTTATCTCTATCTTGATATTCGGGATGTTCTGGAGCTTGTTCAATACATCAAGCCCCCGTCTTCCTCTGGCCCTCTTAAGACCGTCTGTAGAGTCAGCTATGTGCTGAAGTTCATTAAGAACGAATTGCGGTACTATTATCTTACCCTCTATGAATCCCGTGGCGCATATATCCGGTATCCTGCCGTCAATTATTACGCTGGTATCAAGTATCTTGGAGCGGGGTGCCCCGATATTCTTTTTCCTTGCAAACGCAGGGAGATTGCCCAGTTCTTTGCCCCAGCTTACCCCGATTGAATATCCGAGATAGCCGAAAATCACATTAAGGATGAAGAAGATATAAATTCCGCCTTCTACATTATCCAGGAAATTGTAACCGATAAGGCTTCCAATTATCAATCCGAGTATCGTGCATAGGAGGCCTCCTACATAAGCCATGGGGTGCAGTGCATAACCACGCATTTCTGAGAATACTATTGAAGCAAAGGACAAAAGTCCTATTGCAGGCAATATGACAAGCCAGTACCATTCCTTCATATTTTGCCGTGCATAAGTGAAGGTGCCGTAAAAAATGATTACCGCAATAGCCAGTCTGACCACCCATTTCATATCAGTTCATCCTTTTTTAATATCATTCTTTGCCGAGAGCATCAGTAATCTTTTTCTCTACCGCTGCTTTGTTGAGTTTTCTGGAGATGAAAATTTCGTTAACCAGCAATGTTTTAGCTGTATCATACATCTTGCGTTCACCGAAAGAAAGTTCTTTGCCTTTTTTCAATATATTAAGGTCTCTCAGTACTTCGGCAATCTCAGTAGCGTTGCCGCTTTTAATTTTTTCCATATATTCCCTGTAGCGGCGGTTCCATGTCTGGTTATCGATATGCACGTCCTTTTGCTTCAAAATGCTGTAAACCTTATCGATCTCACTTTTACCGATTAAGGGCCTTATTCCTACGTTATTAATATTGTTTACCGGAACCATAACTGTCATCTGGGTATCCAGGACCTTCATTATCATGAATGAAAGTTTGGTGCCTGAAATATCTCTTTCTTCGATGGATTCGATTTCGGCTACACCATGAGCGGGATATACGACCACATCATCAACTTTGAACATGTCTGATTTTCCTTTCAATTCGGAAAATAATATCAAACGCCGGGAAATAAGTCAACATAACCACTGGCATACTCTTGACTTAGACACCTTTGATATGAGAATCATGAATGTATGAAATATCCCGATATCGACCCTGTTCTTGTTAACATCTGGGGCCCGTTGCAGATAAGATGGTACGGACTTATGTATGTAATAGGCTTCATATTGGCTTTTCTGATTGTAAATTCAGCTTCAAAAAGGAGACAAAACGGCCTTTCAAGGCTTGAAATCGAGGATTTATTTGCCTATTCGATTGCCGGCCTCATAATAGGTGCTCGCATAGGCTATTGTATTATCTATGATTTTTCTTATTATGCGTTTAGGCCGCTGGAAATTCTCATGCCATGGAAAGGAGGAATGTCTTTTCATGGAGGTCTTATAGGACTGCTTGCTGCCGGGTACATATTTGCAAAAAGGAGAAACAAAAACTTTCTGATGCTTGCAGATATGGGTGCATTGGCTGCTCCACCAGGCCTTTTTTTCGGAAGGATAGGCAACTTTATTAATGGAGAACTGTATGGACGTGTTACCGATGTCCCCTGGGGAATGGTTTTTCCTGGAGGGGGCCCTCAGCCAAGGCATCCGTCACAGCTGTACGAAGCGTCTCTGGAGGGTTTAATCCTATTCCTAATCGTATACGGGATCAGCTTTAAATCGAAAATAAACGGTGTGATTCTCTCCGCATTTCTTTTCTTTTATGGATTATTCAGATTTATTCTGGAATTTTTCAGGCAGCCTGATGTCCAGAAAGGATTAATAATTGGTCCTTTGACTATGGGGCAGATACTTTGCTTTCTGATGATGGGACTGGGAATTGTTGTCTTTTTTTATGCAAGGTCTCATAACGAGTCTCTGAAAACAGTATCTCAAAAGCAACCCGACAGTCAGCTGAATATGAAGCCTAAAAAGAAAAAGGCAAAACCCAGATAATATATGATTCACAGCAGCAGGCTTATCTCAAACAAAAGGGCCTTTTTGAACTACAACAGGTACAAGCACAGAATAATGTATGAGAATGACTCGCTCAGGGCAGATCTTGTACTGAAACTGATTCCTCTGCTTCTTCATTTGAACCATTCCGGATTGCCGGGATACTCTGGAAATGAAAACTGTCCATGCGGTATAAAAATCATGGAAAGGCCTTCAGAATCCAGAATAGATGTCTTTTCAATGATACCTGAAAAAATATCCTTTAAATCAATTCAGGAAAGCATGCCCAGAATACGTGAAATCGAAGGAATATTTACAATAGGCAGCCTCGGAAGTGTCGCTGAAACCCATGACAGCGACTGTGACATATGGGTTGTAGTCAATGCCTGTGAAATAGGCGAAAGGCGGATGAAACTGCTTGGGAAGAAACTTGAAATCATAAGCAGGTGGGCTTCAGGTTTATACAATAAGGAGGTATATTTTTTTCTGCTGGATATTGAAGATGTTAAGAATAATAATTTCGGGGCGATCTCTCATGAAGGGGCAGGGTCATCCCTAAAAAGTCTCCTAAAAGAAGAGTTCTACAGGACAATGACTCTTATTGAAGGAAGAATTCCGGTCTGGTGGATAATACCATCAGCGGAAAATAATAATGTATATAATGAAACAGTAAAAAATTTGTCGAATATCGAGGGGATAAGTCCTGAAGATTTTCTTGATCTAGGAGACCTTGATGTAATTCCGAGAGATGAACTGCTGGGTGCTGCTTTATGGCAGATGCACAAGGCCTTGAGTGATCCGCTTAAAAGCGTTTTGAAGATGGCACAGGTCAGAATGCATCTCGAAACAAGAGGAGGTGCTGAATTATTCTGCAATAATCTTAAAAGAAAGGTCCATGAAGCAAAGCATAATGAAATAATTGATCCGTATATAGAGGCCTTTAGAAGAATTGAAAGACATTACTCGCAGGAAGGGAGCTCCCATACTGCTGATTTAATGAGAAAATGCATATACCTTAAATCATCACCCGGGATTAAACCACATCATCTGCTGTCGACCGGAAACAGTCATAAACAGACATTAATATCTGAACTTGTGAAAGAATGGGGATGGTCGTTGAAGACATTAGAACATCTTAATGTTTTTCCCGACTGGAACATAAAATCTTATAAGCTTTTCGGTAACCATATACATGAATTTTTGAACAAGTCGGCTATGGCTCTTCTTATAGATGCAACATCTGCCGGTTCAAGGGCTGATATTTCTCAAGACATGGAAATAGAAGTATTAAGGCGAAGGATAGAATCCGTATATGTAAGAAAAGAGGAAAAGGTAGAGAGTGAAAAGAGGATCCAGAAAAATGAAAAGCCATATGATGACCTTTATTTCGGTTTTTCGAAGGGGGTCTGGGAAGTATTCAATAACTCGGATTATAACGATAAATCAGGTTTGATATCATCGGCGGGGAGGATTGCTTCCGTAATAGCATGGCTGGTTTTAAACAGGCGGTTCGACAGCACAACTTCATGCCACATGCTTCCGAATCCAACCAGTGTTTATCTTTCCGATGTCCAGACCCTGATGAGAGATCTTATTAAAATGATTCCTGATGCAGCCTCAATAGGACTTGACAGGGATTCTCTAATGAAAAACATATCGGTCAGTTCTCTTATTCTTATTGGAAACCTCGAACAGCCTTTATCTCAATCCATAAAAGAAATCGATGTCATAGCATTGAATACATGGAGTGAAATTTACTGTATGCACATGGATCGGGAAGAATTAAAATCATGGTTCAACAGTGTGTGTTCAAAAGATACAAAAATAAATCTATGGCTGCCGGGAAGCGTTGATTCAAAAAGTCTGGCAAGGGAACTGATGTCAATTATAAGGATGAGGTGATATTTGGCCGTTAATAAGGTTAAAATAGGATTATGCCAGTTAAAGCAGAGCCTCGACATTACCGGCAATATTTTGAAAGCAGCAGACATGGTTGAAGAGGCTGCCATTGGTGGCGCATCTATAGCAGTGCTCCCCGAGATGTTTCTGTGTCCTTACGAGCCGTTTCATATTAAAAAAGCGGTTAACTGTACTGAATATGCTATTGATCTGTTAAAGAATAAGGCTCAGGAAAATCGTATATATATAGTTGCAGGAAGTGTACCTTGGACAGTCGGAGGTGCAAAGCCTTTTAACAGGTCATTCGTAATTGATCCCGAAGGAGAGGAAATATATCTTCATGATAAAATACACCTTTTTGACTGTAATCCTCCGGGGGGGACCAAGGTTGTTGAATCTGAGACGGTAAAGCCCGGAAACGTTCTGGGTGCTTTTAAAACACCATGGTGTATGTGTTCGGTTATTGTCTGTTATGACATAAGATTCACTCAATTGACGCAGCTTCATGCAAATATGGGGGTAAGGATATTGTTTGTCCCAGCCGCATTCTCAATGACAACCGGGCCGGCGCACTGGGAGATGCTGGTAAGGATGCGTGCTATGGAGCTGCAAGGCTATGTTGCAGGAGTGCAGCCCGCAAGAAACAATGAATTTAAATATATTCCCTATGGGCACTCGATTATTGCAGGGCCATTCGGAGAAGTTGTTGCCGACCTGGGAGAGGGAGAGTCCCTCAGTATAATAGAGATTGACCTGAATGAATGCGATAATCTGAAGAAAAGGTTTCCTTTGCTTGAACACAGGAGATCTGATCTTTACAGGACGGTGTGGCTGAATGAAGATAGAAATTAAGGGATTGAAAAAATCGTTTAAAGGACAGACAATTCTCGACGGTGTAGACCTTGTTATACCCGAAGGAAAAACTACGGTAATCATAGGACCGAGCGGCACAGGAAAAAGTGTCATGATAAAACATATCCTGGGTTTGATTAAGCCGGATGCAGGAGAAATACATATTGATGGCAAGGATGTAACGAAACTGAATGATATAGAACTCAATGAAATAAGGAAAAACTTTGGCGTATGCTTTCAGGATGCCGCTTTATTCGACTCCCTGTCTGTGGGAGATAATGTCGGGTTTCCGTATAAAGTCCATACTAATATGAAAAAGAATGAAGTAGACGAAATGGTTTCTGAGCTTCTGAAAGAGGTCGGACTTTCTGGCATTCAGGAGAAGCTTCCCTCACAGCTCTCAGGAGGGATGAGAAAGAGGGTCGGTCTTGCGAGAGCCATTGCCATGGACCCTAAGATACTGCTTTTTGACGAACCCACCACAGGGCTTGATCCTGTGATGAGCAATGCCATCAATATACTCATAAAAGAGGTTCAGAAAAAAACAAAGGCAACAAGCCTGGTGATAAGTCATGATATCCATGGTGCCCTTATGATGGCTGACTTTATGGCCATGCTTTATAAAGGCAGGATAGTGTTTTCAGGACAGCCCGATGATTTCATAGATACGAAAGACCCTCTTATCCGCCAGTATATGGAAGGCGGAATTGATGGTCCAATTAATCCGATCCGTTAGCTCAGGGCATTTCAAAAGATGCGTCAGGGCTTTTTATTGTAAGGACAGGGCATGCCGACTTTTTTATGACCTTTTCTGCCGTGCTCCCGAATAAAACGTGCCTGATACCTGTGCGCCCGTGAGATCCTATAATGACCAAATCTATGCATTCATCTTTTGAAAACTGTATGATTTCATAAAACGGCACACCATGTATGATATAGGTATCACAGGTCATGTCTTTGGGAATTATCGTATTAACGATATCTTCAAGTTTGCTGGTGGCGTTCTGCTCGAATTCCGCATACAGCTGCGGCAGTATCGTCGGACTCAGATTGAATTCCGAAAAGTCAGTTATATCCTGCAGGACGTGCAGGATATAAAGTCTGGCGCCGAAGGTCTTGTTGAATTCGATTGCATACTTAAGTGCATGCATTGACGAAGAACTGAAATCGGTAGGAATTAATATTTTTTTTATCATGAAGTCTAAACTAATCATGAAGACACATGAGTCAATACCTCTGAGTGGAAATTTTTTAAGAAATTGCAATATTCTCTTGTTATGGTTTATAGACCTCCCATGAAACTCGTTTGTCCCATTATCATTTTTGCAGTTTGTTTCATCACAGGATGCGCAACAGTAAATATAGAGCAAAGGGATGTCTTTCCTTTCAGGGCTGAATTCAAAATCAAAGGAAATACCCCTATGACGGGAAACGACCTGAACGGGGCAATGTTGATATCATCTGCTGAATCCGGGATATCTGAAATATACGGTCCGGGCGGAATTGCGGCTTATGTCCTGAAGATTGATGATGGTAATGCAAGTATCACCGATATATGGGGTCGTGAAATCAGCAGTTGTAATGTGCCTGTTAAGGATATTGCAGGTTTGCTTGCAGGAATTCCGCCTTCAGGCCTTCGATGTAAAAAGAAAGATGAAAATGGCGAAACACAACTGAAATATCTCTGGGGTGATGTCTTGCTTGACAGGCACCTTCTTCCTGTCGAAGTTAACATTAAGGGCGGGCAGATGATACATGCGGATTTTTCAAAAACTGACGGCGGTATTGACTTGATGATAGCATGGGGTTCTGATAATTTTATAATTAACATATCCATTATTGAAGGCGGGAGATGGCAAGATGCTGAAAGTGAAATGCAGGACGTGCGGCAGTGAAACTATCTGGAATGATTTTGATGGGGAAACAATAAAATGCAGCAGATGTGGTGATCCCATCAATGTCCAGCAGTCATTGAAAGATAATATTGAACGAAGAGAATTTGGTGAAAGCAAGAGAAAATACCGTTGTCCCAACTGCAGGAAATATATTGAAAAAAGATATTTTACCAAATGTCCGTCATGCGGGAAATGGCTTATCGGCAAGTATTCTATGAGCGGCAAGTGGTTTGTGTTTACAATTATCATTGTTGTATATCTTGCAGTGTCAATAATTTATCATAACTTTGGATTCAATGAGAACCCCCGTTCAACCAAAAAGAATGTTGTGAAAGAATGGCTGTATCGCCAGGAAAAATAAAAGCACTCCAGGAAAGGCTTGATGCGCTGGATATTTTTGAAAAAGACATCATTGAAAAGTTTGTCCGCTCTCAGGGTAAAGGGGGGCAAAAGGTCAACAAAACATCAACATGCGTCTATCTCAGGCACATCCCGTCGGGTATTGAAGTAAAATGCCAGGAAGACAGGTCACAGACCCTGAACCGTTTTTATGCAAGGCGTATTCTGGCTGATAAAATTGAAGAGTTGGCAACTGGGAAAAAACCTGAAAAAGTTCAAAAAATACGCAAACAGAAAAACAGGCGTGCCAGAAAGGCTAAAGCCAGGCGCAGACAGAATAATGAGTGTCCTTCCTGAGAATATGAAACACGGGTTTATAACTGAAGACTGTTCATGATATCAACTATTCAATTTGCAGCATTTCAGTTGATGGTCATCATTCCTTTTGTGGCCGGTACATTGATAAAAAACAGATTGAATGATCCAGTAAAACTTACGAAGCGTCTTATCATGACAAACCTGGTTTTAATCGAACCTGTAATCGTGTTCTGGAGCATCTGGGGTCTAAAAATAAAATTTGAGCTCATATGCCTTCCTTTTGCAGGGGTTTGCATGGTCCTGTTCGGGCTTGCTGCAGGCCTGTTAACAAGTTCTGTTCTGAAGCTGGATAATAAATCAAAAACAACCTTTATAATCAGCTCTTCCATTGCAAACCATGGTTTTACAATGGGAGGTTTCATTTGCTATTTATTTATGGGAGAAAAAGGACTCGGGCTGTCATTCATATTCCTGTCATACTTCAAACCATACCTTATTCTTGTAATATTTCCTTATGCTCAGGCGGCTTCACATGGGAAGTCATACAGCTTTATAGCAATAAAGGAATTTGTGAAAAGCCCCAGGAATATGCCGCTTTATGCTATGTTTCTGGCAATAATACTGAGGCTTTCCGGCGTACCGAGGCCCGCGATGTCTTTTCCTGTAGAGATGCTGCTGATGATGTCAATTGGCGTATATTACTTCTCACTGGGCCTGAGCTTCCTGTTAAGGGACATGCTTTCTTTTAAAAAGGAAAGCCTTTCATTATGCATGATAAGGTTTCTTATAATCCCTGCGGTGGCGCTTTTTACCCTGATTTGTCTAAATCTTGATGCTGATATTGAAGCTGTCATACTTATTGAATCATTCATGCCTGCAGCTGTGTATTCGGTTATGTCATCCGTTCTTTTTGGCCTTGATGAAAGAAGGGCATCTACAATGTTTGTTTTTAATACTGTGGCTTTTCTGCTATTTGTTTTTCCATTGATGCTTATTTTTATGAAAGAATTAACAAAACTGATAAGTTGATCGATTTCCGGAGAGCATATGATTGAAGCGGTAATGTTCGATGTCGGCGGTGTTCTGTTTGATGAAGGGTACAGTAAAGGCCTGCATGCAATCGCACAAAGGAACGGCTTCGACCCCTTAAGGCTTGAAATAATTTCAGACAGGTTGATACTTGAAACAGGATATCTTACCGGAAAGGTTGAAGAGGGTGTTTTCTGGGAAGAAATAAGGCATGAAACGGGGATCATGGAAACCGATGATGAATTGAGGGATGCCCTTATAGACAGATTTGTTCCCAGGGATTGGATGCTTGAGATTGTCGGAAAATTAAAAAGTTATGCCAGACTTGCGATATTGAGCGACCAGACAAACTGGCTTGATATTATGGAAGAAAGGCATCACTTTTTTTATCTGTTTGATGTTGTTCTCAATAGTTATCATACCGGGCGCAGCAAAGTCGACCAGTTGACGTTTGATTTCGCGGCATCCGTTATCGGTGTGAGGCAGGAAAAGATTCTTTTCATTGATGACAGGATTGGAAATATAAAAAGGGCTGAGGCCTCGGGTTGCAAGACAATTCTATATAGGGGCAGGGAGATTTTTTTAAAGGATTTGGGACAATATTTTCCGGATATCGGTAATTGAGCCGGCATCCTGCGGCAATAATTGTTTTTTATTCATAAATAATGGTCGAGTTCCTTGACTATTGCAAATCTCATGTAGTAAAAAACTACTCTCTGAAGGGGGATTGCAATGGGTATGACTTATAAGCAGGCGGGAGTGGACGTCGATAAGCAGAACACCTTTGTCGAAGAGATAAAACCGATTATCAAATCCACATTCGGTCCTGAAGTAATGGGGGGAATCGGCGGATTCTCAGGTCTTTTCAGGTTTAACCAGAACAATTTCAAGGACCCTATTCTGGTATCATCAACAGACGGTGTCGGTACAAAGTTAAAGATAGCATTCATGGCCGACAGACATGATACTGTCGGAATCGACCTGGTCGCCATGGTTGTGAACGATATAATCGTCGAAGGCGCTCAACCCCTTTTCCTGCTTGATTATTTTGCTACAGGAAAGCTGAAACCTGAAAGGGACAAACAGATTATAACGGGCATAGCAAACGGATGTAAAGACGCCGGATGCTCTCTTATCGGTGGAGAAACCGCCGAGATGCCCGGGCTTTACAAGGGTGACGAATATGATCTGGCTGCTTTCGGAGTTGGAGTTGTTGAGGCTGACAGGCATATCAACGGTTCACGCATAACTCGAAACGACATACTGATTGGCATAGATTCGTCAGGGCTTCACAGCAATGGTTTTTCGCTTGCAAGAAAAGTGATGCTGGAAAATTCGGGTTTGAAGATTGATTCCTATGTCCCCGAACTGGGCAAGGTTCTTGCTGATGAACTGCTGACGCCAACTAAAATCTATGTAAAAAGTATCCTCAATCTTTTCAGGGATTTCGATATCAAGGGGATTGTTCATATCACCGGAGGCGGATTTATAGATAACATTCCGCGGATACTTCCTGACAGGTCTTGCGCAATCATTGAAAAGAAGCTCTGGGAGGTTCCACCGGTATTCAGGTTCATACAGGAGCTTGGCAAGATTGAAGATAAAGAAATGTTCAGAACATTCAACATGGGCATCGGCATGATACTTTTCGTCGGCCTGAACGAAGCCGAAGACGTATTGTTGAGACTCAAGGGGCTCAAGTTGAACGCTCAGATTATCGGAGCTGTGGGGCAACGCAAGGACGGCCCCGCTGTCTCCATTCTGGACTGATTTAACCAGATGAAAATCTCAGTCCTTGTATCAGGGAGCGGAACGAATCTTCAATCGATTATCGATTTTTGTGAATCCGACAAGATCGCTGAAATTGCAGTCGTAATAAGCAACAGGGCCGATGCGTATGCACTTAAAAGGGCTGAATCCAAAGGAATTCCTACCAGGATAGTTTCCCACAGGGATTTTCCTGACAGGGCCGGGTTCGACAGGGAACTGATAAGGATTCTGAATGAGTTCGGAGTTGAACTCGTTGCTCTGGCAGGCTTTATGAGAATACTGACAGGAGAATTTTTAAGGGCGTTTCCTGGCAGGGTGATGAATATACATCCGGCATTGCTGCCTTCCTTCCCTGGACTCGAAGTCAGACAGGCTGCAATAGATTACGGCGTCAGGTTCTCAGGATGCACGGTGCATTTCGTTGACGAGGGTGTTGATACCGGGCCAATAATCATTCAGGCGGTTGTCCCTGTTTTCCCGGACGATACTGAAGAAGAGCTGAAAAACCGTATATTAAAACAGGAGCACAGGATATATCCTCATGCGATCAAGCTCTTCGCGCAGGGCATGTTAAGAATAGAAGGCAGGAAGGTATTTATCAAAGACCATAACAAGGATGAATTGCAGTGGATGACCAATCCGTCCCTGTAAACCTTGAATCCCCGATAATTGTCAGCGCATGCCTCCTCGGTTTCGAATGCAGATTCGATCTGAAAAAAAGCTCAGGTATTAAATTTAAGATCCCCAAAGATGCAGTTCTGATACCAGTATGTCCGGAGCAGCTTGGTGGTCTTCCCACGCCGAGATTGAAATCTATGTTTAAGGGAGGTGATGGGGAGTCGGTAATCAAAGGGCTTGCCAAGGTAGTGAATGAACATGGTGACGATGTTACGGATAACTTCATAAAAGGTGCAGTTGCTGCAAAAAGAATATCTTGCATAACTCGTGCATGTTCTGCTATACTTAAAGACAAGAGTCCTTCATGCGGAACGCATACTGTAATGATATCCGATGAATTCAAGAAAGGGCTCGGTATTACAGCAAGCATTTTAAATGGAATGGGTTTATGCATTGTAAACGAATATGGGAGGTCGATAAAAGATCAGGAGTAAGCCTTGTGGAGCTCCTTGTAGTAATTGTACTTGTAGCCATAATGGCTGCTATTTCAGTACCGTTCCTTGGAAGAGTGTTAGAAAAAAGAAATCTTGATAATGAGGCCGATTTTATTGCCGGCACACTTGTGACCTCAAGAATAAAGGCAATGGAGAAAGGCTTTCCATTCAGGCTCGATTTTGATGCATCGAATATGAATTTCATAAGTTTCGGCGATAAAAATTCTAACGGCATAAAAGATAACGGGGAGGAAGCTCTCGGGCCATACAGGCTCAGGAACGGGATTGAATTCGGATCAGGGGCATCAACAGGCCCTAATAATACACAGGTGCCTGAAGACGGGATAAGCCTGGTTGATAACAGGCTGACTTATAATACAATCGGCTCATCAAATGCAGGTACAATATATCTGAAAAATGCTCAAAGAACGGTAGCAATCAGGATAATGTCTGCAACAGGCGCTGTTGTATGCTGGTTTTATGATGGGAACTGGAGGAAGAAATGAAAAAAGGGTTCAGTCTGATTGAGGTATTGGTAGCGATTGCACTGGTATTTTTTATTACATGCGGGACAGTAAGATTTTTAATGGCTTCAAACAGGTACGGTATAGATTCTAATTTAAGTACATTTGCATCGGTTGCTGCGCATACAAAACTTGTTTCTTTGAAGCAAATACCTGCTGCGGATCAGGACATTTCCATAGGATGGCATGAGGACAGGGACAATCCTATTATCCAGGGTAATGTAACTTACTACAGATTCTGGAGAGTCTCTCTAAACAAGGATGGCGGCAGATCAATAAATGTTCATGTCGTGTGGAACAATACGGAAGCAACAGGTAAAGTTTCATCCGAAGAAGGTCTCAAAGGCTGCGGCAGGTCTGTGGTTGAATTCAAGGGAACAAGAGACGCCCTTATGCCTTAGGCATAAGAACGTCTGTATCCGGTCAAAGCTACATTACCTCGTTCTGCGTCTGAGCGACAGCCGCATCGATCTGCGCTTTCAAATCAGCCGGCAATCCGGGGATATCGACATTAAGAAATCCCCTGACAATTGTAGAAGTTGACTCCGCCTCTGATAGTCCTCTTGACATCAGGTAGAATATTTCTTCCTGGTTGATCTTACCAACCGCAGCTTCATGCGACATTTCAACACCTTCGGCTTTTCCGTGAAGCTCCGGGACGGCAAATATATCGCCGCCGTTCAGAATAAGGCCATTGCACTCCAGGTGTGCTTTCACTCCAGGCACATCTCCCATAAGATGGCCGCGGTTTATTATTGTCCCGCCATTGCTTATTGAACGTGCAATGATTTCGGCACGTGTCTCCGGGGCTGTAAGCAGGATTTTCCCACCGACATCCAGCTCGGTTCCGGGATGTCCGACCAGCAGACTGTAGAACCTTGCAACAGCCCCTCGTCCGATCAGCTTTGTCGTCGGATACATCTGGAGTGATTTGAGTGGTTTCATGCAGATATAGTTGTTTATGAAAAGGCCGCCTTCATCTACTATACCGACTGAACGGGGCCTCACGTTCATGCCTTCGGCCCAGTGATGGATCATCGTAAAGCTCAGGCTGGCATTCTTTTTTACAAAGAATTCTGAAATGCCTACATGCAGTCCTTTGATTACATGGGCACCTGATACGCAGCCGGTTATTACGTGAAGTTCGGAATCTTCTTCCGCGATTATCAGATTATGGACATTCTGGCTCAATGCATCCTGATGGAGGTAAAGGCATGCCTGGACAGGGAAGGTGACCCTGGCTCCCGGCAGTGTCCTTATTACGTAGCCGTTGTGAAGGTCGGTATAGGCGAGCGCCGTATACTTGTCCTG
>CAYNVT010000044.1:13402-30859 GCA_964400685.1 uncultured Bacteriovoracaceae bacterium | reverse complement strand
ATGAGACTACGAAAATTGTCAAATTCCGTCCAGACATCGTTCAGACATATGTGAAGAAGGCGCCGAGAGAGTATATCCTTTGCGGAGCCGACCCTTCAAAACGCTGGCCTGTAAATCCCGAAACACGGGTTTTCGGTGGACTGGGAACAGCCGTGAACATGTACGATCTGTACTCAGGGGAATACCGTCCGGCGACCCTGCAGGATGTCGTCAACCATGTCATCCTTTTTGACGGCCTTGAGCATATCGTCTCCAGCCAGATGGACATCTGGCCAAGTGACATTCCCATGCAGACAATCCACGTCGAGGCCATGCGTGCATGGGCAAGGCACAGCACCAAATCATTCGGACTGGGAGCCTACGGCGTCATGCCCACCCGAGATATGATGGAGATGACGTCATTGATAATGGGGGGAAGGGAAAACTTTAAAAAACAGCACCCCTTCATCGCCATAGTGAGCATTCAGAGCCCTCTCTCCTCGGTGCAGATACAGCTTGAGGGGCTTTCGATACTTGCGGAATGGGGGCAGCCCGCGCTCATGTCGCCTGAAGCCATGGCTGGCACGACAGCGCCAGTAACGATTGCGGGGCTTCTCGCACAGCACAACGCGGAAGTGCTTGCGTACATTGTCATGGCCCAGGCCATTAATCCCGGCACGCCAGTCATGTACGGATCGGTCTCGACCATTGCCGAAATGCGGCGCGGAACCGTAGCCCTGGGTGCGATAGAGATGGGCCTGATCAGCGCCGCCTCTGCACAGATGGCGCATTATTACGGAGTTCCCTGCAGGGCTGCAGCCGGAGGCACCGAGGCCAAAACATTGGACATGCAGTGCGGTATCGAGCGCGAGCGTTCAATGATGCTTGCCGCCCTCGGCGGTGCAAACTACATCACCAGTGTAGGCACCATTGAATCCACCACAGCAGGCGCACATGAACTCTGTGTGATTGACAACGAGATCATAGGACAGATAGAGCGGGCGCTGTGCGGCATCGAGGTCAATGACATCACCATGGCCGCCGAGGCTATAAAAGCCGTCGGTCCGGACGGCAACTACCTTATGGAAGAGCATACACAGAAGAACTTCAGGCGCGAGCATTACATTCCGAAACTTGCGGACCGCGACAAGCGTGATGTGTGGGAGCGCGGCGGAAGCAAAGAAATGGTAGACCGCGCAAGGGAAGAGGCCAAGAAAATCATTGCCGCACATAAAGAGCGGCAGCTGGACCCGAAGCTTATTGAGGAGATTGATGCCTACGTAGAGTCAGTAAAGGCAAGGAGCCTGGACGATTTCTATGCGGCTGAATGGGAAAGCTGAAGAGATAAGGGAGGCATGTAATGGCAGAGGCGACATTAAAAGAGCTTGAAGAGGCGATCGTACAGATGGATGCCGATATCACGGAGGGGCTTGCTATAAAGCTTCTCGATTCAGGCACAGGGGCTTCAGTAATATTAAAAGAGGCGCTTCTCCCCGCACTCGACCGGGTTGGAGCTCTTTTCAGGGACGGGGATTATTTTCTCCCGGATGTGCTCATGTGCGTAAAGGCCTATGACAACTCGTTCAAAATAATACTGCCCAAACTCAAGGAAGGCGATTATACCTCGCGCGGCAAAGTGCTCCTGGGCACGGTAGAGGGCGACATCCACGAGATCGGCAAGAACATTCTGTTCGCACTTCTTGAGGGAAACGGCTTCGATGTGCTGGATATGGGCGTAAATGTCAAGGCTGAGGCCTTCCTAGCAAAGGCAAAGGAGTGGTCTCCAAACATCATAGGCATGTCGTCGCTGCTTTCCACGACAATGCCGGCCATGAAGCAGGTCATCGATACCTTCGCAAAAGTCGGGCTCAGGAACAACTTCAAATTCATTATCGGCGGAGCGCCGGTAAGCCAGAGATTCGCCGATGAGATAGGCGCGGACGGATACGGTGAAGATGCACAGTCCGGAGTGGAGCTCGTAAAAAGGCTGCTCGCATCCTGAGAAGCAGACAGGGGGAGGACATGACCGACAGGCATGCAATACACGAGTCCATGCCGGTAACAATGAAGGAAATCCTTCTCTACAATCTTGCCGGTTTCGCTTTTAACGTTTACGATACCGTGCTTTATGCATGGCTTCCTTACTTCTACACTCCGCCCAAGGATTCTGGTGCAGTCAATTATATCCCCCTGGCTGCTCTTGGATTGATACTCGCGGGAGGAAGAATACTTGATGCTTTCAATGACCCGCTTATGGGTTACTGGAGCGATCACACCAAATCACGCTGGGGACGTAGAAAGCCCTATATTTTCATCGCCAATCCTTTTCTCTTTCTCACCTTTATCCTGGTCTGGATGCCCCCAGTACACGGAGAAAGCATTACCAATGTGATATACCTCGCTATAGTTCTTTTCTTTTATTACTGGGCATACACGGGAGTGCTCATTCCATGGTTCGCCGTGCTGCCCGAGATAAGCCGTAAGAATGAGGACAGGGTGAAGATAGCCTCGATCGGCGTTGCCATAGGCGTCATCGGAGCGCTCCTGGGCGGGGGACTATCAGGACCGCTCTTCTCAAAATACGGCCCCTTCATGATGGGAATTCTGCTTGCCATCCCTGCCTTCATTGCAGGTGAGCTCACACTATTCGGCATCAAGGAGCGCCATTCGCCACCTCCCGAAGAGGACATGCCGGGCTTTTTCAAGGTGGTGAAAGAGGTCTTCGGCGACAGGCAGTTCCTCTCCTTTGCCGGGATGATTATGATGGTGCAGCTCACCTACCAGCTCATGCTCATGAATGTGCCTTATCTGACCACGCTTATCCTCGGCAAAAAGGAGGCGGATGCCTCCCTCATCATGGCGGAGGTAATCATACTTATGGCCGCTTCAGCACCTATTTGGTACTATCTCCTTAAAAAATACTCGAAGAAAAATGTCTTCCGCATCATCATAGTTCTCATGATTCTAGGCTTTTCATTGAGCTTCTTCATCGGCAAACTGCCCTTCTTCTCGCCACTGGTTCAGGCCATGCTGATATTTCCGATTGCGGCCATACCAATAGGCGGCATGTTTACTGCTTCGCTCGGCGTGATCGCAGACCTTACAGATTACGACGAATTAAAGAGCGGCAGACGCAGGGAGGCTATATATTACGGCCTCTACGGGATCGTGAGAAAGACCGGCTGGGCACTGTGCTCTCTCATCCTGGTGGGTATATTTTCCGTCTTCGGCTACAGCAAAGAGAATCCTCTCGGCGTGCGTGTGGTCTGGATCGTTTGTGCGATTTCGTGCATTATAGGGCTTCTCGCCTTCATCCCGTATAAAATAGGCGACAGCAAGGAAGAGACAAAACGCATAATGGGACTGTAATTTAAGGATTCTGCTGCACCGGTTTCAGCCCGTTACAATTGCAATCACGGCAGGATTTGCAGGTTGAATTTTCTTCCTACATGCGAAAGGTGTGCGATCATGGCCTTTCTTGCCGCATCAGGGTCATGCGCCTTAAGAGCTGTCACGATCTCCCTGTGGTCGTTGACAGCCTGCCTGCGGACCTCCATGTCGTCGCCGGTTCTCCGCCTGCTGTAGATGCTTATCCTGTCTATTGAATGCATAAATGCCTGAATGATTCTGTTTCCTGCAATCTCCATGATGCGCCTGTGAAGGTTAATATCACATGCCATGAATGTTTCCGGGTCATCGATTGCCTTTACAGCCTCATCGAGGCAGCGCTCAATTTCCTCAATTTCACTATCGCCGATATTCTCCGCCGCAAGGGACACCATGCCCGCTTCCAGTATGGTTCTTGCCTGGAGCAGGTTTGCATAGGTGGAGTCGTCAAGCGCGAATTCGATGTCAAGGTGTTCGACAAGCTTTTCAGGAGTAAGAGATGAGACAAACGTCCCCGAGCCCTGGCGGTTTTCTATTATGTTCATGAGCTTAAGGGCGTTGAGGGCCTCTCTCAACGAAGGACGGCTGACGTTCAGAATCGATGAGAGCTCCCTTTCAGGAGGAAGCTTGTCTCCCGTCTTGAGCCCCTTTTCCCTCACAAGCGATAGTATTCTCTGTGCCAGATTATCAGGCTGGTTATCTTTAAAAGCGGCCTTATTTTTCCCCTTCATCAGGCTTCTCCCCTCCATCGTCTATCCTACACTGATTATCTCTGTCGGGAGAGCAGTTATCCTTACAGGTAAGGTTTCTGTGATGATATATGTCTCTTCATCACCTATATCCATGCCTTCCGCATAGTTGTAATACAGCTCGATGTTGATCACCATATCGGGACTTAATTCAAAATCGATTCCGCCATAGAGCCAGGCCTCTTCAGTCATAAGACCTATCGAATGTCCTGCTGTTACAATTAGCGGGATCATGCCTTCGCGCTCATAGATGTTCACTGCAAGATTATAAATATCTTTGGACGTTGTGCCGGGAACTAGGGATTTGCTTACCTCGTCCACTATACCGACCATTTTTTTATTGAGAGCCCTGAGTGCGTCGGGCACTTCTCCTGTAAAGGCATGCCGCCTTATATCCGATAGATAGCCGTAATAGCTCGCCCCTAAGTCAATGGCTACAAGCTGCCCTTCCCCCAGGGTTTCATTTATGGACACTTCCGGATTCGATGTGCCGAACGAAATCGTGACATGACCGATCCCCGTCGCCCCGTTTCTTATCATGCGCCACTTGGCCTCCTGAATCAGCTCAGGTCTGGTTATGCCCGGTTTGACCACTTCAGCAATCAGTTCCTGCATGGTCTTTTCAGCTATCATGGTTGCTTTCTTAATCATTTCCAGCTCATATTCTGATTTGATCAGCCTTAGAGAATCCATGACATCATCGATATATACAAATTTAACATCAGGGGCTGTCTGAACGATTAAGTCTCTCAGATAAACCGGCATACTGGACTCAATGCCTATTGTCTTTCCTGAGAGGCTTTTTGCCCCAAAGAAATTGCCGAGGGTGATATTGGCCCCGGCCTTGTCTGCCCATATTTCCACATGATCGCATCCATACTCAACATCGCCCAGCACCGCTCCTATCCAGCAGCCGAGCGTCACCCTGCCGTCAAGCTCGATGAAGGAAAGAAACGGGAACTGGTTTCTAAGTGCAAATAATATGGGGTTGCCGCTTCCTGGCATACACGGATATCCGGTTGTATACATCACATTCTCGGGCGAGCTCAGCAAAACGGCATAAATATCTTTTTCCTTCATCATTTTAAGAAGTGCTTCTTTGTAAAATCCTATCGTTTCGAATTTTGAGCCTTTCACCGGAACCCCCTGTTGATTTGTTTTCATGAAGGAAAATGGTCTTACCAATTTACAAATAGCCCTTTATTTGTCAAGGATAAACATGGTGATCCTATATTGATTAATGTGGTATTTTTATCTCAAAAAACTGTTAATATATGAAAATAATTTTTTGAAAAGATGTAATTAATTTCTCTTTAAGGTTTCCGTGATTAATAATATCAACATGTTGTTCCGGGCATATACATTGCTAGTTTATTATATGAAGACATATATCGGTTTTTTGAAGAACTCTTAAAACCGTTTAAAAGGAGTTAAATATGATATATAATATCATTTATGGAATTTTCTCAATCATGAGGAGGTAGCATGAAGAACAAAAATTATTTGTTTTTTGCTTTCATCGGCCTGTTTTCAATATTCTTTTCAGCTTGCGGTGGTGGGGGCAATCACAATGAAGAACTTGCCAAAGACGAATCGTTTTATGATACCGGGGCATCTGTAAAAGCCGTCGATTTCTCAGATGCACAGACGATTACCCTTTATGTATTAAAAGAAGTTGATCATAAACCCGTCTTTGTCAAAGTGGCCAATGGGGACTTTCTTTCCCCCGGTAAACACAAATTTGCCGTAGATGTGACTCAGAGGACAATCAACGGCCAGGTTGCATCCGAACGAGTTTTCATCGGCGACGGTGGCAATGACTATCAGGTAGAGGCGCTTCCTGACTCTGAATCTGGCTATTATGTATGCGAGTACAAGCTGGCGCCGTCAGACTATTTTCTTACATGCCCGGTTCTGATTCAGGTCATTTATGATGATGCCAAAGCCTCGAAGGAAAAATTTATTTTAAGGACCAGGGATGGAATGGGTTCCCCTTCAGGTTATCTCGTAGGTAAAGGCCTTGGCCTGTCCCTCAGCAAGGGCATGCTTAAACAGGCAATCAAGATTGCAAATCCGCTTATTGCAGAACAGATCAAGGGAGTTTCGATCAAGGATCTGTACCCAGTAACAGGAGGGGGAAAGGGTATAATCAAAGTCGACCTTGGAAGCATAAGCTGTGATGTCGCTTTGGAGGATAAAAAAAAGGGAGTCAGGGAGCTTAACATAGGACTTGAGAACATAACAGGGGGCAGCGGCAGCGGCGGTATTTTGAATACCGTTGTAAGTGCTATCCTGAAAGGTCTTCTGGGAAAAGGTTTCAATATAAGCGGCATATCGGTTGGCGCCCTCGGTTTTAATATAACCGATATGATATCGGGTTTTGCAGCTCCTGCCGACCCGGACAGTGACGACCCCCTTGCGGGCATTCTGACGGGTCTCAAGCTCGATTCGGTCATGTTCCTGAACTTAAAGGGGCTGCCCCTTTCGACGACGGAAGAACATGCAATGATAGGAGGCAGCCTGTATGCCGCACAGTCCAAGGATGTTATCAAGGACGAGAACGGCAGTTATGTCTGGCCTGAGGTAATCGAAGACGGCACGGATACCGGGATGGATATGACCATGCTTCAGGGGGACATTGCAGATATCGGGATTGCCCTTTCCGACTACAACCTGAACCAGGTATTGTCCACACTCATGAACGGTTTTTCAATCGAGATAAAGGACATCCAGAAACTCACAGACTTTTTTGCACCTGAAGACCCCAACAATTCCATGAATCTCATTGCTTCGATAAATCCGGGCGGCATAGCTGTTGATATGATTAACCAAAGGGTAGCGGTTAACGATGTACGCCTGACTCTGGTTGAGGCGGGCAGGCCCAGAACGGAGCTTTCACTTGACGTAACCTTGAAATTCGAAGCGGGTTTCCATTCGGACAAGAAGACATCATACCTCGATCTGACGATTGCCCCTGTTTACGACCGATGCCATATTCACATCATGAAAGACAATATGGAAATGGAAATGTTTGACCACAGCACCTATTTCCCGCTGATAATCGAAGGATTCGCCAACGGATTTGACGAAATCAAGGTTAGTCTTCCCCTCTCCGATTTGGGCATCATGCCGAAAGCCGGGATTGATCCGGGTGAAGTGGAGTACGACAATTCAGGGAACTGCTATATGAAAATGGCGGTAGGCGATCTCGACGCTTCAAAACTCCCTGTTGACGGGCTTTGTTTTATCTCAACGGCAATCAACTGACATGTTCAGGCGGCAGGGCAGTCGGTCCTGCCGCCTGAAATAAACAAATTTTTCTTAAGCCTTCATCATCAAAACCCGATATGTTTTTTATCCCATCTGACAGGAGGCCAGCATGATAAAACTGTATAATAAGGACAACAACTCATTCATTGGAACGATAACAGAAGAAGACCTTCATCTGCTTGAAAAAGTTCTTGTTGAGGAGTCCGAGGCCGATACCGACTATTTCATTAATCCCGACACGATTGACCTTATTGAAGACAGCAAGGCAAGCCCTGAAATGATAAGCCTTTTGAGATCGGCAATCGGAGAAGGCGATGGGATAGAGATTTCATGGAAAAAGGCATAGCGGCCGACGAAGTCTATAAAAATCTCGCTCGCGTCCTTGATACGCTTCCCAACGGTTTTCCGGAAACCGGCAGTGGAGTTGAGCTTAAACTCCTGAAAAAAATATTTACTCCCGAACAGGCCGGGATGTTTTGCGATCTTAAGCTTACAATGGAAACGGCTGAAGAGATTGCCGCTCGTACTGGTCGCGACCCGGTGCAGACAAGCGAGCTTCTTGAAACAATGAGGGAAGACGGTCAGGTTTTTTCAGTAAAATTCGGAGATATGAGGTGGTATAAGTTGATGCCATGGGTCTTCGGCATCTTTGAATTCCAGCTTCACCGGCTTGATAAAGAAATGGCAGAGCTTGTGGACGAGTTCGAAGAATATTCGAAAAAGTTCTTCTCCATAAAACCTCAGCTTATGCAGGTACTGCCTGTGGAAGAGGAGGTCTCTTCAATTCAGACAGCCCTTCCCTGGGAAAGGGTCTCCTCGATTATCGAACATGGCCAGTCATTCAGGATTATTGACTGTATCTGCAAAAAGAAAAAGGGGCTTCTGGGCAAGCCTTGTGACCGGACTGTCAGGGTATGCATGGCGATAGCGCCGGTTCCCGGCATTTTTGAGGATGACGAACAGGGAAGGGTAATCTCTCGTGATGAGGCATATTCCATCTTGAAGAAATCCGAAGAAGAGGCTCTTGTTCATCTGACGGGCAACACCCAGTTCGGGCAGTTTTACATCTGCAACTGCTGTTCATGCTGCTGCGGAGTTTTAGGTTCGATTGTCAGATACGGCATCCCGGCCTCATCCGTAGTCAATTCCCAGTACTATGCCGAGATTGACAGGGACGCCTGTACCGGGTGCGGCATCTGCGCCTCCGAACGATGCCAGGTGAAGGCTATTGTTGAAGGCGATTCCTTCAAAGTGATTAAAGACCGCTGCATAGGATGCGGGCTCTGCATCTCTGCATGTCCCGTTTCTGCAATAAAGCTTATCCGCAAACCCGAATCGGAAATAAGCATACCGCCGCTTACTGAAAACGAGTGGTTCGAAGAGCGAGGCAAAAACCGTGGTGTGGATTTCAGCACTCTGAAATAGATCTTACTAATCTGTACGGATTCAAGTTTTACCGCTTAAGCTGCCGAAAAATATTCATGGATAATAAAAGATTGAGCAGGTCATGCCTGATATCCGCGTTTTTAATTTTTATTTCACTTCCCTGTCTTGCCTCCGAATCAGGAACACTGACGATATATTACGCCGTAATGGCCATCGATGAAATTGACGTTAACGCATCCACAGTGGAGCTTAATGTGCAGACTGTTCCGGCCGGAGCAGATTTTAAACCTGCAATGTTTGAAACTTCTTATAATTTAACAACCAACTGTCCATCAAATTCAAAAAAAATATCTGCTTCGATCGATTCAGATATGCCCAACGGTATAAAACTTGAAGTAAATGCCATTGCTCCCCAAGGAGCTTCCAGCCTCGGGTACAGAGAGCTGGGTGCGATAAGTTCAGATCTGGTTGAGGGAATAGATGCAACTGCTTCGGCCAATATTCCCCTGACTTTTAAGCTGACAGCATCAGTAAGTGCTGGTAATGTAATATCAGGTTCAAGAACTGTCACCATAACGATTGCCAACAGCTTCTAATTAATAATGAGGTTAATATGAAGTACTTGTTGCTGGTATTCACGGTAATGGTTTTTGTGCTGATGATTGCATCCGAAAGCGGACTTTGCGCCAACAGCGATACTGCAATAATTTCGATAGAAGTGCAGCCTATTAATGAAATATCCATTACCGGTTCTTCTGTTTCTTTAATTATCAGCTCAGCTACGCCTGGAAGCCAGCCCTCACCTGTAACAGACATTGCGTCATACGACATTTCGACGAATTGCGGAACAAATGCAAAAAGAATCATCGCATCCATAGATTCGGATATGCCATCAGGAACAACCCTTGAAATCCAGCTCGATGCCCCGTCGGGAGCATCGAGTCAGGGCTTTGTTGTTTTAAGCTCCACTTCATCAAATGTTGTTACAGGGATAGATTCATCAGCAGGCAGCAACCTGAATATAACGGCCAGATTCAGCGCAACTGTTGAAGCAGGCATAGTAGCTTATTCGAATAAAACGCTTACACTGACGCTTTCGGACAGTTGATATTTCCATATTAAGGGGCAGGCGTTCTGCCAGGGAAGAACTATGAAGAGAAAGATGTTAATAAATACAGTTGTAATGATAATAACACTCATAATTGCCCAATTCCTGACCTCAAATGATATTTATGCCATTTCCCTTGACATCAACGGTTCATGGTCCGAGACCGTCAACAAGTATAATCTTACAGCAGGCACCGGAAGCGATCTTCCAAACCAGATTGAGAGTTCCGGAGACGGCATCAATGTCGATATAACCTTTTCCACATCTGCTGACGACACCTGGAGGGTTGATGCAAGAAGAAGCGATACAATCTGGGACTCGGACCTGGGTCTGTATATTAGAAGAAGCAATGACGGCGTAACAGGAGTCTATGCAGGTTCAATATCCGGGGGGACCGTTTATCAGGAACTTATGAATACAGACATGCATTTTTTCACCGGAAGCGGTGACAGGATTAATGTCAACCTGCAGTTTATGATTACAGGAATGTCCCTTAAGATAACGCCGGGAACATACACCACAGTATTATATCTGACGGTTGTAGATTACTGAAAGCAAGGAGGACTCATGAGAAAAACAAGAGTTTTATTTCTGTCTGCCATTCTGATGTTCTTTGTTATCAACGATACAGCTTCTGCTGCGGTGGCTATTGCGAGCAACATGACACAGGTCAAACAGGCCAAACCCGGAGAAATATACAAAGCAAGCATCACCGTAAAAAATAATGGCACGGAACCCGAAGCGATAAGGGTTTATCAGACAGACTATATGAGCTATTCCAATGGTACAACCAACTACGGTGAACCTGCAGGAAAAATGCCGCGCTCGAACGCCAGCTGGATTACATTCAGCCCCAAAACCGTATCAGTAGGCCCTGATGCTAAAATTAACATAAACTACGAGGTTAAGGTCCCTGATGATAAAAACCTTACAGGGTCGTACTGGAGCGTTGTTATGGTCCAGCAGATACCCAAACCTTTGAAAGATACTGAAACGAAAAAGCAAACCGTAGGCCTTCAACTGCAGTTGCAGTATGCCGTTCAGATCATAACCGACATAGACGACACAGGCTTGACAAAGATTAATTTTCTGAATCCTCGCGTGGCTCAAAAAAAGGACGGCAAAGGATTTAATTTTTTCATAGAGATTGAAAATACTGGCGAGAGACAACTGGTTCCCGAAATAAGCGCTGAGTTTTTTGACACGAAACAGGGTAAGAGCGCCGGAAAGTTTACCTCATCAAAAAACCGGATATTTCCGAACGGTTCGACAAAATACATATTCGACCTTGGCGATATTCCTGCCGGTAAATATAAGGTTCAGGTGATTGCAGACTGCGGAGACGAAAATCTATTCGGAGGAGAATATAGTCTGGATTTAGTTAAATAATGAAAAAGGCCCTTTTGCTTAATTTTATTATATTCTTTTTTCCTGTTTTACTTATTGCCCAGCAAAAGGGCGTTAAACTTATTAACACAGGCGAAAGCCTTATAAGCACTGAACCGGGGAAAAGCATAACAATTGTTTTAAATGTAACGAACACAGGCGGCTCAAACGAGGAATTTGTTATAGATGCAGATATCCCCGAGTCCTGGCGAATGATAAGCAGGTTCTTCCCTTTTCAGCTTCCCTCAGGCGCAAGCGACATGAAAATTGTCAGTATTTTTATTCCTCAGGATGCAGCTGCTGATAAATATGAACTCAAGTTCACCGTAAAAAGCACAAGAAACCCTGGCATAATAGACATCTGTACGGTTTATGTTGCAGTACAGTCAATTACGAAACTGGAAGTCAATCTTATCGATGCACCGAGATTTTGCGTTATAGGAAATGATTATATTTCATCATTCAGGGTCACTAACAACAGCAACTCCGCGCAGGAAATCACATTAAAGCTCAGCAGCAGCAGCAATATCCCGGCAAGCATTGATATTAATCATGTAAAGCTGTCACCCAGAGATGCTGTTGAGGTCCCGGTTCTTGTAAAAGTGCCTGAAACCCTCAAACAGGACTTGATTCATATAATAAAACTTTCGGCTATGGGCGTTGAAAACGGAAAGCCGGTGGAAGCCTTTGCAGAATCAAGAGTCCAGATAATAGTCAAAGGAGGGGCAAGGGAGAGCCGCCTGATAACTGTTCCGGCGAAGATGAGCCTTAGAGCCCTAGGTGCCGAAGAAGGCGATGAAAGCGCATATGCCTGGCAGGGTGAGCTTTCGGGAAAAAATACGTTCGGCTCGAAGGACAACATTACAACGGTAGAATACTCATTCAGAGGGCCTGACACCTATGACGAGGACAGAAAAGTAAATCTTATTTATACAAGCCATGATGAATACTGGTTGAAGTTGGGCAGAAAACATTATGGACTCCTGGCGGGAGATACCAACTACACCCTTACAGAGCTTACTGAAAACGCATTTTACGCCAGAGGCGTACAGGCAAATGCAAATTATGGAAAATTCAGTCTCATGGGTTATTACGCCAAAAGCAGGTTTACCGAACCTGAAGAGATCGAATCAGCGGCCTCAATCGATTACAGCCTGACAAAAGATATAGTCCTCGGATTGAATTTCATGCATCATAACCCCGAAAATAAACCTTCAAACAGCCTGGGAAGCATTGACCTGGACATTTCGACAATCGGAAGAACAAATATTGACCTGGAATACTCTGTTGATAAAGGTGATGACGGGTATGCAAACGGCTATTATGGAAACATATCAACCTATAATGATTTCTTTAACGGCAACCTTAAGTTTTTGCGCGCAGAACCGGGGTTTGACGGAACCTATAACGACCAACAGACAATTTCAGGCAGCCTGAATATCCCCATCAAAAAACTTGTTACAGTAAATGCATCCATCTACAATGACCGGACAAACCTTGATTATAACGAAAGCAAAACTTCAGCTAGCCTTCAGTATACTTACCAGGCAGGCCTTACCTTCAATTTTAAAACCGACACAACCTTGTACACCGGGCTGAAACTTGTTGAAAACAAGGATCAGCTCGATGTTCCGCTTTTTGATTACAGGCAGAAAACCATAAATGCTTCGATTTCACAGACTCTTAAAAGATTTGTATTCAGCCTTTCGACGGAAATCGGGAGGGAGAGGGATTATCTTTATGAAAATGATTCCGAAGTTGACAGGTTATATTTTTCAGGGGCCTACAAACCATTATCCGGCCATACTTTCGGAGTTTATGCAAATATCGATAACAACCGTAATGACCAGAGCAGAAGGCAATATGGAACTACGCTGGGTTTCAATATGGACTACGTATTCAACCCCAGAAATAATATCGGGTTTTCACTTGAGGGGCGAAAGCTGGAAGTCGAAGGATCAGGCACAAGTTATGTGTATAATTCGAATTTGAATATTACGGTTGCGAAAATCCACACAATATTTCTGGAGACCAGATATGTTCCCGTTTCATCGAATGATGATGATTCTCAATTCGCTTTCAGTCTGAAGTATTCCTTCCTGATAGGAATCCCTGTTGGAATAAGAACAGATTTCGGTTCAATCGTTGGCAAAGTTATAGATGCACAGACAGGAAGAGGCCTTCAGGGCGTGATTGTAGTTCTTGGCAAAATGACAACAATCACAGATCAAAACGGCAACTTTGAATTTTACACTGTAAAGAATGGAGACGCCTGGCTTGATATTGATGCCTCAAACATTTCCCCGGGTTTGATTTCTACGGTCAAACCGCCGATCAAAGTATCTGTATCAGCAGGAAAGAACAGGTGTGAAATAAGCCTTGTAAAGGCCTCGCGTATTACAGGAAAGCTTTTACTGTACGAATTCGAAAAAACCCAGCTCTCGGAAACGGACAAGGCAGGACTGATTGAGGTTGGCGGCCTGTCGGGTGCAGATCTTGAACTGAAAAATGAAAACGGCTCTCTGTCTGCCCAAAGCACCAAAGACGGTACATTCTCATTTGATGACCTTTTACCGGGCAAGTGGACATTAACGATAAATAAAAGCTCTCTGCCAAGATTTACATATCTTGAAAAGAACGACTTGGAATTTGAACTTAAGCCTGGAGATACCCAGAACATAACGATTAAGGTTCTGCCCCGAAAAAGGGTTATTCAGATGCTGGGCGGCGGGAATGTACAGATAGTTAATCATTAAATCAAAGACGTTACCGGCCGATTAACCTGCAAATTCTTTACCTGTTAAACATGTTCCTTAAATACATCAAACTCCGGTATTTGCAATAATTATACCTCATTATCCCGTAATTGCAGCATTATTTGTTAAGTGATCTTCCTTCCAGCCGATAAGTTTAACAATAAGCTTTATGACAATTAATAAACTTAAGGAGATTTAACTTATGAAAAAGATTATATCAGCAGGGATAATTGGAATGTTCGCGATATTTTTTTCGGGAATAGCCCTTGCAGATGATCTTACCCTCACTTTCACAGTGCCGGAAGTTTCAAGCATGGCCACTGATGTCGGCGACGGCCTGACCCTGACCCTTGTTGTACCGGCGGCGGGGAATCCATTCTCAGAAGTAACAGATACCTTCACGGTAGCGGTATCAGACAACACGGGTGATCCGATGAAGGTCACGTTGAATACTGCATTGGCTGTTCCAACAGGACTTACTCTAACGGCAGACGCATCAGCCGGCCTGGGAACCCCCGGGGCTGAAATTACAATTACGAATATTGCCCAGGACCTTATTACGGCAATCCAGTCTGAAAACGGATCATCCACAGTAACGCTGGGTCTGACTGCAGGATGGGACGCTCTTGCTGCAGATGGCGCGACCTTGACACTGGTTGTCACATACGGTGCAGATTCATAATCGGAACTTAAATGAACCAGTCGAAAGGAAGGATACGACATTGAAAAATATTATAACAGCAGGCATCGCTTTATTATTCGCAATATTTTTCTCAGAAACAGCCCTGGCCGATGACCTTACCGTCACTTACACGGTGCCTGAAGTGTCAGGCATGATCATTGATGTAGGCGACGGCCTCACCCTGACCCTTGTCGAGCCTTCCGCAGGAAATTCATTCGAAGAAGTCACATGTGATTTTTCTCTAATGGCTGCCGACAACACAGGTGAACCAAAGAAAATAACGGTAAACACCTCGGCTGCAGTACCAGCCGGCCTTACTCTTACGGCAACAGCAGCAGCAGGTCTTGGTACCCCGGCGGCTGAAATTACGGTATCCGACTCAGCACAGGATCTTATTACCGCTATATCGCGGGGAGCAGGAATGACAACTGTAACGCTCGGCCTGACAGCTGAGTTGACTGCAGTACCGGCAACAGGCTCAACCATGACTCTGGTCGTCACATTATGTACGGATTCGTAAAATGAAACATGCTTCTCAGATAACAAGAAGAAACGCCAGGTTGGCGTTCCTGTAATAATGACCCGAAGGGAAGGGGGAAAGGAGTAATGAAAGATTTTATAACTGCAAGCATGGGCCTATTGATTGCAATGTTCTTCTCAGGCACAGCCCTTGCCGAAGACCTGACCTTAACTTATACGGTGCCGGAAGTTTCAATCATGACCACTAATGCCGGTGACGGCATTACATTTACCCTTGTCGAACCTGCGGCAGGCCAGATTTTCGAGGCAGTAACAGATACATTTACAGTGTCGGTAACCGACAACACGGGAAACCCCATGAAGGTAGTTGTACATATTGATTCTGGATCAGTCCCTCCTGAGTGCTATGAAAATGGCCCCTTTCTTTCACTCTCAGCCTCCGAAGGCATCGGAACTCCTGAGCCTGAATTTTACATTGCAGAGCTAGACCAGGACCAGGACCTTATTACAGGAATCCAGTCGGAAAGCGGCAGTTCGACAGTAACCCTCAGGCTGCAAGCAGACATGAGCACCTGCATTGTAACAAACGGAACAGCTACTCTGGTTGTCACATATTGTGCAGATTCGTAAAACTGAAACTGATTTAAGGGAGAAATAGAAAATGAAAAAGGTCATAACAGCAGGCATTGCCGTTTTGTTCGCAATGTTCTTTTCAGGCACAGCATTTACCGATGACCTCACCATTACTTATACGGTGCCTGAAGTTTCAAGCATGACCACTGATGCCGGTGACGGCATTACATTTACTTTTGCTGAACCGGCGGCAGGCCAGAATTTCGCAGCGTTAACAGATACCTTTACAATAACGGTGACCGACAACACTGGAAACCCTATGAAGGTAGTTATAGGTATTGGGGCAGTTCCCCCTGATTGCGAAAATGGCCCCTATCTTTCAATAGCAGCCTCCGCAGGCATCGGAACCCCTGAGCCTGAATTCTGGTTTGAAGGTGTTGACCATGACCTTATCACAGGAATCCAGTCGGAAAGCGGAAGTTCGACAGTAACCCTCAGACTGCAAGCAGACATGAGCACCTGCACTGCAACAAACGAAACAGCTACTCTGGTTGTCACATTTTGTGCAGATTCATAAAACTGAAACTGATTTAAAGGATAAATAGACAATGAAAAAGGTCATAACAGCAGGCATTGCCGTAATATTTGCAATGTTTTTCGCAGGCATAGCCTTTGCCGATGATTTGACCTTAACTTATACGGTGCCGGAAGTTTCAAGCATGACCACTGATACCGGCGACGGCATTACATTTACCCTTGTCGAACCTGTGGCAGGCCAGTCATTCGCAGAGGCAACAGATTCTTTTACAATATCGGTAACCAACAACACGGGAGACCCTATGAAAATAGTTACACATATCGGATCAGGCCCACCCGAGTGCGATGGAGGCCTCAATCTTTTTGTCGCTGCCTCCGCAGGCATCGGGACCCCAGAGCCTGAAATTTCAATTAGAGACATGGACCAGGACCTTATCACAGGAATTCGGTCGGAAAGCGGCAGCTCGACAGTAACTCTCAGGTTTCAAGCCGACATGACCGCATGCACTGTAACAAACGCAACGGCCACTCTGGTTGTCACATTTTGTTCAGAGTCATAATTTAAAAGCATTTTTGGTTAAATGAAAAGGCGGCAATTTATGAAGGGATCTATGATCGTGTCTATTGCAATAATTGTGGCGATATGCGCTTCGACGGGATATGCAGACGATCTGACAGTAACATATTCTGTTCCAGGTGTTTCAATAATGTCACTTGACAGCGATATGACCTTTACGCTCGCAGCCCCTGCGGCAGGTGGGAATTTTTCAGCAGTCCATGACTCATTTGCGGTAAACGCCTCCGACAATACAGGCACCCCAAAAAGAATAATAGCGCAACTTGACAGCAGCATGCCCTCAGGCATAACCCTGTCTGTGACGGCAGGAGCGGGCCTTGGAACGCCTCTGTCCGATGTTGTCCTCGATGATACGGCAAGGAGCATAATTACAGATATAAACAATGAAAGCGGCACATCAACAATTGACACGAGCTTAGTTGCAGACTTTACGGCAGAGCCTTTAACAGAGGGAACGAGAACAATGACAATAACAATGACCGACAATTCCTGATTCTGATAATCGAAGATGCGGCATTTACGCTACAGGCAATACCTCCCCGATGCTTTACTGTTATTGAGCGCTGAGAGTGTATGTAACCGTACGG
>CAYNVT010000044.1:0-13392 GCA_964400685.1 uncultured Bacteriovoracaceae bacterium | reverse complement strand
AGATACACCTGCTGCAAAAGTATAGCTTATCATAAGTCCGGTCCCTCCGCCCTGATCTCCTGTCGCAAGAGTTACCGCCATATCTGCGCTTAAGAACTGTTCGCCCGAACTTGTCCACCCTTCAGGAACTGAAACCAGAGAAACCTTTAGCGATGTATTTGACGGCATACCTGAACTCAATTGAGCGGTTATTTTCCTGGCTGGTTCGTTTGTGGTTATGTCATAGGTTGATGTTGTATCCGTTGCAGCAGAAGGCTCTCTTCCTGCAATGGCCGAGTTGACTGTCAAATAAATCTCCCCGTCGCTTATTGTAATGTCATTGATCGGATCGACTCCGTATTCGAGGTCAAGCTCGAAGGTATCATCAGCATGCGCTTTCACGGAAAAAGCTGCTGCCAAAAGAACAATCATGATACTGAGCTTAAGCTGTTTCAATGGACTTGTCCTTATGTGTTATCAGTTATTGTCATGTTTATTGTAACATGCCGCCTGGAAACAGGCCCTGCCATGACATAGGCCCTGAATCTAATGCTTATGGACATGCCTCCCTGAACAACAGCTCCTCCGTATGCCAGAACCGCCGGTGCTGTTGTCAGAAGAGTCTCTCCTGAACTTGTCCATCCGGGAGGGACACTGACTGTCATATAGAGCCATGTGTTGTCCACCATGCTCTCAGACAGAGATGCGATTATTTTTCTTGATGTAACGTTTGAAGTCAATGACATGCTCAAAACATTATTTGTGAATTCGATATAATCGCCGTCACTGCTGGAACTGCTTATGGCAACCGATGCAACGCTATCACTCAAAGCTACTGAACATACCTGATCCACATTGTAGTTTATTATTACGATGTCGTTTGTTCCTGCGAACAGGGAGTGAGCAGGCGAAAGCAATAAGTAAAACAGCAACAAGGAAGCGCACATTACTTTCATTGATGCCCCCTTCTGATTTGTTTGTTTTCGACAGTTTTTAATAATACTTAATACAGTGTATGTTTCATTTGCTGCAGTTATGAATCATTATTATTCCTTGTTTTTATAATGTACTGTTTTTATGTCTCAATTAAATTGATTTCCGGAAAAATTATTTTTTTTATTCGTTTTGCCGAACAGGCGATTATATTCTGTATTCATATGGAGGAAATAAGGATGTTAAGGACGGGGATAAAATTACTGTTGGCCTTTTTCATTTTGATGGTACCGATTTCTGTATTCGCCGGAAGCTCTGATACGACATCCGCAAGTATCTATGTTCAGGAGATAAACGAGATCGCTATCAACAATGCTTCAATTACACTTACTGTCAGCAGCGCCGTAGCAGGATCCCAGCCGAATGATGCCACAACGACCTCTTCATATAATATAACGACGAACTGCACGGCAAACTCGAAAAAAATTACAGGGGCAATAAACTCAGAATTGCCAGCCGGAGTTGCTTTGCAGGTTCAGGTCGCTGCCCCATCCGGAGCAGCCTCAGAAGGTTATGTTTCAATGGGCGTATCCGCTCAGGATGTAGTCACCAGTATTGACGCTACGGCAACCTCAAATCTGCAGATCGATTTCAGGTTGAGCGCTGACGTTACGGCGGGAATTATCCCTATAGCTACAAGGACGCTTACACTTACTCTTGCGGATGCCATATAATGAAAAAACCGGATCTTCTTAGAATATTAATTTTTTTACCGTTAGTTCTTCTTGCGGTTATACCGGTTTCCAATGCCTATGCCGCAGCGTCAATTACAATCAGGGGAAACTGGGCCAGGACAGTCAATAAGTATGATTTAATGGGAGGTGCAGGCACAGATCTGAATTCCAATTATGACAGCAGCAATGACCAGGTTACGGCAGATATAACTCTGGCAACCGGCCCCTGGAGGGTTAACGTCAGAAAGTCGAGTTTAACATGGCATGGCAATCTGCAGCTTTTAATAAGAAGGTCGTCAGATGGCACAGGTGAAGGATCAATTTCAGGCGGCAGCAATTTTCAGGAACTGACAGATACCGATATGGTGTTTTTTGAAGGCAGCATGGAAAGGTACAATACCGGAATGCAATTGCGGTTGACCGGCATGTCGGTTCAGGTTCCCCCGGCAAATTACACAACCACTATCTATTTAACGATTGTCGAAACTCAATAAAAATACTCCAGGAGGACTATATGAAAAAGCATATAAAAGGTATTGTTCTTGTTTTGATAAGCATATTAGGCCTGGCATTTTCCGATGCCATGGCAGGCATAAACGTTGTCGGAGACATGACACAGGAAAAATCGTTGAAACCCGGAGAATTATTTGAGGGTTCACTTTCTATTAACAACAGCGGGACAGAAGCTGAAGACGTTAAAATATATCAGACGGATTATCTTTTCTTTGCAGACGGCAGGAATGAATATGGCGACCCTGGCAAAATTCCAAGATCTAATGCAAGCTGGATTACATTCAGCCCAAGACAGGCTACTGTCCCTCCAAAAGGTTCGGTGAGAGTTAATTTCTCCGTAAAAGTGCCAAATGATCAGAACCTTATCGGCACTTACTGGAGCACCCTTATGATTGAGAAAATAAACAAGGGCTCACTTGAATCAAGCACACCTCCGGCAGACAAAAAGAAGATACAGATGAGCTTTTCATCGGTAATGAGATATGCCGTTCAGATTATTTCAAACATGGGGGATACAGGAACAAGAAGCCTTAAGTTCAGTGATCCCAGAATTATAAAGGACGGCAAGGGCTATTTCCTGGAAATAGATATAGAAAACAACGGAGAAAGAATCTTAAGGCCTGATACATGGATTCAGCTGGTGGATTCAAACGGGAAATTCGTTTCTTCAACAGACAAGGACGGAAAAAAAACAGACCGGTTCACAGCCGGAAAACAAAGGACATATCCTGGAACATCAATAAGGTTCAGATTTAATCTTGGCAGCATTGCCGAAGGGAAATACAAATCGCTTGTGGTGGCGGATTGTGGCGGGGATGATGTCTTCGGCGGAGAATACAAAATTACTGTCCCTAAGTGAAAAAACCGTCTTCCTTACCCTGTGCATTTGTCTGTTGTTAGCTGCAGGCGCCAATGCACTGGGCAGAGGGGTTGAATTGCGTCCTACCGGAGAGGAGCTCGTTTCAACCGAGCCGGGAATGACCATTACCTCAATATTCAGGGTGACAAATACAGCCGATCAGTCCCAGCAATTCGTAATGAAACCGGTTCTCCCTGACGGATGGACGATGATTACTGCGGCCTTCCCTTTTCAGCTCGACGGGTATGAATCCGATACAAGGATAATAAGCTTTGTAGTGCCCGAAGGAGCTCAAGCCGGAAAATATGGAATTGATGTTACCGTAAGAGGCGTAACAGACCCGACTGCTACCGACACAAGCACTATTTATGTTGATGTGGTATCCACGGCGAAACTGGATGTAAGGGTTGTATCAGCCCCCAGGTTTGTGGTCGCAGGGGAAAAATACACAGCTGTTTTTATGGTTACCAATACCAGTAACTCGGAACAGAAGATCAGCCTTTCTTATGAAAGCGCCCAGAACTTTCCTTATACCGCCGATAAAGCTGAGCTTATCCTTAAAGCTGGCGAATCTTCAGACGTTACAATAACGGTCGTTACACAGAAGGACATCAGAAGCAATTTCAAACACAGCTTTTTCGTAAAGGCAGCAATTGAAGCTAAAGGCATACAAATTAAGGCCGAAGCTGCAAGTTATGTCGAGGTCATACCTACATATA
Organism: uncultured Bacteriovoracaceae bacterium; assembly: GCA_964400685.1. Lineage (GTDB taxonomy): Bacteria > Desulfobacterota > Desulfomonilia > UBA1062 > UBA1062 > DATCTV01. The sequence goes on along the minus strand of CAYNVT010000044.1, from coordinate 9,655 downwards.
TTTCAGGTGAGAGCAGGTATAAGACCGTTCCTGCAAGTATTTCCGCATTATATTCGGGAGGTATGGATGATGAAGTCAATGAGTCTGCATACCAGTTTCAGCTGACCAGCCGGGGAAGCCTGGACCCTGAACAGACAAGGCAGTTCGAATTGAGCCTCAAAGGTCCGGACATGTATGATCAGATAAAGACCAACAGACTGTTTTATGCAACACACGACGAATATATCCTGAAATATACCGCACCAAAGTATAAGATCACACTTGGGGACAACAGTTACAGCCTTTCTCAACTGACCGAAAACTCTTTTTATTCCAGGGGAGCAGGGCTTGATCTGTTTTTTGGAAAGCTCAGTCTGGGAGGCTACTATTCACAAAGCAGATGGCAGACCCCTCAGGAAAACGAGGCCGGAGCCTATGTGGATTATCAGATAACGGATCGCTTCAAGCTGGGACTGAATTTCCTGAGCAAGGAGGAAGGACTGGGATATAAGAAAATGGCCAGTATAGACGGCCAGTTCAACATTGTTGACAGGACTGGATTCGAACTTGAATATTCCATGGGACAGAGAGAAGATGAAAAAGACTCTGCCTTTTATGTAAATTTCAGCAGTTATTCAAAGTGGCTTGCCGCATATGCAAAATATACTTATTCCGGACCTGATTTTCCCGGTACTTATAATGACCAGGACTCCATAACGGCTAACGTTTCGGTACCGGTAAGCGCTAAATTGAGCATCAATGCCAATGCCCGCCAGGACAGAAGAAATCTTGACAAGAACCCGCTAAAAGGTTCAGCGACAATCGACAGGTTTTACGAATTGGGCCTCAACTATCGTTTTGTTACAAATACGAATGTCTCTCTCGATGCAAGGTATGAGACAAACAAAGATGACATGCCGTTTCCGACCTCGGACTATAATCAAAAAACGGGTATTATCACTATTGCGCAATTACTGGGTCCATTTACAATGAATCTTTCCGCCGAAGCAGGAAGAGAAGACGATAAGCTCAATGAAAACGAATCGTCAGTCGATAAAATCAGTTTTTCCGCCTCATATTTAACACAGGCAAAGAACTCTTTCGGCTTATATTTTTATCACGACAACAACAGGGATGATAACGGCAATGCCAGGAAAGGCTTTACATACGGGGCCAGCTGTTCGTACAGAATCAGTGAACAGAATTCATTTGACATAAAACTCGAAGACCAGAAGATTCTGGAATCATCAACAGGCTCCAGGGATACATATAACGTTGCGTTTAATCTGAATCTGTTAAAAGTACACAGGATAACGATTCAGGGGAGAATGACGGAATACGCAGAGACGTCATCCCAGGATGAAAAGGCATTTATGGTCCAATATACACAGGTGTTCAATATGCCTGTCGGCAAGAAAGATACAATAGGTGGAGTAAAAGGCCATATTTATGACAAGGAAACCGGCAAGGGAATTAAAGGTGCATTTATTGTACTGGACGGTATGACAACTATAGCCGACTCAAGAGGAAATTTCAGATTCGATTCGGTGCGCACTGGCGAACATTACCTTGACGTAGACATGTCAACCGTTGCATCAGGCAGGATACCTATAGAGAAAATGCCCATCAAGGTCGATGTGCTCGGCGGTGATATGTCCCATGTTGAAATAGGCATTACAAGAGCCGTATCGGTTTCAGGCAAGGTCGTTGTCTATAAATATGAGGCATCACAATTGACCACGCCCGGAGAAACATCAGATGAATATTCTCTGGGAGGTGCAGGTGAAACCGGCGTACAGGGAGGTTCAACCAACCTTATTGCTGCATATCCTTTGGCAAATGCGATTATCGAAATAAAGGGCGAAAAGGAGATAAAGTACGGCGTTACAAGGCCTGACGGCAGCTTCGATTTTGAAGACCTGAGACCCGGCAAATGGACATTGAGCGTCATGGAAGATTCCCTGCCGCAATATCATTACCCCGAAAAAACCGATATAGAGTACGACCTTGCGCCGGGCGACAAAGAAACAGCCGAAATAAGGATACTGCCAAGAAAAAGAACCATAAGGATGATACATAAGGAATGATCATCAAATCCATAATATTAATAAGCATTACTAATATTAAAGCAAATACATAATTTTTAGTATGTTGCTTTTTATATAAAATATCATAGAGTAAATTTGTCCAAAAAGCAACAAAATATCCCCTATATGCTATAAAAACCAATTTTAATTAATTTCCTGTCTAAAGTTTTTCCGTCTTGTGACGAAAAAGAAATCATGAATGAAGGGCGGGCGGAAAGGAAATCAAATCTCAACAGCCAAAAAGGAGAGGGCCTTATATGAAAAAAATGTTCATAACAGCACTGGTAATGTTTTTGGGGCTCTGGGCCGGGAATGTATTCGCTGCAAACAGCGATACCGCAACCATCAACTATGAGGTCCAGGCGATAAACGAAGTGAACATAGACGACGCATCCGAGACGCTCACCGTAAATGCCGCGACTGCAGGTTCACAGCCTACCGCAGCTACGGACTCGGGCACCTATGACATCACCACAAACTGCGCGGCGAACGCCAAGAAGCTTACCGCAGCAATTGCTTCAGACATGCCGACAGGTGTAACATTAACAATGAATGTCACTGCCCCGACAGGTGCGTCAAGCGCAGGTGCCGTAACATTGTCACACACTGCTGCCGATGTTGTTACCTCTGTTGACCCGGTTGCCGAAACCAACATAGCGATAAGCTATTCCATGAGCGCAACGGTTGCAGCAGGAGTCCTTTCGTCGTCAAGCAGGGTGCTTACGCTTACCCTTACCGATTCATGATCTTAAGCTGATCAATAATGACGGCGAGACAGGCGAACAGAATACAATTCTTATAAGACAGCAAATAAAGGAGATAACCATGAAAAGAATACTTATAATTACGATGGTAATGTTTTTCGGGCTCTGGGCCGGGAATGTCTTTGCTGCAAACAGCGATACCGCAACTATCAACTATGAAGTCCAGGCAATAAACGAAGTGAACATAGATGATGCATCCGAGACGCTGACAGTGAGCGCGGCAACAGCAGGCTCACAGCCAACTGCCGTAACAGCTGACGGCACCTATGATATCACCACCAACTGCGCAACCAACGCGAAAAAATTGACGGCGGCGCTTAATACGGCGATGCCAGCCGGTGTAACTCTGACCATGAACGTTACGGCACCATCTGGCGGAGTCAGTGCAGGAGCCACCACATTAACAGCAGATGCAGCTGATGTTGTTACCGGAATTGATGGTGTAGCAGGCGCTGATATAGCGATCAGTTATTCAATGAGCGCAACGGTTGCGGCGGGGGTTGTCGCCTCGGCAAGCAAAACTCTTACCCTTACACTTGCTGACGCCTCTTAAGTTTAGTTAAATAAACAACGGAAAAGGAAGAAGGGGGCACATCATTGATGCCCCTTTCTATCGATAAATCCGCACTGGCAATTCATATGGGCTTGATAAAAACGGGAGCTGACATGAAGAGATCTTCAAAAATTTATCAGATTATCCTGTTCATAATATCACTGCCTTTTGCAGCTCATGCGGCTAACAATGATACGACAACAATAAACTATCAGGTTCAGGCTATCAATGAGATAACGGTTGTAACAAAATCAATTGAATTTTCTACGAACTTCACCCCGGGCTTTGCATTTCAATTCACAAGCAGTACAGGCGACAACAGGGTTTATTACAACATATCAACCAACTGTGCGGAAAATTCGAAAAAGTTGACCATCCAGCTCAGTTCAGATCTGACAACCGGAACCACCATGTATATAAATGCGGGCTCTGGCTTGAACCCGACAGGCGCAGACGGATATGCCGGCTTCTATTTGACCGGAGGCTCCGTTGCCGATACTTTTGTGACCAACATTGATGCGGTTGCCGAGACAAACAGATACTTTAACATGTATCTGAATGCCAATATCGATGCAACGAAGACCGGCGGCAGAACATCAAGAAGCTTCACTCTGACCCTGAGCGACAACAGCTGAATGGAGATGCCGATATGAAAAAGACAATGACAATATTATTGCCGGTTTTCTTTTCATTCATTCTCTTTTCAGGAATAGCACTGGCAGGGGACAGCGATTCCGGAGAAACCGGTTATGAGATTCCTCCGATCGCAGAGGTCAGTCTCGATACCGATACTTTTTCCGTTACCGTCAATTCTGCCGTTGCTGGATCGCAACCGTCAAACGCTACTAGTTCATCCACCTATGATGTTGCTTCCAATGCAGGGGATAACGCAAAAAAGATAACTGCTTCAATCAACTCCGACATGCCGGCAAATGTTACATTATCCATATCGCTTGCCGCACCGGCTGGCGCTACCAGCGCCGGTTATGTGACATTGAGCTCTGTTGCTGCTGATGCCGTGACTGGAGTTGACACTACCAACACCACCAATCTCGCCGTTTCCGTAAGACTCGCTTCAACAGTTTCTGCAGGCGTTATTTCATCAAGCTCCAGGACTCTCACGCTTACGCTTACTGATACATGATTTTCCTGTTTTTTCTGTTCAGAAAACAAGAGAGCTAGGGCTATATCACATTAAAAAAGCCCCAGTCTTTCAATGGTTTTCTTTTCAGGTTTTCCGTTTTCATCAAATCCTATATGTCTGTAGTAGGCCTTAATGAAAGGTTCGATTTCGATTGTGACGTTTTTATGCACACCGTCTTTTCTGGGCGGTATGCCCAATGCGCGCATATTGACATCAATTTTTAAAGCGCCCTCGCGGGCATTGAACAGCTGGCGGATGGTCTGAATGCGCCAGCCGGTTTCAAGAAGCTCTTCGGGTGTAATATCCCAGCCGGTTATTGCCCTGAACATTTCCCATAATGGATACCAGCCGCACCAGGCACTGAACTCGCAGAACCCCATTGCATTGAATGCCTGTTTGAATTTCACCGCCTGGGCCTGACCTGCACCTTTTGCTTCCGGATCTTTTCCAGTTTTAAATTTTATACCCTTTGCAAACCGGTTTGCTGAACCCATCAGAATAAAATCCACGCTGCCAGCTGTATGACGGCCAGGGGTGGGGTCTGCCGCATAGGTCAGCATCAGTCCGGGCATCTTACGCGCATCATGCATGGGAAGCTCCTGGCCGCCCGAGGTTACTGCAAATTCTTCAGAACCCTTGATTTTCGTCGAAGCTGATTTTGCCCCTTCGGCAAGGACATCACCGATACCTTCCCTGTTCACAATAAGCTTAAGCAGTGGCAGTATGGTTTCAGCCCTGCCCCATCCGGGCAGAAACCCATCCGGATACTGTGCGCATTTGAAATCGGTCTTAACAAGAAGTCCGTTTGCCGTACATTCAAGGACATATGAAACAACGCCTCCTGCCGATATCGTATCGACACCCTCACGGTTAAGATATTCATTAATTTCCATGATGGCATTGAAATCACTGTTCAGTATCAGGCCGCCAAAAGCTGCTATTGTCTCGTATTCAGGCCGGTGCGTTTCCTTTTCCATGTAATGCAGCTGAGGTACGTTCAATATGGCTCCGCACTGGACCGGGCAGCCGAAGCACCCGTATCTCTTTGTCATGTAGGGAAGGCTTGCGTCCTTATGCAGCTTCTTTGACATTCTTTTAGGGAAGTCCTTTACATCTCCGGCATAGTTTTTAATGGGCGTATCGCCAGTTTCATGGCTTATGACAGTTGCAAACCCCGTCCCCCATTTGTGGAAAAAATATCTGAAAAGAAGGGGCGCCAAATCCTGGAAATTACCTGCTATATCAAATCCGATATTCAATTTGCGCATGAAATAAGTGAACCGGTCCGATAAGGACAGCATGGCGCCGATAAGCGGATTTGTCATGGTTATTTTAAGATTCTGGTTATAACCCCTGGCAAGTTCAACAGCCTTCGACCGGTCGGCATAACTCCTTTTAAGCGTTCCCCTGATGCAAAGAGCCTTGAGCTTTTTGCTTCCCATAACTGCCCCAAGACCGCTTCGAGCGGCTATCCTGCCCCTGTCGCAGACAATGCCTGAGAAAAGCACAATGTTTTCGCCACCCTTGCCAATGGCTGCCGTCCTGAACCCCTTTCCATGCAGTTTAAGAAGCTTTTCCTCTGTTTCGACTATATCGTTGCCCCACAACTCAGAGGCATCGCAGAGTTCATACTTTCCATTATCAAGCAGCAGATAGACCGGCTTATCAGATGCGCCTGTAAAAAATATGGCGTCATAGCCCGCCTGCTTGATTACCGGTCCGAAATGTCCGCCGGAATTTGAATCACCCCATCCTCCGGTAAGCGGGCTTTTGCCGCATACCATATAGCGCCCGGTGAAGGGAGCGGGGGTACCCGTAAAAAGTCCGGGACAGAAACCGAGGATATTATCGGGCCCGAGAGGATCGCAGCCATGCTTCATCCTTGAATAGATATAGTATGCGCCCAGCCCGTAGCCGCCAAGATATTTTCTGTAAATCTCTTCAGCCGGCGTTTCTTCAGTAAAAGTCCCGGACGTTAAGTCCACCCAGAGGATCTTACCCATATACCCGTTCGGCATAGTATTCCCCAAGAACGTTAGGCTTGATTAAAATATCAGTTTTCCCTTGTTCAGATTTCTGTTTCCTTTCTTCTTCCTCTAGAAGTTGTAGGTTATGTTTATGTTCAGTTCATCTCTCTGGTCCATCATGCCCAGTGTCCCTGAATAGTCATTGGCGCCGGAGGTGAAATAGTTCACTTCAAAATCCCAGTTCTTATATGAATATGCAAGCGACGGTATAAAAACAAGGCATTTCGGTTCAAGCTCGTACATGACTACAAGCTGCGGGATGAGGTTGCCGTTGAGATAGGATAGCCTGGTTATCAATATAAATGTGTTGCTGTACTCAGGATAATAGACGACATCGAACTGGCCGTCCCTGTCATCGTCCCAGGGCTCGTACCAGGGCTCGAGCAAATAGTCTTCCTTCCAGCCAAGTATCTTGCTGCCTATGTATTCGAACTTGAACATCACGTCGTCTGAAGGAATAATTTCTGAGATTACCGGCACATGTTTTTTCGGCGCCATCCAGCTGAAATTGTAGAACTTGTCTATCCCGATACCGTATTTCATCTGGTCATATTTTTCCACTTCGCTCGTGGAAAAAGGAAGTACCATCTTATCGATCGTCTTGAACTGCTGATTGTAAAAATATAGAAGCCATGCGAGACTTTTTTGCTGGCCCGGGTTATCAGGGCCTGTGCCTGTCCAGACATCCACCTTGGGCCCGAAAGATTTGATAAGGTCGGTTACTTTGCCCGCTGTCATCCAGGGCACCTGCCTGAAATAGGCGAATTCACCCCTTAATACCGTGTCTATCGGGTCAATCTGATAGTTGAAGCTCCCGCCCATAACATCTACATTATCACGGGTCAGATCCACTTCCAGCAGCTGGCCTCCAAGTATTGAACTCATAGGGTTGTTAGGGTTGATGCTTCCCATATAAACCGTTATCGGTTCAAGCGATTCGGGGTTTATCCAGGCGACTGGTATTTCAGAATACATCCTGTAATAGGCAAGATTGAGATTAAGACCTTTATAGACGCTGCCTAATTTAAACCCGTACCTGTCGGAATCGATGTCGCTGTTCACCTGGTTCATGTTTCGTTTTAATGATGCCATTGAAAACGGGTCTTTGTAGTCGTCAATTGTATCCCTTCCGATCGAAGGAAGAATCGGGGAGCCGTCTATCATCTTTACCTCATATGTATTATCAATCTTTCCCGGGACATAATATGCCTCGAACGATAGTGAATCAAACGGGCCCACATAAGCCATGGCGTAGTTGGCGCGAATCATCCACAGAGGGATGCGCCTTTCCAGGAGGTCGACGGCAAGGGATGACGTATCGAGAGGATTGGTGCCGTCAAGTATCCTGAGCGTGCTCATTTCCCCCCATGCCATGACCTGTCTTCCTGCCCTGCAGAATGCGCCGCCTTTCATCATGTCCAGATACGCCATATACAGGTCAACATCCCATTTCAGGCTGTTTATCTGATCGCGGTTGTCATAGGTATAGTAGCGCCTGAGTTTTTCATAGTCCGGATTGTTCTCTTTCCATACCTTGGGATTGTCGGTATCGGGATTAAAAGGATCGCCGTCGGTTGTAAGTATCTTTGCACCGTAATCGTATGCACCGTCATAATAGGCCCTTCCCTGAAGAAATAACTTTGACTTGAAGCCTCCCCCGATATCACCGAAATCACCCGAGTATTCGGCAAGCAGAAGGTTCCTCTGGCTGATCAGGTCTCCCTTTTCTAACGGTATGGGATTGTTGACCGGTACGTCCTCAGTACGCCATGTCGCCTGGGATTTCATTTTGCCTATCACGGTCATGTTGCCGCCTTCATTTGTCCAGAGCGCGAACGAACGGTCCTGGACAGCCGCCAGCAAAAGAGCTGTCAATAAAACTGTACGAAAAATCTTCATTGCCCGCTAACCTCCTCAATAGTGTTGCATGTGTCGCTATCTTTCTTTATTGAAAAAACCGGATAAAAAATCAGCGCCATCAGTCCGGCTGAAACAGCTATCGCAGCAAAACACATTATCATAAGGGCCTGGAATCTCATGCCTATAAAAAACCATGGCATGGACATAAAAAGCACCAGCAGGTCTGCAAAGAGGACCGAGGTCCTTGTTCTGACATTTGAAGCCTGTAAAGCCAGGATGGCCGCAACTCCAGCACCTGCTGCAATTACCGTCAGAAATGGTAGCGATAAAGACATTCCCAGATTTAAAAGTTTGATGATGGCTATCATTATCCCTGACATTGTAATAAGCCCTATGATGATACCGGCTTTTATGGAGCGCATAAAGATTGTTGAAAAGAAAAGAATGATAATGCCTATTGCCGCTAGAACCGGCAGGAAACTGGCCTCTGCCCCGTCATTGATAAGTTTTGACATCGCAAGAAGGCTTCCTCCGAGGCTGAATTCAACTGACGTTGACGGGCGGGCATCAATGTATGCCTGCATTATTTCAGCATAGTTGTTGATGCTTGCCGGATCCCTGAATGGAAAGAACGGCGAGATCGCCGCCTCGGTATAGGTCGGGTCAATGAACTCCCTGACATCGCTGTTTTCCGTCACCATGCCGCCAAGGCCTTTCCCTTCCCTGGCTGTTTCGGGCAAGGTCTGCCACTTCGGGCTGCCGTCGCTCATGGTGTAGCGAGCCATCTGTATCATGAAATCAAAGGCGATTGAATCCTTGGCTCCGCACTTATATTTAAGGTAGTTGCTGAAAGCGCTTATATCCTGCAGAGCTTCCGGTTCAATGAGCCCCCCCTCTTTCTTCGCCTTCACATAAACCAGCAACTGGTTAGGCCCCATGAACTTTTCTGTGAACAGGTTGAAACATCTGTTCCATTGGTTCGAACACCAGAGATATGACGAGCCGGGAATATTGTCACCCGCCTTGATTCTATTGACTGCAAAACCTCCTAATACCATCAATCCGATAAATACAACAATCGCCGCTTTCCTGAAAATTCCTGTCGGGACAATGGCTGCCGTGATAGAGCTCCATGACCGCGGGGGGGTCTTTGGTGCCGGAAGTATCGAGGCAAGCGCAGGTATTGCCAGCCCAACGAATGCAAGTGTCACTATAAGGCTTTCTGCTCCCAATATCCCTAG
>CAYNVT010000043.1:30100-31113 GCA_964400685.1 uncultured Bacteriovoracaceae bacterium | reverse complement strand
GACCGTGTCCGCGCTCAGCCTCTTGGCCGCAATCTCGAATGAAAGCCTTGTTCGGGTGCTGGCCTCATAGAAGATAAGGACGACGGTTTTGCCTCTGAGCGTCGGGACTTTCTTGATGTCGCGTCTGGAAATTTCTTTGAAATTGGGTGTCAGGTCAAAAATTGTGGTGATCTCTTCTGCCTCAAGGTCTGCGATTCCTATCAGGTCCTTATGCGGCCAGTTCATTTTTTCACCCCGGTTATTATGACATTGCCCAGTTTTGAGGTATCTTCAGGCACGTTAATCTTGATAATCTTTTTCGAAGGGAGCTCGATCGTTTTTCCTATGAAGTCAGCCTGTATGGGGAGTTCTCGTCCGCCCCTGTCAAAAAGCACCAGGAGGTATATGCGCTGCGGCCTGCCGAGGTCGACAATATGGTCGATTGCCGCTCTTACCGACCGGCCTGTGTTGAGGACGTCATCCACGAGGATTACTATCTTGCCTTCAATGTCGAACGGGATGCTGGTTTTTTTAACTTCGGGATAGAAAAGCCTTTTCGAGAGGTCGTCCCGGTAAAGGGCTATATCAAGCTCTCCAAGCGGCAGTTCCCTTTTAAGCCTTTTCTTCATGATCTTCACGAGGTGTTCGGCTACATGTTCGCCGCCGCTCCTTATGCCGATGAAAACGATCTTGTCCCAGGTCTTGAACCCCGTCTCAAGCTTGTCAGCCAGTTCCTGAAGCACCATCCCGACTTCGCCGGGCGTCAGAAGAATATCAGTCACCTTATTCCTCCTGTTCTTTAGCGTCTACTTTACCAGATGTCCTATCCTGAGCAGTCTATTGAAAAAATTGCTGCTGTCCCATGAAAAGTAAATGATTAAAGCCTTGCCTTTTATGTTTTCAAGCGGGAGCTGACCCCAGAACCGGCTGTCATAGCTCTGGTCGCGGTTGTCTCCCATGACGAATATATGACCCTCTTTTATCGGGGTATCGGGCATGTTGTCCCTGACGACCGATATCCCCCTGTCGACAAT
>CAYNVT010000043.1:0-30090 GCA_964400685.1 uncultured Bacteriovoracaceae bacterium | reverse complement strand
ATCGGTATATTTTTCGTGCCCTTCTTTGTATTCCTTTCCGTTGATAAATACTTTCTTGTTGATTATTGCAACGGTATCCCCGGGCAGTCCGACAACGCGTTTAACGAAATCCATTTTCTGATCCTGAGGGAACGTGAATATGACGATATCCCCCCTCTTGGGGATAATGTCCCTTCCAATTATCTTATACGTGGTGAAAGGAACGGTCACGCCGTAGTTGTATTTTGTCGCCAGGATGTGATCACCCTTCAAGAGTGTGTCTTCCATGGATGAAGACGGTATCCGGTATGCCTGGATGAGGAAGGCCCTGATTATAAGCGCAAGGATAAGTGCAAAAAGGAGCGCCTCGCCCCATTCCCTGAGTTGTCCTTTATCTTCGGGTTTTTTATTTATCGGTTCCCGGTTTTCTGAGTCCGGATTTGTCTGCTGGTTATTCAATATAGTTTCCCCCTGTGTTAAGAATTATTTGATGATGCTTCCTATGCGGCTCATTCTGGGCCTGCCGAGAATATTATCCCATGAAAAATAAATTATTCCGGCTTTGCCCTTTATATATTCTACAGGAACCTGTCCCCAGAAACGGCTGTCATAGCTCTGGTCGCGGTTATCACCCATGGCAAATACATAACCCGGTTTGATTTTTATCGGTCCTGTATTGTCCCGGATGCTTCCTTTCCCTTGAAGGACTTCATTACTGTCAGTATATTTTTCATGCCCGGTTTTATATTCCCTGCCGTTGATGTAAACCCTTTTGTGCGTTATCTGAACGGTATCACCGGGAAGCCCTATCACGCGCTTCACGAAATCGAGTGACTTGTTTTTCGGGAATGTGAATATGATTATGTCACCGCGTTCGGGTACGATATCCCTGCCCCATATTTTTGTTGTAGTGAAAGGCACGGTCATTCCATAATTATATTTTGTCGCCATGATGTGGTCGCCCTTTAAAAGGGTGTCTTCCATCGAAGAGGAGGGAATGCGGTATGGGTGAAGGATGAAGGCTCTTATAAAAAGCGCCAGGATTAATGCAATAACGAAAGCCTCTATCCATTCCCGGCCCCGGCCCTTCTTCTTTTCTGTGAACAACTACTCCTCCTTTATGCTGAGGATTGCGAGGAATGCCTCCTGCGGTATGTCTACCCTGCCCAGGCGTTTCATGCGCTTTTTGCCTTCCTTCTGCTTTTCAAGCAGTTTCCTTTTTCTGGTTATATCACCGCCATAACATTTTGCAGTAACATTTTTCCTCATGGGTTTTACCGTCTCGCGGGCGATGACCCTTCCGCCGATGGCTGCCTGCACATCAACCTCAAACATCTGCCTCGGCACGACGCGCTTGATCCTGAGTGCCAGATCCCGGCCGCGCTCATAGGCCATATCCCTGTGGACAATCATGGAAAGGGCATCCACCGGGTCGCCGTTGATGAGTATGTTGAGCCTTACCAGGGGCGATACCTTGTAGTCCAGCGGTTCATAATCCAGCGAGGCATAACCGCGGCTTATGGTCTTTAATTTCCCGAAGAAATCAAGAAGGACCTCGTTCAAAGGCAGGTCAAAGGTCAGTATGACCCTGCTTCCCGTATAATAATGCAATTCCTTTTGTATGCCGCGTTTTTCGAGGCATAGAGAAAGTATGCCTCCAACGTACTCCGACGGGGTGTGTATCTGCGCCCTTATATAGGGTTCTTCAATATGATCGATATACTGTGCGTCAGGAAGCGCTGACGGGTTGTGCACCTCGAGGAGTTCGCCTTTGGTGGTCTTTACCCTGTATACGACTGTTGGCGCCGTAATGATTAATGCCAGACCGAACTCGCGTTCGAGCCTTTCCTGTATGATCTCCATGTGAAGGAGCCCCAGGAATCCGCATCTGAAGCCGAAGCCGAGCGCCGGGCTGCTCTCGGCTTCAAAGATAAGCGACGCATCATTTAAGGAAAGCTTTTCTATGGCGTCTCTCAATTCTGAATATTCCACATTATCCGCCGGGTACAGTCCGGCGAACACCATCGGCTGGATTTCGCGGAAGCCTGGGATCTGCTCGGCCGCCCCGTCCTTTGCCGCGGTTATCGTATCGCCTACATGGACATCCCTGATCTCCTTGATCGCGCCGGCCAGGAACCCCACGTCTCCCGCGCTGAGTTCCTTTATATCCATGGCATCGGGAGAGAAAACGCCCAATCTGGCTACTTCGTAAACCGCACCGGTCGCCATGAACTTTATCTTCATGCCTGGAGTCACCTTGCCCTGCATGACCCTGAAAAGTGCTATTACGCCTTGATAGGAATCGTACCAGCAGTCGAATATCAGGGCTGAAAGCGGGGCGTCAGGTTCCGCCTTTGGCGGCGGAATGCGCTTGACAATCGCTTCGAGGACTTCTTCGGTCCCTGTTCCGGTTTTAGCCGAAATCGGCAGGGCGGCATCTCTGGCGGGAACGCCCACTATTTCTTCTATCTCTTCTATAACTACATCAGTCCTTGCCGATTGAAGATCGACCTTGTTTATTATGGGTATTATCTCAAGACCCTGATCTATAGCCAGATATGCGTTTGCGAGTGTCTGGGCCTCAACCCCCTGTGTGGCGTCAACGAGCAGCAGGGCGCCTTCGCAGGCGGCAAGCGCGCGGGATACTTCATAGGAGAAATCCACATGCCCGGGGGTGTCGATCAGATTGAGAATATAATTTTTTCCGTCTTTCGCTTTGTAAGGCATCCTCACGGTCTGGGCCTTTATCGTGATGCCCTTTTCCCTTTCGATGTCCATGCGGTCAAGGTACTGCTCGGTTCCGCCCTTCTTGATAAGGCCGGTATTCTCCATCAGCCTGTCCGCAAGGGTGGACTTGCCGTGGTCGATATGCGCGATGATGGCAAAATTCCTGATATTTTCCATAGTTTCTGAAGATGGTTAATGCCTTTCGCAGACTCACTTTGTCAATAGCGCACTTCGTTTTATCGGATGAGCTTGTTGAGCGGCCATATTTTAAACAGCCTTATTCCAGAAAAACCATGATTTTCAATGAAAGAAAAGCCTGCAGCTTTTTAAAAACTGCAGGCTTTTCTTCTTGGTTTCCGGTGTTTCTCTAGAGGTCCGGGTTGTTTATCGCTTCAAGTGTCTTAATTCTGCCTTAGGCCTGTACAGGAAAAAATGTGTTAAAACCTCAACCGGTTCAAAGCCCAGCCGGAGCATGGGTTTATACTGCGGGATATTGCTTACGTTTATTGAGGCAAACATGTGCTTATATCCCTTATCTCTGCAAAGATGCAGCAGGTGATTCAGAAAATGCATTGAAAGACTGTGTCCCCTGAATTCGGGTAAAACCGTAGTATAGTTAAGCTCGACATCCCCATCAACAAGGTTTAAAAAACGGCTGTATTCACCGGCAGGTACGAGCCAGTGAATGGCGGCAAGCCTGCCATTAACATAAGCGACATATGGTTTTGTAAATCCGAAAGTAATGTCGCAAAAAAATTCAACAGGCAGATTGTCATGAGTTTCCCGTATGTTGTCCAGCTCATCCACTGAAATTTCTTTGAAAACAATATGCTTGCCCGGGCTTGCGATATCAGGAACCGCGGACAGGGTTCTGTGAAAAACAAGGAATTTGTTTACAGTAAAGTATCCGTAAAACATCCATCTTGCTGTTCCATAAAGGCCTCTGGAACCAATGGAATTAATGAATTTTCTTATCCTAAGACGCATTTCAGCCCCTTCTGGCTTTCATAATGAATTTGTTGAACCGGCATTTGCAGGGCAGGAATATTGATGCCGCTTTTCTGTAAAGACCCAGTGCCCTGGCTTCAAAACTGTCCGGATAGCGTCCCACATTATGGTGAACATCCACATATTTTGTAGTTATGTCTGTAAAACCGAGAGAAGACATTTCTTTTTCAAGTTTGACAGGAGAGACAGTCCTCTGGTTTTTCGTTATGTTGTGAATGCCGATTGTCGGATTGATGATGTTAAATCTTAAAAAGGAAATGGGGTCATATGAATTGACTTCGAAAGTAACGAAATAATTCCTGCAAACCCTGTTTACCTCTGAAAGAAGCCTGCTTCTGTCTGGGAAATGATGCAATATAAGGCTGCAGAAAACAACATCAAAGGACTTGTCTTCAAATGGCAGATTTTCAATATCACCCATAACAAAATCAATATTCTGTCCGGCTGCGTGTGAAACTTTCCTGGCCTGATTAAGGCCGTTAAATGATATATCTATGCCTGTTACTTCATAGCCCAGCGCTGAAAGGTCCTTGCTGTGGTGTCCTGCTCCGCACCCCACATCAAGAAGGGTGCTCTTCCTTTCAATATCGGACATGAAATCATATATCTCGTCATAGCCGTAAACAACGCAGTGCCCGTCATCGAGGTTCTTGAGATTCTGATACATTTTGTCATAGAAGGATTTCTCTTCATTCAGGTCCTGCAGCTTGAGTTCCTTGTTGTATTTAAGCATAAGTTCATCAGGCAGAAAGTTGGGGATGCCATCCAGATAATGATAGGTCATATTGCACTTGCTGCAGGTCAGGCTTTTCTTGACATCTGTCAGAGGAGTTCTGCATAGCGGACACACCATTTTATTTCTGAGGGCTTCTTTCATATTATCCTCCTGATATTTATTGGTTTAAAAATAACAAGCAGGCTTAGATTATGTTTTGATTAAGGGATTATAAATCTTTTTTCAATAAAACGAAGTACTGACCCCGTTCATGGGATCAGTACAATTTGATGTTATTTCTGTGTCTTTACGGGTTAACAATCTTAACAGATGTACCGGTAGGTTTTGCAGGTGGAGTTGTATCCTGCACCGGGGTGCTGCCTATGCCAAGGAATGACTCGACTTCAGCCCTGGTGGTGGCCATTATTATATCGTCATACTTGGTCCACATCTCATTGACTCCACCCCCGCCGTTTGTAATGTTGCCGCCGAAGTTCACGCCATAGACGCTGTCGAAGCCGGTTCCCTTGAAGCTTGTTGCATAAGAGGTCTTGGCAACGCTTACGCCGTCAATTGTAAGTTCAAGTAACCCTGTTGCGTGATTCACGTGCCAGATAAAATAATGCCAGTTGCTGCCGAGCGCGTTCCAGCTTCCATACCAGTTCTTGCCGTACTCGTCAGTGCATATTGAAAACCCTGTTCCTGCCGGTACACGCCAGTCTGTGCAGCCGGCGCAGAAATTGGTCCAGTAAATATCCCAGGTTGTATTGTCGTTGAAGTGAATTTTCATTATCTTCAAAGAGCTTACAGAACCCCAGTCCCAGCTGGGATCGTGCTGGAACCAGTACCCGAGGTAGAATTCACCGGGTATATTGATATTGCTCTTCATGAGCCATGAATCCTGGGCATAGGAATACCCGGTAGTCTTATCCCAGTATTGAATAAAACCTTTTCCGGATGAGCCGTGCCTCCCGGTTGCATTTATATAACCGACATCATAGTTGCCGCCCCTGTTCTGTCCGAGTTTGCCGCTCCAGCCCTGAGGGGCCCCTGACTGTGACATGCTCCAGTCTGGAGTGGAATCAAAGTGATCTGAGAAGATGGTAGCTGCACCAGCTGCAAAAGGGAACATTGCCATGAAAACAATCACGCAGCCTGATAGCCATAGCATTCTTTTTTTCATCATATTAGTCTCCCTGTCTTGTTGATTGTATAATTTCAATAGATGAAGTGCAATTAATCTGCCAGAATGGCATGCTTGTCAATCGGGTTAATTTAACAGGCTTTTCAACAGAGGATATGCAAATATTCTATTTCCTGACAGCCTTATATTGTTACTCGGGTAACAAATATGTAACAGCATGGCTATAAAATCTTCCTGCTTATAAATGCTGAAGCAGCTCTGAAAAGATCGTAGGAGGGATCGATTATCCTTTTGAATTGCGCCGGGGATGTTGAAGACAGCACCTTTTCTCTTTTGAGTTCATACAGATCAGTCAGTTCCCAGTTGCTCAGCACGCTGCCGAAACAAAGCCCGCCTTTAAATCCTGACAATTTTGTAAATTCCTTTATTCTTTCATCCAGTAGTCCGAAGGGATATGCCAGATAATACAGATCATCCCCGAGATTTGTTTTCATATCCGAGAGGGAACTGTCGAGCTCATATTTCAATGCTCTGTCATCAAGCGTTCTCAAATCAGAATGGTTAACTGTATGCGACCCGATTCTAAAGCCTTGCTTTTTAAGAGCCATGAGTTTTTCCCAGTCCATTATCCCTTTATATTCATGTCCGGGGCCTGAAAAATTGTCCTGTTTTCCGGCCAGGCCTGTAGGCACGAAGATCGTAGCGGTGAAATTATGGCGAGCGAGTATGGGAACGGCATTTTCTTCGACCGTTTCATGGGCGTCATCGAAGGTAATTACAATGTTCCTCCCGCTTAGTGTTCTTTGCTTGAGCCTTGATATAGCATCATCAAGGTCAAGCACACTGAAACCGGACTGCCTGATAATCTCCATCTGTTCCCGAAAATTTACTGAACTGACTTCATAAGCTGAAGGATTCGATTGAGGTATGCCGTGGTATGCAAGTATCTTTAACCTCGGCATAATAAGGCTCTTAAGGCCCAGCATCAGTTTGGAATAAAATGTATTGATAATCAGCCCCCTGATTTCGAGATTATGGACTTTAGCTTGCTTATATAAAATGCAGATGGATCAGACATGAGACAGCGCATTATGCCTGAAGGAGGTGTCATCATGCTCAGTTTGAGCGAAAAGCATGTGTGTGCAATCTGCATGGAGTCAAACAGTTTCTTTTCGATATTGAAGTGTTCAAGAAATACAGCCATGCATTTGTCGATGATTCCAGAATCAGTGTTTCTGAAGAGTTTATAGTGTTCCAGGGAAATCATGAAATGACTGATGTCCCAGTACCGTGAGCCCCTGACGGAATTGGGCATATCGAGAACGCAGTACGAAAACCCGTTGGTGAGTATATTGTTAAGATACAGGTCCGTATGCTGAAAACACAGTTCCTGCTCTGCAGTTAATACGGGTAACGCATCTCTGAAGGCCTTTCTCGCTCTTTGAAGGAAACTGCCGTTTACCCCAAGTCTGAGCAGATCCTCAATCTGCTCATCAAGAAATGCATTATACCAGTCAATGCCGGCTTCAGGTATTCCCGCCGGGGTCTGTTTGATCTTCTGAAGGTCATTAATTATTCGGGACATGTCGGAAACAAGCGACAGGAACCACTTGAGATGCAACCTTGAGAGGTATGATTTACGGATATTCTTCCAGAAAAGGGCGTTTACATTGATCCCTTCGAAGTATTCCATGATGATCGTCGCGCTTTCAGGCAGTATAGCAACCGGTTTTGGCGACTGCCAGAATTCGTTTGAAAATGGTGCAACAAGACCAAGCGCGGTATATTCCCTTTGCGCCTGAAACCGGGATTCTGAAACCGGTTTATCCGGAATAACGAATGTTTTGACGGCATAGCGCTTAATTGAATTGCCGGTTGTTGCGAAGAGCAGTTCCCTTTCTGACGTGCTTCCCGTTCCCGGAAGCATTCCCCATTTATACACGGGGCTGGTTCCAGTGTTTTCAGAAACGGCTTTTTCTATCGTTGTTCTAAGCTTCTGATCCATCAGATATTTTTTCTTGACCGGATTACTCTGGCCGGGTTTCCGGCTGCAATTGCATATTCGGGAACATCTCTGGTGACCACGGCGCCGGCGCCAATTATTGCATGCCTGCCTATCTTTACTCCGGGCAGGATGATTACATTGTGGCCGATCCAGACAAAATCATCTATCACCACATCTTTTCCAATATAACCATCAAAACCCTCCTGCAGAAATTTATGATTCTGAAGGATTATGGTGCAGCTGTTGCCCATCATGACATGCTTTCCGATGGTGAGTAGCGCCCTCGTTCCTGAAATAAAGGCAAACGCGCCAATATTTGAATAATCCTTCATAATCAGGTTGCTGCCATTGCCGAATCTTGCCCCCCTGCCTATTCCGATGCCAATGCCGCTTTCTTTCAGCAGCGGCGCGCAGAGCCTTGATCTTATTTTTTGAGAATAAGTGCCGATTGGTCCGAGCTCTTCTCCTTCGGGGAGCCATCTGGCAACAAAGCGGTAAGCAAGGTAGCAGGTAATCTTTTTTATATTCCAGGTCTGCCTGTAGCATTCACTCATAATGCCTCCCTGTTTTGCTCTGATGAAGCCTTTTTTACTTCATTGTCCACCAGGTGTTCAATCGCCACGATCTGCCCCGAAATGGTCAGCAATATATAGGAAAATGACTGTGAAAGGAAAAAGGCGGGAACCATGAAACCAATCAGAGAGAGCTGGGCCATGGAGCAGTAGCCGAAAAGCCTGTCGCTTAAATGAAGATCTTTGATTATCTTCTTTTTCTGCTTCATGACATTGTACATGCCGACAAGCCAGGTCATGTATATTATTATGCCTAAAAAACCAAGTTCAGCCCCGACAAGGATGTAGGAATTGTGCGCTGTCATCCAGGCCCTGTTTCTTGCAACATCATATGTCGCGGGAAATTTTCCCGATCTTAAATATAATCCGTAAACAGTGGTAAAGCATCCCGGGCCTACTCCCTGAGGGTGCCAGACCATCATTTTAAGGGCACGCGGCCATACCGTGGTCCTTCCGCTTCCCGTTGCACCTTCTTCCAGCGCATCACCCATTCTCTGCCAGAAACTCTGTGGAAACGACAGCAGTGATACAAGAACAATAATCATTACCAGCAGAATCTTTTTTGAACTGTTCTTAATCTTTTGATAGCTGGTTCTCTGGAATATCCATACAATGAAAAGGATTGCCAGGCCAAGGAAAGCCCCTCTGGACTGAGTCAGGCCTATGGCGATAACAGACAGCAACACTGTCGCCGCTGAAGTGTATTTCAGCAATTTCTTTTGAGACTTGAAGCAGAACAACGCCATTGGAAGGATGGACACGAAAAGCAGGGCAATATCATTGGGATCATACATCGAGCCTGTGCTGATACGGCTTTCTGCCGCCGAGCCTCCTTTGATGATTATGGCAATGGAAAGCATCAGAGATGAGATAACCATTACGGTGACTGAAAGGGAAAGCTCCTTTTCAGTCCTTACGAATATGCAGAAACAGAAATAGAAAACGGCAATATAAATCAATTCATGGGTCAGAAAGAAAACAGCCTTTCCCGGGGCAACGCAGATTGGAGTGATTGCAATCATCAGTATAACGAGGAAAGTGAACCGTCTGACTGTTTTTGTGGCAAACAGGGAGTGGATATTCAGCCGGTGCATGCTGAAAAATGCAGTGAACAGAAGAAACACAAACGCCACGATTCCAGGGTAAACATATCTGATGGACGTGAATATGTCCTGGGGCCTGCCTATATTTATAAACTGAAGCAGCACAACAGCTATAGCGCTGATGGCTATTGTCCCGGTACTGAGTTGCCGGGGCGTAACAGCGGCAGGTTTGTCTGTCAGATCATGCTCCTGTAATACTCCATGAATTTAGCGGAATCCCCGACCCTTCTGGCAGGAATCCCTGCTGCCTTGGAGCCGCTTTCTACAGGGTCAATGACAACTGCATTGGCGCCCACGATAACCATGTCGCCAATGTCTGCCAGCACCCTGGCCCCTGCGCCCACGACAACATAATCACCGATTATTGGAAATTCCGAGATATAAAGGGTTTTCTGTCCGATTGTGATATTAGCCGAGCATTCAAATCCCTTGCCGATTCTCTGCGCATGTATAACGACCGATGAATGGCTGATCTTGCAGCCCGGTCCGATATCGGTTTCATGATGTATGTAATTACCCGTAATGAAGAAAAACATTTTCGAAACGCACCATGCCGGCAGATGAAGTTTTTTCCCAGCCAGCCACCTTGCCAGGCGGTGCCCTATCATCGTTAAGGCGCCTTCATGGAAAAGGCATACCGGAATAAACTGTAAAATGTATGATATCTCCGATGGGCAGTCTTTTCTGGCCTTAACATATCTTCTGAGGTCATGTCTTAATGTGTCGAACATGATAGAATCATTCTCCTTGAACCGTTTTATTGTTTTTAATCAGGTCTTCAGCCATTCTTACTATAGCCCTGAAATGATCTTCCGTTGAAAGGCCCATTACCCTTCTCCTGGCATTTTCTCCTATCTTCGCTGCAAGGGTTTTGTCCGATAAAAGACTGGTAATCGCTTTTCTTAATCCCTCGACATCACCAGGCTCAACCAGCACCCCGTCAACGCCGTTGTCTATATAATCCGAAGCCCCTTCGGGATCATTCACAATGGTAGGCTTTCCAAGATACATCGAGTTTAAAAAGGTCTGCTGGCCGCCGGAATGCAGCAGTCCCGGCTGAAGAGGCACGATATTGATTGAGCATGAAGCCATTCTATTCAGATATTCTTCATGAGAAAAGCCCTTAACCGTCACATTTTCAGGAATTGATATGCCTTCAAAGAGTTCCGGTCTTGTTGAGGCTATAAGCAGCTGGTAGTCAAGCCCTCGAACGGCCTTGATAAGTGTCGGATAGTCACGTGCAAAATTCCCGCCGCTGAAGAGGAATCCTTTGTCGATCGGTTTAAGGTCATAGTTGTCAAGTGTCGTATGATACGGAACAAAGACAAACTTTCGGGGATTCAGGCCGAATTCTTCGGAATAGGCCCTGATCTCCCGTGAAGCCCATACAGTATAGACATCGACGGATTTGTCAGCAAGTCTCATCATCATTCGTTTCAACAGGGCTTTAAGCCTTGAGGGACTCCTGTACCAGAGACAGTCAATCATTATGCACGGCTTCCTGCCAAACGGGAAAAATGTCTGAATGAGTGCATAAAATGTATTGCTTCTGCTGGAACCCAGCACAACGCAGTCATGCCTGTGCTTGATCAAATGCATTCTGAGAGCACATGCCAGCGAAGATATGAATCCTGAACCCTCGGCAGGAATATAGGTTGCCGCTCTCTTCCACGTCGGGCTTTCATTCTGGCCGGGATGGTTTGTTAATATTTTTACAGGCATATTATATTCTGTTTGCAGCCTTTAAGTATATGGACGTCAGTTCCTCAGCCCATTTTGACGGGCTGTAATTCATGTTTACGAATTCCTTTGCCCTTTCTGACATCTTCCTGGCCTGCGACCTGTTTTTGTAAACGTTTCTGATGCATTCAGTCAGTTCATAAGTATTTCCGGGAGAGAAAAGGTAACCGGTTTCTCTGTTTTTTATCAGATCGGGTACACCGCCCACCATGCTCGCTATAACAGGTGTGCCGACCGCCATTGATTCAAGCACAACCAGCGGAATGCCTTCGGTGAGAGATGGCAGCAGAAAGGCATCGGCAGCGGATGTAATGGCTGGGGCGTCACTCCTGAATCCAAGGAACCGGACATTATCCGACAGGTCAAGGCCCCTTGTTTTTTCTTCCATATCATTCTTAAGCGGCCCGTCTCCCGCAATCATCAGAAAGAATTTTACACCTTCTTTCTTCAAGGCGGAACACGCATCAAGGAGCAGATTAAGGCCTTTTTCGGGGCTTATTCGTCCGACAAAGGCCATCTTTAGAACATCTGGAGAAAGGGCCATTTCATCGAAAACAGCAGAGGGCTTGATTTTATTCAGTGTGATGTTATCCACCACATTAGGCAGAAGCCGCACCTTTTCTTCAGGTATCCCCATACCCAATGCAAGCGTTTTCATCTGAGCTGAGACCGGGATTATCATGGCCATCCGCTTTAATATTATTCTTTCCAGGGCTTCATAGACTTTTACCTTGAAGGAGCTTGCGGTAAATCCGTGCATCATTGCCACAACCGGTGTTCTGCCGCCTGAAGCCAGCAGGGCGGTAATGTCGGAGCGGTAACCGTGCGAGTGTATCAGGTCGATGCCGTGCTTTCTCATGAGGTCACGGGTTGCACTGACATAGCGGTATTCAAATCTCCTGATAAGAGGTGTCGCATCGTATGGGATGCCCCTTTTTTCGAGCTCTTTAAGGTAAGCGCTTTCTCCCCTTGAAAAATTAATGAAAGGGCAGTTGAACAGCCTTATCCTCTCAGGGTCCATGAACCTGTTGATATTGAGAATGACACCCTCGGCTCCTGCAAGGCCGGTCGGAGCATGGAGAATCATGACATTGAGAGGTTTCAATTTCCAGCTATCCTTTTAATTCCAGTAAGTCCGATAAGCATCCTCCATTCTCCGGGAGTGAATCCCTTTAGAACTGCAAATGCGGTGAAATAAATAACAGCTCCTGCTGATGTCTGCACAAACACGTTAAGATTCGGCAGCAGCAGAAGAAACGCAACCATGGGTATGCATGCGATAACCGGTTTGACATAGAGGAGGGTAACGCTTGTTAGCTCCGGCACTTCTTTTTTTATAACCCTTAAAACCGTCAGCGTGCCAAGCACCATCGACGATATCGTCGCTACGGCGGCACCCTTGTATCCGAATTTCGGTATGAGGGCCACATTGAAAACAACATTCAGCACAAGGTTATATACATTTATCCACATCATCCAGGTGACCTTCTCTACAGCCGCCAGCACCCAGCCCAGAAGAGAGCGCAGAAAAACGATGGAGATCCCGGCCCCCATAATAAGGAGCACGATAGAGCTGTTTGCATATTTTGCACCGTAAAAAAGGTGAATGATCTTCGGTGCAAGAATCATAACCCCTAAACTGATGGGGACACTGATAAAGATTATCACCCTTAATGACATGTTGATGACATCTGCAAGACCTTTGCGGCTGTTCAGAAACTGCTGAGACATATGGGGATAAAGCACCTGGGAGAGCAGCGAAGGGATAATGAAAAGGACCAGTATAAGCTCGTTTGCAGCATCGTAGATACCTACGCTTTCAATATCCGCAAGTTTGGAAAGGAGCAGGACATCGGCTTTGGCATTTATTATGAAAACGACACCTGTCGCGATGAAGGGGAACCCGCCGATGATAAGCTCTTTCAGGACAGTCCGGGAAATCGAGAAGTTGAATCTGCAGTATTTGTTTCTGATGAAAAAGTAAAAACCGGTCATAAGAAGAAAACCGGTAATGACATGCGCCGAAACAATCATGTCCAGACTGCTGTTGAATAATATCATGACAAGGATAATGCATATGGTAATAAGGCTGCGTCCCATCATGATCATGGCGGAGAATTCCATCTGCTGGAAGCCCCTGAAAATCGAATCATAAAGGTTTGTTACAGCGCTGAACAGGAGCGTGATGGAGAATATTATAATCGCTGATTTGGTCTGGATATCATAGCCCAGCAGCATGCAGATTCCGACTGAGGCGGCAAAGGCCAGCAGGCCGCCTATAAGCTTTAAAAACATTGCATTGCTGAATATTTCGTCAATCCTGGAAGGATTTCGCGCAAGCTCCTTAACGATATAGGAATCTATTCCAAGCCCTGAGACCAGGCCGAAGATTACTGCAAATGAAACCGCAACCGAATATACGCCGAATCCCTTTGGCCCGAGGTAGCGCGCAAGCACGAAATACATGAGCGCGCCGAGCACCTTGGTGCCGATTTCACCAAGCGCCAGGGAAAACAGGTTTTTCTTCAGGCGTTTAATCAAAATAATTAAAAGAGATCACGAAATTCTTGAGTATAGTTTTTGATCATGAAGCTGCTGCTTTCATAAAGAGGTCTTCATATTTCCTTATCCAGGGGCCCATTGAATGGTTTGCAAAAACATAATCATAGGCGGTTTCAGAAAGTTTCAAAGCCAGTTCCGGGTTATCAAGGATTTTCACAATAGCACCGGCCAGCTCTTCGGGGTTATCAGGCCTGACGAGCAGACCGTTTACGCCGTTTGTTACCACATCATTTATGCCGACCACGTCGGTCGCAGCTATGGGAACCTTTGAGGCCATGGCCTCCAGGATGGTGAGCGGCAGCCCTTCATAATGCGAACACAGACAGTAGGCATCCATGATCTTGAATATTTCCGAGACATCGAGCCTGGCTCCCAGGAAATCCACACAGTCTTCAAGCATAAGAGAACTTCTGAGAGTCATTAGTTCATTCCTCATCGGCCCTTCTCCTATAACCAGCAGCCTTATCCTGTCATTTGATTTCCTGATAATGCTGAAAGCCTTCAGGATGTTTGCATGGTTTTTCTGCTCCCTCAGATTGCCTACAATACCGACAATCTTTTCATCGGGCTTAAGTCCGAGAGAGGCCCTTTTAGCTCTTTTATCAACAGTGACATCAAACCTTTCAAGGTTTGTTGCATTTAATATGGTGAAAGCTTTGTGTACCGGCACCCGGAAGGTCTCAACAAGTTTTTTCGTACATGCGTGCGAGATTCCGAGAATACCGTAACTGTCTTTCAGGCATAAGGTCCCCATCACTACCCAGTACCAGGGTATCATGCTTATTTCATGAACAGTATGATCGGTATAGATAAGAGGGATGCGGTTTATGAGCGATGCCGGGAAAATATGCATATATGGTGAAAAGTGATGGGCGTTTATAACATCGATCCCCAGGTCTTTTACGATGCGTATAGCCCTTATCATAAGACTGGTATCCACCCCGGGTTTTTTATCGAGTGATCTGGCATATATGTTTTCTTTTTCGAATTCCACTGTAAGCTCGCCTGGGTTAAGAGACAACACGAAGGGTTCAAAACGGTTTTTATCAAGACCCCTGCAGATGTCCAGAACGACACGCTCGCTGCCACCCGTGCCCAATGAATTGAGCACGAAAAGCACTTTAATTTTCTTCATGATAATCTCCGGAAAATCAGATGCGCACTTGTCTGGCAAAGAGCCTTTTTTTAAGGAAATATAAAACCCCTGGTTTGTTTGAATCTATTAATTTCATCTTCAACTGGGTTTCCTTTGAGATCGGTCGTCTTTGCCTGAGCATTTCGGGAAGGGCGGTTATTGAATCGAACACAGCCTTGAGCCAGTAGGTGAAAAATCCGTCACGCAGCGAATAAACAAGCATTATTGCGCTTCTTGCCATAATGTATCTTAAAGCCTTACCTGTGCGGTAGTTTCTGACTGCAAGCCAGTATGAGTTTCTTGTATCATAATAATATCTTCTCCAGCTTTTCCGGCCGCTTCTGGCATACTTGTGTCTGACGGTGATTTCAGGCGTGAATGCTATATCATAACCGTGATCCATAATGCGTGCGGCAAGGTCGGCTCCTTCGTGGCTGATGAAGAAATTATCCGGATACAGCCCGGCATCATCGAAAACTTTTTTCCTGAAGGCCACCGCCCCTTCGGAAATCTCATCGGTTGTGAACTCTTTATCAGAATAATTTTCCTGAGGATAAGGATGGCACCAGTTGCATACACTGCCATCATAATAATCCCTCACCAGAAAACATATTGCACCCAGCAAAGGCTTGTCTTTGAATTTTTTCTCAAGCGTTTCCAGGCTCCTGCTGTCGATATCCAGCACGTCATCGTCAAGGGTTACAATGATGTCCCCTCTGGCATTGACGATGCCGGAATTCCTTCCGTCGACCCCTGTGTTGCGCGGCAGCGTGATCAGTTTCGCAAACTGGTAACATTCCTTTACAAGCGCTGATGTCCCGTCAGTGGAGCCGTTGTCTATAACTATTATTTCGTTCTCAGGCGAACTTAAGACTTTCAAAGACTCAAGCAGTTCTGCCAGTATGTCTTTTCTGTTGAATGTCAGGATGGATATTGTAAATCTCATATTATCTGGCTCCTGATATTTCTTCAAGCCAGTCGGTAACAGCTCTGATAAGCTCATCCTGAGAGCTCCTCAAGGTGTAGATGTGATTGGCGTCTTTGATTTCTATAATCTTGTATAAGCCCTCAAACGGATTTTTATCTTTAAGGTGGATATCCCTGAATCCCTTGTAAAAGAGCTGTGTGTCGGTATCTTTTTCGGCGCACAGAAAAAGTACAGGTGATTTTCTTGAAACAAGCGAGCTGAAAGCCCTTTTGAAATGGGGATTGATATTTGCTACCGGGTTTTCTTCATCGCATGATTCAACCACAGGCTTGCCCGGATGAGGCCTGCCTTTGATTTTCAGTTTGATAATCTGCACAATGGCTGAAAAATCACTTTTAAATGTCAGCACGCGAAGCCATTTTTTCGGGTTGAACAGGCTTTTTATATAATAGGAGGTCAAGTGCTTTCTGTAGCTGTCATCGGCTGCTATTATGCTCAGGTAATCTTCTTTGACACTTTTTGTCGAAGCCAGCGTTACAGGCACATCGATCAGGAAAGCCGCCTTGACCCTTGAATCCTTTTCCGAGGCCAACAGGGAACTTATCGCCCCTCCGCAGGAACCGGCCATAACAAGCCTGCATGCGGTTTTTTCTATCAGGAAATCATTCATCAGTATTGCATCCTGAACAAACCGTCCCTGCTGGATTTCACCCCAGATATCAATGGTGAGGTCTTCCGGGATTTCACCTTCAGAGTCTCCGATGCCGGCAGGGTCCATCCTTAAAACATGATAGCCCTTTTCGGCTAGAGACCTTGCCAGTCTTACATAAAGGCGGTTCGGGGCCACCCTGTTTTTAAGCCCCGGGCTTAGAAGGTTGATGCATACGCCGTTTGGCTGTTCAGGAATATGCAGGATGCCATAAAGCATCTCATTGCATGTATTTTTTAACCGGACGATCTCTTCAGCAGGCATCTTTTAAATCTCCAGAGAGTCAATCCATGATATTGTTGAATCCATAAGTTCTGAGGGTTTCTGGAAGTATATCTTTGATTCGGCCCAGAAGGGCTCTTCTTTAAGCGTTATGAAGCTGGAGTGCGAATTCTTCCGGAAATATTTCAGGTACAGATCTTTATGCTCGGTATTTTCCCTGCCGGTTCTTGATATTCCGGCAATGAGAATAGGGATATTGCCGATATTTTCTAAACCATGCAGATTCATATCTGCAATGCCTTTGAACAACCTGCTGGATACCATATAGCCGTCAATGTTTACCGCCATACCGTTTTCAACATCTTCCATAAGCTTCTCTCTGGTTCTTAAGACCTGCCTGTAAATCATCATCTGTGATGCAACATTCGACCTCAAGCATTGCTGGAGATACATTGAGCCGTTTATTACAGGCTCCCACATAACGATAAAAGAAGTTTCTGAAGCCTCGCCGGCATATGCCGCCACGGTTGCGCCGAGCCTCAATCCTATTAATCCGGTTTTATCAAGCCCGGTTTTTTCTTTAAGGACTTCACATGCTCTTCTTGTGTCACAAAGTATATCTTCACAAGAAATATCCCCATGCTCTTT
Organism: uncultured Bacteriovoracaceae bacterium; assembly: GCA_964400685.1. GTDB lineage: Bacteria > Desulfobacterota > Desulfomonilia > UBA1062 > UBA1062 > DATCTV01. The sequence goes on along the minus strand of CAYNVT010000043.1, from coordinate 12,893 downwards.
CTCGCTGTCACCGTGCCCTGAATGATCGAACCTCATGACATAATATCCCTTTGAAGCAAGAAGCCTTGCCATGTTCACAAATACCCTCAGGCTCCAGAGCTTTTCTTCTGCAAAGGGCGCCACAAGGACTATGCCGGTTTTCTTTGCCTTATCATTTTCAGGGGCGTGAATTACCCCGAAAAGACGGGTGCTGCTGCCGTTAAAGAAGAGGGGGGTCTCAGTTACCGTATCCATATCTTTATCTTGTCGTTTTCCATGTTGTGAAGTTTTCGCCCTTCAGAAATGTAAACCATGCCCTGGTAATGGCAAGGTTGACAACAATGAAGGTCCTTAAAGTTCCGGTAATTTTAAATAACTTCTTAGGATTGCCAGCAGGTGCACACAGGGCTGATGCATAGAATAAAGCCTGAAGGATGAGCGCCAGCCTGAAAAGCGGACCTCTCTTAAAAAGCAGCAGGTTTGAAGCGGCGGCAGCCAGCATAAAGAGCGGAGTCAGAAATTTTAAAAGTTTGTGTGAAATCAACTTGAATGAGAAGAATCCTGTTTTAAGCGGATTCATGAGGTCTGCATTTGTAAACATCGCCCTCAACGTCCGGTTGGTTATCCTGACCTGTCTGTTGAACTCTCCCGAGGTATCGCGGGCCGTTTCCTCGGCGCACCATGAACCGTCTTCCAGCACGACACGGTATCCATGCCTTACGACATTCAGCGGGATGACGAAATCATTGATGTCCGTGACCTTTAATGGCTGCCACAAAAATGACCGGATGGCGAACACGGCGCCGTCGGCACCGACACATGAGCCTGTTTCGCTTTCCAGCTGCTTGGTGATTTTTTCCAGTTTCGAATAAAGGCCCACAGGTTCGGATACTACAGAATCCCGGCTTGTCGAATATCTGGTATAGCCGGTAACGCAGCCTATTTCAGGATCGGCGAAGTTTGACGTTATTGCTTTCAATGCTCCCGGATTATATTCCGAGTTGGCATCTGAAAACACGATTATTTCCCCTTTTGCCCGGGGTACTGCAATATTAAGGCATGATGTCTTGCCAAGCCTGCCTTCTATCCTCAATACCCTGACGCCCCTGTCAGAATAGGACCCTGCAATTTCTTCAGTTCTGTCTGTAGATGCATCCGACACGACCATTATCTCAAGGAAGTCTTTCGGGTAATCAAGGGCGAGGGTATTTTCAATTTTATCTGAGATAAGGAGTCAGACTCCCCTTTTCAGGGGGTTTTTTATGAAAAACGCTCAAGATTTTTAGTAATGCGGGATATCCTGCATACGCGTACACTATTCCTGACACCGAGGCATAAAATATTGCTTTTCTTAACATCTTCTCAGTCCTTTGCCGGTAAAGGCCGGTTGTCTTTTGGATGTTCCGGCGTGTCCAGCAGCCTGTATACGCCAATGAGGATGAAAAGGCCGAACATAAATAGAATTATTCCATAGAGTTCATGGACATAGCCCTGGGCCATCTTCTCGCCGAAACTGTTGGCAGCAATGGCGGTTATGATTATTCTCATGGCGTTTATAAGGATCGATACGGGCAGCGTCATTGAGATAAGAACTATTTTTCTTATTATCCCTTTTCTTTTCATGAAATAGGCTATCAATACGCTTAATGCCAGATAGCTCATAAGCGACCTCAATCCGCTGCAGGCTTCAACGACTTCGAGCGACACATTCGGCATGAACAGGAGATTTCCTTCCCTGAGTACGGTAAACCCGGAGATGTTAAGCACATAAGCCGCAATGGAACTGACAAAAAGTTTGAGAGGGGCGGTCATGCTGACATAAATCGAATCGGGAACCGGGAACATGAACACAAGGAAAAATACCGGGAAAGCAAGTATCTTGAATATCTTGAACCCCAGAATTCCGATAATCATGCCTGAAAGGGTTATAATCAGCGAGATGTTGGTTACCGAACCGGCCATGGCAATGCTGCCGAAAACATAAAGAAGGCAGCCCAGAGCAGTGAGGCCAAGCCCCCAGCTGCTGCCTGACGCCTCAATGCCGGAGAGTTCCTTTCTGTTTCTGTAGATAAGCCACAGGGATACCGGCATAATAAGATAGCCATGCGATGCCTGCGGTTTTATATCCCATGCGTGGATAAGTGCCATGAACTGGGATGCAAAGATCAGCATGACAACTCCGAAGAGTACTGCAGCTTCGATGAATCTGTCTTTATTATTTGAAGATATCATCGATTGACGGCACTGTCCGCTGGATGAAATCCATCAGCATTTTCTGCTCTGCACTGCCGTTTTCCGACAGGACAGGCATCGAGACCCTGATGAAACAGTTTGGCGTCGGTTTTCCCATGAGTTTTCTTAAGAACAGCCTGACGCGCATGGATGAAAGACTGGCTGTTTCAAATTCTTTTGCGGCAAACCAGTAGAAGGCTGTTTCTTTGTCTGCACCCTTTTTAATTATCATTGAATTAACCCTGATATTGCGGCTGATGCCCGCAGGAATATCAATGACGGAAAGGCTTTCAATTCCCCAGCCCTGGCCCTGATAGCAGACCAGCGGCGAATGGGCAAGGTCAGATTTTTCCATGTTTTTATAATAACCTATATACAGGTTTATGCTTTTCCCGGCAGACCTGTATTCCCTGTAAATCATCTTATCAGGCTGGATCAGATCGAGCGCCGAAGGGTCCATAGTAAGTTCGTCGGCTGTGAATTCCCCGATCTGCCTGCTGACGGGGATATCTTCAAATGGAATAACATATTCGCTGGCTCCTGAAAAAAAGACAACCAGACCCGAAACAGCCAGCACGGCCAGAATTATTATGAAGTTTCTGCTTATGCGTTTCATGGTGATTTTATCCAGGCGGCGACCCCTTCCGAAATTGTGTCTGCAATGCCGCTGGAAATTCCGGAATGAGTTGGTAATGTCACCAGGCTCTCTGCAATGGATGAGCTTCCTGCAAGGGTGGCACCTTTATTAACGATGGCTGACGCAATTTCCGGTTCGTCTTTCAGGGCTTTCGGGTACATCCTCCTTACTCCGAGTTTTTTGAGTTTAAGGGGAATCGCATTATTTCCTGCCATTACTGGAAACCGGGTGAAGACTGCAATGCCTGTTTCCGGAACAGGTACACTCAGGCCGGCCAGCTTTTTCAGATAGATGGAGGAGATATGTCTTCTATGCGCATTAAGCTCTGTCAGGGAATTAAAAGACAGTGACCCAAGGGTATTTACCCTCTGAGGAAGAGTTTTGGAGGTAAATACAGGATCGAATACGGTTTTTCCAAGCCCGAGGGGAAGGCGCTCGAGCATTCCATATAAAAGGGGGTGTGACAGAATCTTTACAAGCGCCGCTTTTATTATATGGGTTCTGCCGGTGCCGGAAGGAAAGAGAACCATCTTCTTGAGAATATCCGGATGCCTTCCTGTAAGCGCCCCGCCGCATCCGAGAGGCAGCGGTTTTCCTCTGCCGAAACTGAAAAGCCCGAAATCTCCTTCTGTTCCGAGCAGTTTTCCATCAATGCTTCCGCCAAGACCCTGTGCCGCATCTTCAATCAGCCAGATACCGGCCCTGCTCGAAAAAGACTTTACATTATCCATCCTGACAGGAATTCCAAACAGATGCTGAACCAGCAGGGCAAGGGTGTTCTGGTTGAGGTTTTCTTCCAGGGATTTCATATCAGGCGCTAAAGTTTGCGGGTGGATGTCGTAAAGCCTTATCTCGAGCCCTGCATTAACAACTGAGGCAGCGACCGAGTAGCATGTATAACCGGGGATCAGCACGTGGGTCCTGCCGGGATATTTTATCCTTAATGCCTTAAGGAGTTCTGCAAGCAGGCCCCTGCCGCTGTCACCCAGGATCAACGGCTTATTGTCGAGATAGGATGACAGGGTTTTTTCAAAATCCGGCTTTCCGCCTTTCAACGATTCAAGCAGGGCCTTTTTGGAAAGCTTTGTTTCAGCGGGCGGATACCAGAAAAGTTCTTTCATGTTCATGTAATTATAAAGAAATGTATTTTCTGAGCAGAGGTCCTGCCGTGTCGCAGAGACCTTGAGGCAGTCTGGCCCAGGCCTGAGCTACTTTTTCACGCATGCCGGAAGGAGATGAAAGAGTTTCCGCTTCATCTCTGAAGCCCTGGCCGTACCAGAAAAGGGGATTCGGTACGGCACCCCACTGCTCCTTGAATTTATATGTCCCCTCGCCTGGCGTTGACCTGCCGAAATCAAAATATTTATAGCCGTTGTCGGCTGCATATTCTAAAAGTCCCCAGTAGAGAAGCATGTTCGGGCTCAATGGGTTATATTGTGCCAGCGTGGAAGCCCAGGGAATTGTGATGCTGTTGCCTGAGGCCAGTATCATGCCGCAGCCCACAGGTATGGCATCTCTGTATACTATCCCTATTGTGGTTTTCGGGTATAAATATTCTAAAACAGCGGCAAAGAAATTTTTGGAATGAACCGGGGAACCCAGGTCTCTCATGTTGACCCTGAATACATTATAAAAATCATCGAGAAGTTCAATGGAGCCTGCCTTGAATATAAGCCCTTCCTTGAGAGGCTTTTTGAGCTGACTTCTCAGTTTTGATTTGAATCCGTCAAGCAGTTCCTTTGAACTCCGGGGTAATTCAAGAACCATCCTGACCTTGTGCTTTATGACTCCCATCCTGAATTTATCACGCAAAACTTCTAGCTCTACGGGTGACCTTATCTCCAGCCTTGCACCGCGAACATCTGCGATATTGCAGGCAAACTCGATCAGGTCTGATGAAACATTATTATCAGCTGCGATTATCCCGCCATAATCGCAGAAAGGAAGCGAAACAAGCGAGCCCTTTATAAAAGGGGGTTTTATCAATGCCAGTGACAGCGCTCCTTCAGGTTTCCCATCATCTGCGAATGCCATTACATTAAATGTTTTATGGCCATAAGCCTTATTCACCGCCTGATTCCAGCCGTAAAGAAGATAGGGCCCGGCACATGATGTCTGGATGAACTCATCCCAGACAGTACTTTCCGAACTGCTTATCAATCGGGTTTCCCGCATGATTTTATCAGGTAATTTTTTTTATAAAGCTCCGCCATCAGGGGTGAAACAGCATTATATGTAAAGGTATATAACGCGTTTTCATCATTGATGGTCTTTAATAGCTAATCGGCAATGTTTGTTGATGTCTTTATGAATTGCTTTGATAAAAGTTATTAATGTATTTAATTGACGTGCAGGATAGAAAAATCAAACCAATATTGATGCCGGCATTAACTGTGACGGTGCTTCTGGATTTTATTCTTATATTCAATCCGGATATAAATTCGCGGGTTTTTAAAACGCTGATGGATTTTGGTCATGTATTCATCTTCGGCCTTATTGCAACACTCATCAATAAAGGGCTCGATAAGAAAAGGCGGGCCGAGACAAACCGGATTATTGCTTTTCTGGCAGCGGTGTTTCTTGGATTTGTGATAGAAGTTATCCAGCTTGGAATGAAGGACAGATTCTTTGAACTTGGAGATCTGCTGAACGATGCAATCGGCGCAGGTGCCTTTCTGGCAATATCAAATGATTATAAAACCAGGTCAAAGGCATTATTCATGAGGTCATTATCTGTAATATTGATAATTCTTGCAGGGGCGCCGTTTTATCTTTCCTGTATCGATTACAGGCTTAACCTTAACCGGTTTCCTGTTATCAACTCATTCGAAAGGCGTCTGGAGGCGTCTTCATGGGAAAAAAACAAGGCGAAAATAATAAGGGCGGTGTTTCCGGGTAATAAACACTATTCAGCAAAACTGACATTGCTTCCGGGAGGATTCTCAGGGGTATGCAGGGAAGGTTTCGTTCATGACTGGAGAGGTTATAAAATCTTCAGCGCCGATGTCTATCTCCCGGCAGAAAAGGATATGGGCATCACTTTAAGAATAAACGATAAGCTGCATGACAACGAATTTAATGACAGGTTCAACAGAAGGATCATGCTCAAACCCGGACTGAACCATATCAGCATAAACCTTGAGCATATCAGAAAATCACCTGCAACAAGGCCTATGGACATGGGCAATGTGACAAGGATCTGTTTTTTTGCTGCAGGGCTTTCAAAGCCTGAGATTGTTTATCTGGATAACATAAGGCTTGAATAGCTGATTTATCAAAGACCCAGGTAAGCGGTCTTTATCTTTTCGTTGTTAAGCAGCTCTTTAGAATTTCCCTCAATCGAAATCATTCCCGTCTCCAGCACATACCCCCTGTCTGCAATTGCAAGCGCCATGTTCGCGTTCTGTTCGACAAGGAAGATTGTTGTCCCGTTCTCCTTATTGATCTTTCTGATTGTATCGAAGATGAGTTTGACAAGGACAGGGGCGAGCCCCAGGGATGGCTCGTCAAGGAGCAGGAGTTTCGGCCTGCCCATGAGCCCCCTTGATATGGCGAGCATCTGCTGCTCGCCTCCTGAGAGCGTGCCGCCGGGCTGACCCCTGCGCTCGGCAAGCCTCGGGAAGAGTGAAAAAATATAGTCCATATCCTGTCTGATCGCAGCCTTGTCTTTCCTCAGATATGCGCCCATGTCCAGGTTTTCTCCGACCGTCATTTCAGGAAATATCCTGCGGCCTTCCGGGACCTGAACAATCCCGAGACCGAATATCTTATCCGGGGTGAGCCCTTTTACCGACTCCCCCAAGAACACGATATCGCCCTGCCTCGGCGGTACGACCCCGCAGATTGACATGAGGGCCGTTGACTTGCCCGCGCCGTTCGCCCCTATAAGCGTGATAATCTCACCTTTGCTGATATTCAGGCTGATGCCTTTAAGCGCCTGAATACCGCCGTAATATGTGCTCAGATTCCTTATCTCAAGCATCGAATTCCTCTCCGAGATAAGCCTTGATGACCTTCGGATTCGTTGCAATTTCAGCAGGCTTACCCTCTGCTATCATCTGGCCGTAATCGATTACATACACCCTGTCGGATATGCTCATTACGAGCTTCATATCATGTTCGATGAGCATTATAGATATGCCGTCTTCATCGCGGATTGATTTAATCAACTGATCGAGCTCTTCGGTTTCCTTCGGGTTCATCCCGGCTGCGGGCTCATCGAGCAGGAGCAGGAACGGCTCGGTTGCAAGCGCCCTCGCAATCTCAAGCCTCCTCTGATCGCCATATGGGAGCTCTCCGGCAAGGACGTTTACATGCCTTTCGAGGGAAAACCGTTTAATCATCCGGTATGCATAATCAATCGTATCCTTGTGCTCCCTGCGCACACCCTCAGTCCTGAATATCGCCCCGAGAATCCCTGATTTCGTCCGGCAGTGCCTGGCCACCATGACGTTTTCAAGCACGGTCATCTTCTTGAAGAGCCTTATATTCTGAAATGTTCTGGCAAGCCCTTTTTCAGTGATTTCGTCAGGTTTGAGACCGTTGAGGACTGTCTCATGCCCATCTCCAGGGGTCGCTGTTATGGTTCCCTTCGTGGGTTCATATATCCCTGTAGCGCAGTTGAAGAATGTCGTTTTGCCGGCGCCGTTGGGCCCGATCAGTGCAACAATCTCCCCCTTCTTGACAGCGAGATTTATATCAGTGAGCGCACTCAGCCCTCCGAACTGCATGCACAGGCCTTTTACATCAAGGACATGGCCCATTTCAGCAGTTCTCCTTCCAGCGGTAGTGCTGCCTGACGCTGCTTATTATGCCCTGCGGTCTGAAGACCATCATCAGCACCATGCATGCCCCGAATATTATCATCCGTATCTGTGAGATTGACTGCAGATATTCCGGCAGCAGTATCAGGATGAAGGCCCCGAGGACAACGCCCGCGATCGAACCCATGCCTCCGAGTACGACGATTGAAAGGACTATTATCGATTCCCAGAATGTGAAGCTGGCGGGGTTCACAAATGTGGTCTTGGCCGCAAATACGCATCCCATCATGCCGGCCCATGTTGCGCCAAGGGCGAATGCGGTAAGTTTGGCCTTTGTTATGTTTATGCCCATGGACTGGCAGGCGGTTTCGTCTTCCCTCATGGCGATCCAGGCCCTTCCGATGCGCGAATTTCTGAGCCTTCCCACTACGAATATTGTCAGGATCACAAGGACGACCATGATATAATAGATGAAATCACTCGACTGGTTCAATGTCAGCGTCCTGCCAAAGACCGAAGGCGGCGCGATATCCGCAATACCGCTCGGTCCCATGGAAAAGCTGCTCCAGTTATTGAGCACCAGCCTTATGATCTCGGCGAAGCCGAGCGTCACTATAGCCAGATAATCGCCCCTTAGCCTGAGAATCGGAAGCCCCAGCAAAACCCCGAACATGGCTGCAAGTACTGCACCGATAGGCAGAGCAAGCCAGAAACTCATCCCGAAGTGGTGGTATAACAGCGCATAGGTGTATGCGCCTACCGCATAAAACGCCACATAGCCGAGGTCGAGCAGGCCTGCAAGACCGACCTCTATATTAAGGCCCAGACCGAGAACTACATACATGAGCGCCGTGGTCACGACCGAGACCTGATAGCTTGAGAATACAAGGGGGAACGCAATTGCTGCGGCGAGAAGGGCAGCTGCCAGGAGCGGCATCAACTTTTTCTGCTGCTTGAGATTTAAGGCGGTGCGGTTCTGCCATGTGGTTTCATCATCCTTTTTCTTAAGCCTCCTTCTCATCAGATACCGCCAGAAGAAAGACAGCACAAAAGCGCACGCACCCACATACACTATATTCATTAGACGCCATCTAATGACCTTCTCGACCGTATTTACCTTGACCGCCATTATGGGAAAGGTGAGGAACATGAACCAGACCGCAACAACAAGAGAATTAAGCGTTTCCTTAACGGCCCTGTTCATTTTGTCCACTGGATACCTTTATATGTGAAATGAGCTCTATTCATGGTTTTCTACTGTCTTCTGTCTCCTGTCTTCCGCATTTAACTCTACACCTTTTCCGAGGTCTTCCTGCCGAGCAGGCCTGATGGTTTCAATATAAGTATGAGCACCAATAGACCGAATGCAAAAACATCTTCGTAGTCACTTGATATGTATCCAGCGGCAAAGCTTTCGGTGCATCCGAGTATCATGGCGCCTAACACGGCCCCGGGAATGCTTCCGATGCCTCCGAGGACCGCGGCCGTAAATGCCTTGAGCCCCGCGATGAAGCCTATATAGAAGTTTATCTGTCCTACATGGGACGATATCAGCACTCCGCCCACTGCGGCAAGCGCAGAACCGGTTATGAATGTGACTGAAATAACGCGGTCGACGTTCACGCCTGAAAGCATTGCCATGGTCTTGTCCTGTGAGGTTGCGCGCATGGCCTTTCCGATCTTCGTGAACCTGATGAAGATTGTCAGCAGTACCATCGTTACCGCCGTAGTGGATATTATGACAAGGTCCGAAGGCTGCATGAAGGAGCGGAACCTTTCCATGAACTCGAAATCAGGTATCAGCTGAGGAAAGCTCACGAAGTCAGATGTCTGGGCCAGCAGCACATAATTCTGCAGGAATATGGACATGCCTATCGCGCTGATTAAAGGCGAGAGCCGGGACGCGTTTCTGAGCGGTTTGTAGGCGATCTTCTCAACCGTATAGCCGTAGGATGATGCATAGACTATTGCAATCGCACCTGCAAGGACCAGAAGGGACAGGCCGCTTATTCCGAGCAGAGCCAGAATGCTTGCAGCGATCAGGGCCGTGAAGGCCCCTATCATGTAGATCTCACCGTGAGCGAAATTGATCAGGGCGATAATGCCGTAGACCATTGTGTAGCCGAGAGCCAGCAGGGCGTAGATGCTGCCCCTTGTGAGGCCGCTGAAGAAGAGTTCGAGAAAATATTCCATCCTTAAAAAAGAAAGGGGCGGATTGCCCGCCCCCTGCAAGTCTATTTAACCTGCTCGTATTTGCCGTTTTTCACGACAAAGACCGAGAATCCTATGCCCTTTGCATCGCCCTTTGCATCAAAGCTTATCTTGCCCAGAGGCGTCTCGACCCACTGTGTCCTGAGTGCCTTGCCCACTGCATCGTAATTTGTCGAACCCGCTTTGCTTATCGCATTCGTTAGGGCCAGGATCGCGGAATATGCGTTCAGATAGAATGCTCCGGGGTCTGAACCGAAACGGCTTTTGTGTTTTGCTATCGCCTCCTGCGCAAGTTTCAGTTTCGTCGTGTCTGTGGGGCCTGTTGCATACACGCCTTCCGCATATCTGCCGGCAACCTTTATGAAGGTGTCGTCCTTCAGGCCATCATCCGAGATGAAAACGGTTTTCATGCCTTTTTTTCTCATACCGCTTACTATCTTGGAGCCCTCGGGATGATAGCCTCCGTAAATGACCACATCGACCTTTTGCCTCTTTATTCTCTGTATGATAGCCGAATAGTCCACTGCTCCCGGGGTGATACCTTCGAACAGCATGACCTTGCCGCCGTGTTTTTCAAGATATGCCTTTGCGTACTCCGCGACATCCTTGCCGTAATCGCCCTTGTCGTGTATGACGGCGAAGGTCTTGAGTTTAAGCTTGTTTATGGAGAAGTCTGCCATGAGTTCGGCCTGTAGCTGGTCTGAACCTATCGTTCTGTAAAAGTTGGGATATGCCCTGGATGTCGTCAGGTCTGTCTTGGTGGCCGATGGTGAAATCGTTATAATCTTTGCATCGCGGTATGTGCTCAGCGCTGTTCGCGTAGCACCCGAGCATATATGGCCTACGACTGCGGCAACATTTTCTGAAACCAGCTTCTGGGCGACATTGGTTGCCTGCTCGGGTTTGCATACATCGTCAAGTTTTATGATTTCTACTTTTCGGCCGTTGATGCCGCCTTTTGCATTGATGTCATCCACTACAATTTGCACGGCATTGGCGCTGGGTATTCCGTAAGACGCGAGGTCTCCGCTGTGCGGGCCCGCAACTCCGATCTTGATCGTATCGGCTGCGAAGACGGGAAGGGCGAATATTGCCGTAATAAATATTGCCAGAACAGATTTCTTCATAAGCATCCTCCTGCATACAGTTAAGAAAACCGGTATTGAGACCAGCTGAGCCAGTCTTTAAAAAATATGCATTAAATAACAGGTGCTGTCAAAAAATATTTGCCCCGGTTTTTAAGCGTCGCATACCCTTAACGCTTTAAGGCTTTTTGAAATGTTCAAGGCCTTGCCCCATTCAGGTACGGCGGCCCTGCCTCCGTACCCGGAGCATGAGAGCGTTGCGACGGCTATGGCGAGTTTGACTGAATCCTCTAGCGTAAAATTCCTGCTCAGCGCCAGAGCCAATGCGCCGTGAAAATTGTCACCCGCACCTGTCGTATCGACTATTTTCACTTCAGGAGGCCTGATATTAAATATGGACCCGTTCCTGATGAAATATGCGCCGTTTTTCCCGTCGGTCATTATAAGCCTGTTCGGAACCTTCCGGGCGAGGATTTTAATGCCCTCTATCGGATCTGATGTTTTAAAGCCCATCTTTTCATCTTTCAGAAACAGAGATGATGGCACAAAATAGTCGGCAAGTTCCATCATATCATATATGCCTTCGCGCCATCTCTCGCAGTCATAAACAATCGGAGGCCTGTTCTTTATCGCCTTGAGTTCCAAAGCCAGGTGGGTGCCCGACGGGTCGAGGAGCAGAACTCTCGCATTTGAAATCGAAGACCTCATATTCCTGTCAAGCTTCAGGTCAGGAAGGTTTTCGGACTCGTACATGAGGGTGCGCTTACCGCTCAGGCGCGAGATGAAGACAAAAGAGACAGTCGTATGCCCGCCTTTGACAATCCGGATCGAACCTGTATCGATACCGCTTTTCTTCATGAGTTCTATGCAGAACCTGCCCTCGTCGTCATCGCCTATGCGGCTCATGAATTTGAGTCTGCCGCCAAGCCTGTTTATACAGCAGCTCGTATTGCCTCCCTGGCCGCCGATATCTGAGATGCGTTCAATTATCCTTATTTTTGTATCTTCCTCCGGGTAACGTTCAAGTACTGACAGATAATCAACATTGAGACGGCCCGCGACGAGAACTTCGATGGGTTTATCCATTGATTATCCTTCCCCCGGATCTTGTATGGAAGGCCTTTATGGTATCGTAATAGCCGATATTGGCGGTATCCTGAAATTTTATCTTGTCGATCTCGATGCGCCTTACAGGCAGCTCCCTGCTGGGTGTGATTATATGGAGTTTATGCTTTGTCTCTTCCGGGATGCTCGAGCCCAGTTCACGTATGGCGTTGGGAGATGCCGCTGCCAGCCATATTTCATCGAACCTGTTCAGATCGGCTGCATCAAGTGGAATGCGGCCGGTCAGCCCGCCGTCAAGGTATTTTTTTCCGCCGATAAGGGTAGATGAAAATATGCCGTTTATGAAAGGCATGTGGCAGCTCGCCCTGATCGCGGTCAGAAGATCCACGGTATCAAAATCGCCTTTGAAGCTCAGATACCTTCTCCTGAACATCCCTTTACCCCATTCAAGGAACGGCCTTATTTCAGAGACTCCTATATGAACCGTCTTGCCCGATTTCTTGAGCCCCTCGACATCGAGCCTGGGAAGGGTATCGTTCGCTATCATCCAGTCCAGGTTTTTTGAGGTATTGTTGTTGAAGAAAGGGTGAAGTGTAAGCTTTTCAACTGCGATCATAAGCCATGTGTCAAGGCCCGTTATCCCCTGCCCTGCGGCATGCCAGGCCGCCCCTGTGGAGCCAACGCTGATGCCGGCGAACTCATCGAATTCTATGTCCGCCTCGGCCATCGCCCTCATCACACCCGCATAATAGACGCCTCGCATGGCCCCGGATGCATAACACATAAGCCGTCTTGGTTTCATGTCGTTCATGGAATTTCAATACACTGTTTGAGCATATTTTCAACCAGGTCTTTCTTTCTGTTACAAGCATAATTAAATGATCAAACAAAGGAATCGCATCTTGACAAAACCCGCCCATT